>CANPFP010000061.1 GCA_947573385.1 uncultured Bacillota bacterium | reverse complement strand
GGAGTTTGCCCAGGCGGTTGTTCAGGGCGGCACCTTCGAGGACTGTATGAAGGCGGTGGCCAAGAACTGCGGACAGCATATCCCCGATATTGAGGCGTACCGCCGGGCGGTGCAGTTTTACTTCCCTGGCGCGGATGTGCGGTTTCAGATGAGTGTCAACCTCTGCGCCAGCGTTGAGGCCGAGGAGGAGCCGGAGCCTATGCCAGCACCGAAGGCCGAGCGGAAGATCCTCTCCCTGGATGATTTTCTGTAAGGGAGGCGGGTACTGTGACAGAGCAGGAGAAAGCCGAGCGGTTTGCTAAGTCGGCGCCACCCCTGCGGGACGGAGAACTGGAGGCCATCAACGCCCTATTCCCTGCGTACATCTTCCGCCGCTCCGGTACCGAAGAAATCTGGACCACCTGCTGCCATGAGTACAAGGTGGTCGGAACCAGTGACATGATGGTGAGCACTCCGGATCGGAACTTCATGGCAGTCATGTACGAACCTCACCAGCGGGAGCCGAGAAATCGGTGGTGTGACTCGCCAAAGCCCAACGTGAAGTGCCCTTTCTGCGGAAAGCCGGTCATCGTGAAGGAACTTCGCTACACCGGCAAGCGGGAAAACCTCTCCAGCTACCGGCGGGCGGTGGTTCTGCGATGGTACCGGGGAGCGTTGTGGGCCAGGGCCTACGATTGCAGCAAGCACTACTCGGTGGGCTATGACCTGGATGGGGAGCCCTCATGCAAGCTGGTGGGCGTGTACCGATTCCGGCCGGGGCTGGCTGAGGAAACCACTCGCAGCTGGTACGGGAACAGCCCATTCGGATACATCCAGAGGCAAGACGGCCCGCTTGCCAAGGGCAAGTGGCACATCCACAGCCCCTTTTACGCAAATGCAGACTACGGCATCGGCTATGATGTAATCGGTCTGGACGAGATTCAAGAGAGCCCCTTCCGCTACTGCTGTGCGGCAGATTTTAACCTGAAAGGCAGCCGGTTTCTGGAGTTCCTGACCGCTTGTTGCTTTTACCCCAGGCAAATCGAGATGCTGATGAAGTCCGGAATGAATGATGTGGTCAGAGACCTTGTGGACCGGGGAGTGAAACACGCAACGGTCATCAATTGGGACGAGCCAAACCCGGCTAAAGCCTTCGGGCTGAACCGCCAGGACATGAAACTCTTCCTTGGCACGAACCGCGATATTCAGATTCTGGAGTTGCACAAAAAGCTGAAGGGCCGCATCCCCCTGGCAACGTGCGTGGAGTGGATGTCCAGAGGGTTGGACATCCGGGGGACCTTCCAGGCGGCAAAGAAGTGGAACCTGGCCCCGGAGCGGCTGATCCGATACTTGGACGACAAGGTGGGATGTGCCCGATACGGCGGGATGAGCACCATCGGTTCGGCGTTGCGGTATTGGGGAGATTACCTGACCGCCGCCGAGGCAATGACCTATCCGCTCCACCGGGAGAATGTCCTCCTGCCGCGGAACTTGGGCGAGGCCCATGACAAGGCTACGGGAGAGCACCGGGAAAAGCTGGCACGGGAGCGGGCGGCCCAGGATCGAGAACGGGAGCGTCGGTTGAAAGCGGCAGAGGCCGAGCGTATCCGCCAAGCCCAGCAGGCGGAAAAGGAGTATGACAAGCTCCGTGAAAAGCTGGAGAAGAAGTACGGATTTTCGATGGATGGATTTGTAATCCGGGTTCCCAAGGGCAAGGATGAGATTCTGGCCGAGGGCCGTCAGCTCAAGCACTGTGTGGGCGGCTACGCAGATCGGCACATCCTGGGGAAGACAACGATCCTCTTTATGCGGAAGGTCAAAAAGCCTGATGAGCCCTGGCTGACCATTGAGATGAACGGAAACAAGCTGGTACAGATCCACGGCTTCAAAAACGAGATCGTAAATGGTCGCCGCGCTGCCCCTGACCCGCGGGAGGTCTACCGGGAGTACGTTGACACCTGGCTGGACTGGCTGCAAAAGGGCAGTAGGCGCGATAAAAAGGGTAATCCGAAATTGCCCAAGAAGAAAGGAGTAGCAGCATGATCGAAGTGGAAATGACCCAAAAGACTGAGGGCCAGCTTCTCAGCGAGGAGTACGGGGTAGGTGGCCCACCGGCACCCCTGGAGGAAGGCCAGCCTCCTGTCAGAACGGCGGGGGCCGTGGCCTTTGAGATCCGCACCCTGCAGAGCCAGGCGCGGGGCATCATCCTCAGCTACGCTATTGAGATCGGGCGGCGGCTGGAGGAGGCCAAGGCCATGCTCCCCCACGGTGAGTGGGGCGCGTGGCTGAAGAGGGAGCTGGATTACTCCCAGTCCGCCGCACAGAACTTCATGAAGGTCTACCGGGAGTACGGGGACAGCCAGCAGAGTTTATTCGGCGGCATCCCGAAATCCCAGGCGTTTGGGAATTTGACCTTCTCCAAGGCCCTGAGCCTGCTGGCCATCCCGGATGAGGAGGAACGGGCACGGTTCGCCGCTGAGAACGATGTGGAGCACATGACCACCCGTGAACTGAACGAGGCCCTCAAAGCCCGGAACGAGGCCCAAGAGGCCGCAGCCGCAGCCCAGGAGGAGGCCACCAAGCTGCGTCAGGAAAAAGGACAGCTCCAGGAGCAGCTTGACGATCAGGCCCGTGTCTACGAGGCCAAGCTGACCAGCGCCGGGGTTGAGGCAGACCAGGCAAAGGCGGAGGCCCAGGCCGCAAAGGAGGCTTTGGCAAAGGCCACTGCAAAGGCTCAGAAGTTCCAGGACGCCTTAAGCGATGCCAACGCCTCCGCCCAATCCGCCGAGGAGGAACACGCCCGGTTGCTCCGGGAACTGGAGGAACTGCGGAACCGGCCCGCCGAGGCCGACACGGCGGCGGTGGATGCCGCCCGGAAGGCTGCCGTTGAGGAGATGACGGAGAAGGTCAACAAGGCCAAGGACGCCAAGAAACAGGCCGAGGACAAACGCAAGGCCGCCGAGGAGGCCCTCGCTGCCGCCCAAAGGGAACTGGACGAACTGAAGGCCAAGGAGCCGGAGGTGCGGGAGCTCACCCAGGAGGAAAAGGACGCCCTGACCGCCGAGGCGGTGAACCAAGCCAAGGCCGAGGGTGCCGAGCAGATCCGCAGCCTGGAAAAGAAACTGGCCGCTGCTGACCCCAACGTGGCTGAGTTCAAGGTGCTCTTCGCCTCTTGGCAGGAAACCTATACGAAGATGGAAGATGTCTTGGACGATATCGCCCAGACCGATGCGGAGCGGGCCGCCAAGCTGCGGCAGGCAGTGAAGGCCGCACTGGAGCAGATGGGGGGTGATGCCACATGACAGCCCTTGGCAAAGGATTCGGTTTCCTTTTTGAGATGGGCTGTGGTTAGGCAAAACCCTGACGGCCATCGCCACGGTCGGGGCCGGGTATCAGATGGGAAAGGTCAGCAAGGTGCTGATCGTGGCACCCACCAGCGTGTGCGCAGTGTGGCCGAAGGAGTTCCACGACTACGCCGACTTCAAGTACACCGTCAAGGTGCTGCTGGGTGACAAAAAGTCCCGGCTGAAGGCTCTGGATGACTTGGACAAGTTCCCCTTCCAGGCGCTGAAGGTGGCGGTGATCAACTACGAGTCCACCTGGCGGGAGGACATCTTTGACCGTCTGCTGGCCTTCGATGCCGACCTGATCATTGCGGACGAGAGCCAGCGCATCAAGACCCACGATGCTGCACAGAGCAAGGCCATGCACCAGCTGGGGGACAAGGCCCGGTACAAGATGATCCTCTCCGGCACCCCGGTGCAGAACGAGGCCGTGGATATCTTCAGCCAGTACCGTTTCCTCGACCCTACCATCTTCGGCCAGAACTTCTACGCATTCCGCGGCCGCTACTGCGTGATGGGCGGGTTCAACCGAAAGCAGATCGTGCAGTACCGCGACCTGGACACCCTCATCAAGAAAGAACACAGCATCGCCTACCGGGTGACCAAGGAGGAGGCCCTCGACCTGCCGGAGCAGACCTTTGAGAACAGGTACATCACACTGAGCAAAAAGGAGCGGACACTCTATGACCGGCTGCGGCGGGACAGCTATGCCGAGCTGGATGGCGGCGGCACCATCACTGCGACCACGGTTTTGACCAAGCTGCTCCGGCTCCAGCAATTCACCGGGGGGTTCCTGGTGGAGGATGACGCGGCGAAACCGCAGCTGGTGAGCCGGGGCAAGCTGGACGCCCTGGCGGACATCCTCCAGGACTATGTGCTGGAGGGGAAGAAAAAGCTGGTGATTTTCGCCCGATTCATCCCGGAGGTGATGGAAATCATCAAGCTGGCCGCCGACATGGTCGGCAAGCACGGGATGCAGACTGTGGCCATCTACGGGGACATCAAGAAGGAATTGCGGGGCGACATCGTCCAGCAGTTCCAGACCGACCCGGCCACAACGGTCTTTGTGGGCCAGATCGACACAGCTGGCACCGGCATTACCCTGACGGCGGCGGACACCTGCGTGTACTACTCGGAGAACTTCAACTACGCCACCTACGAGCAGAGCCTGAGCCGCATCCACCGCATCGGCCAGCGGCACCCCTGCACATACATCCACCTGGTGGCCGAAAAGACGGTGGATGAGTTGATTCTGAAGTCGCTGGCCGCCAAGGAAGACCTGGCGAAGACCATCGTGGATGATTGGCGACAGTTTTTTTAAGAAAGGACGAAGAACATGGAACTGCTTGACATGGTAAGAAGCTATCAGAGCCTCTTGGAAACGAAGGAGGCCCTGGCCGCGCAGACCAAGGAGAACAATGCCGCCATCGAGGCGGCGAAGGCCCAGATCGCCCAGCAGATGGTGGACGATGACTGCCCCAGCATCGCCACGGGCGGCTACCGCTTCACCCTGCAGGAGAAGACCATCTACAGCAAGCGGTCGGAGGAGGCTCTGGCCGAGGCCGGGGTGAACTTCCTCGACACCCTCCGGGAGGAGGGCTTGGGCGACATCATCGTGGAGCGCGTGGACAGCCGCACCCTCCAGTCCACCATGAAGGACTATGTGGAGGAGCACGGGGAGCTGTCCGAGGAACTGGCCAAGGTGATCACCACCTACGAGACCTATGACATCGGGCGCCGCCGCGAAACGGCGAAGAAGGGAGGGGGCCGCAAGTGAGCGAACCCTACGAGCAGATGGAACTGGATACCCGGCCCAAGCTGCAGATCGCTATCGAAGACCTTTCCGCGCAAGCGGTCAGCGATGCTGGCCAACTGATCCAGGAGCACTACCGGCAGGTGGCCCTTGAGAACATGGTTGCCCCGCCCTTTGTGCGCAACCGCCACGAAGCCTACGGCATTGCCGCCGAGCAGCTGGCGAATATCTCCGGCGCCGTCAAATCCATCAAGGATGACACCGCGTCCCTGCTCGGCACCCTTTCCGATCCGAACCTTCCCGCCCTCGATGCCACGAGTTCCATCTGCAACAGCACTCTGAAGGCGGCGACCATCATCATCCACGCTGCGGCCCGGATGCAGCGCACCTTGCGGGATCTGTACACAGCAGAGCGGACGGAGCCGGAGCACACCCCTATGGATGACCTGGCTGCGGGTGGCGAGTTCGAGGAGGCTGAACCGGCGGAGGCCGGAGAAGTTGGCGGGGACGAACCCGCCGAGAATGAATAAACGGAGGTAAATGAAAATGGCAGGCAAGAAAAATGAACTGGCCCTGGTGGGCGAATTCAGAATCGCTACCCCCTACGAGGGGCTCTCCCCGGAGGATTTGGCGGAACTGAAAGACCAGATGGAAGATCTGGAGGACGAGAGCGGCATCTCCTGCCGCATGATCAAGATCCCCGCCGGCGGCAAGCTGGCCTACGAGGTCCAGGGTGACGAGGAAGGCGAGGAGGAGTACCTCAAGGAGATCGACGGAGTGGTAATCTTCACCCACCGGCTCAACGGCTACTGGCCGAACGCCTTCGGCACCAGCAACAATCCAGAGGATAAGATCCCGGTCTGCTCCAGCATGGACGGCAAGAGCGGTCTGAACACGCAGACCGGCGCCCTGGAAGACTGTGAGCACTGCCCCCTCAACGCCTACGGCTCTGACGTCAAGGGCGGCAAGGGGAAAGCGTGTAAGAATATGCGCCGCATCTACATGATGCGGAATGGCGACCCCAACTTCTACCTTCTGACGGTTCCGCCCACGTCCATCAAGGAGGTCAACAAGACCCTCAACCGCATTCTGGCCAAGGGTGTCCCTTACACCGGCCTGCTCCTGACCTTCAAGCTGGCCAAGGCCACGAACGCCAACGGCATCGACTACAGCACGGTGGTCATCGAGAAGAAGGGCCTCCTGCCCCCGGAGATCGCCGCCGCTGCGAAGGAGATGCGCCGGCAGATCAAGGACAAGTACAAGGAAATGACCATCAGCCTGGATGACTATACCCCCTCGGCGGCCTCCGCCCAGGGACGGCCCGTGGACGTCACCCCGGACGATGCGGAGTACGCTGCCATGACCGGGGGCGACAACTCCTTCGAGGAGGCTCCGCCCCACGAGGATGGGGACGCGCCCCTGCCCTTCGCTTAAGCCACATAGGGCTGGTGCCGCCTCCGGGCGGTGCCAGCCCACAATGCACCAATGGGAGCACCAGGATGAAGATTTTACAATTGACAGGCGGTGATGTGCATGGCGGCAAGAGATAATGTAGACCTCGACCGGGTAGTGGACTACCGGGCGGAGTACACCGCCGTCATTGAGAAATACCAAATAGCCGGGGACAACCTGGTGGGCCTGTGTCCCTTCCACCGGGATAAGCAAAACAGCTTTTCCGTGGATTTGAAAACGGGGAAATGGCACTGCTTTTCGGAGGATGAGGGTGGCAACTTCATCACCTTTTGGGCGAAGTACCACAATATCGACACCAAGCAGGCGTACAAGGAAATCCTGGCGAAGTACGGAGTGGCCCAGGAGCAGCCAAAGCCTGCGGCAAAGCCAAAGGGTGACACCGCCCCCGGCCTCGCCTCCTACAGTGTGGAGCAATACAGCTTTGATAAGCACCTCCCGGTGGACTTTCTCACAGAAACCTGCCGGGTGACCACGAGGAAGGAGCGGGGCGGGCTTACCTGCCTTCAGATACCCTACTTCACCGAGGACGGCCAGCAGGTGGCCACCCGAAAGCGGTACGGCAAGAAGGAGTTCCGCTGGCAGCGGGGCAGCGCCGGGAAGATATGCCTTTACGGTGAGTGGCGGCTCCCGGAGATCCGCAAGGTCGGCTGGGCCATCCTGGTGGAGGGCGAGAGCGACACGCAGAGCTTGTGGTACATGGGCCTCCCCGCCATCGGCGTGGCCGGGGCCTCCATGTTCAAGTCCTACCAGGCGGCGACCGTCCAGGGGCTGAAACTCTACATCCACAAGGAGCCGGATGGCGGTGGGGAGACCTTCACCACGAAGATGTTCCGGGGGCTGAAGGAAGGCGGGTTCACCGGCGAGGTCTACATCTGGTCATGCGATCGCCTGGGGACGAAAGACCCCAGCGACCTCTACATCAAGCACGGCAAGGAGGAGGCGGCCCAGCTGATCAGGGAGGGCCTCAAGAAAGCAGAGCGGATAGACCTGGATGCGCAGCTCACCCCGGAGGCCATAGAAGGGGCGCCCATCAACCTGCGCCAGCCGGAGGGCTGGATTTACTCGGAAAAAGGCATCAGCGCCATAGACCAAAAGACATACACCCCTGTAAGCGTCTGCAGGACGCCCATCATCCTCACGCAGCGCCTCAAGAGCCTGGAAACCGGCGATGAGAAAATCGAGGTGGCATTCAAGCGGGACGGCCAGTGGCAGACCGCCATCTACCCCCGTTCCACCATCTTCTCCAGCCGGTCCATCACCACCCTGGCCGACCTGGGCTGCACCGTCACCTCGGAGAACGCCAAGCGGGTGGTCAGTTTCCTGGGGGCGCTGGAGGCCGAGAATATCGATCTGATCCCCAAGAATGACGCCACGTCCACCTTCGGCTGGCAGCCGGGAAAGCGGTTCCTCCCCGGCCACGATGACGGCTTGACCCTGGACATCGACCCATCCCAGCGGGGCATGGCGGCGGCCTACTGCAAGAACGGCACCATGGAGCGGTGGGTGGAGCACATGGCCCCCCATCGGGCGCGGATGAAGTTCCGCTTTATCCTGGCGGCAGGGTTCGCGGCGCCGCTGCTCCGCATTGTGAAACAACGGATATTCTTTGTGTATAACTGGGGTGGCTCCAAGGGCGGCAAGACCGCAGCTCTCAAGGCGGCCCTCTCCGCCTGGGGCGACCCGGAGCGGCTCATGGTCAGCTTCAATGCCACCCAGGTGGGCTTGGAGCGGACGGCGGCATTTTACTGCGACCTCCCCCTCGGCATCGATGAGCGCCAGCTGGCCGGGAACAACCAGGGTGCGCTGGAGAAAATCGTGTACATGATCGCCAGTGGCACCGGGAAAATTCGGGGCAGCAAGGGCGGGGGCCTCCAGACCATCCACCAATGGCGCACCGTGGCCCTGGCCACCGGTGAGGAGCCTCTCAGCACGGAAACCACCCAGACAGGCGTCAGCACACGTGTGCTGGAAATCTACGGCGGCCCCTTTGACAACGAGGCGGATGCGGCCCTCATGCACCAGCAATCAGCCACAGACTGCGGCTGGGCTGGCCCGGCCTTCATCGAGAAGATCCTTCAGATGGATGAGCGCCGGATTGTGGAGTATTACGAGGAAATGCAGAACTATGTCCGGGGCATCAGCGAGGGCAAGAACGGCTCCCACATTGCCGGCATCTCCGCCGTGGCCCTGGCCGACGCCCTCATCGATACCTGGTTCTTCGGCGAGAAGTGGGAGGACTCCTGGGCCGCAGCCAAGCGCATGGCCTCGGACATCCTGGTCAACCAGGTAGAAAGCAATGCCACTGACGTCAACGAGAACGCGGTGCAGTTCATTGTGGACTGGGTGCTGTCGAACAAGGCGTACTTCGGCCCCAACACTGTGGGCACCTGTCTGGGCTTTACCAGCGATACCGGCAACACCGCATACATTTTCCCCTCCATGTTGAACCAGGCACTGACGAAAGCTGGGTACTCGCCTCGCAAAACAATGAAGTACATGGCCGAAAAAGACCTGATTTCGTCCTACACCGAACGTGGTGGCCGAAAAACCTACACCGTTATGAAATGGTTTGGGACACGGAGCAGCCGTTTTGTGGAGTTCTACATCGGGAAATTGTCCAAGGCTGAAGACCCCGTGGACGATGCGGAGGAACTGGCCGACGCCAGGGCCAGCACTGCACAGCCTGCATGGGAGCAACAGCAATTTGAACCCATTGATGGGGAAGGCGAGGAACTGCCGTTCTGAGCAAAAAGCCTTTCGCCTGATTTTAGGTGAAAGGCCAGGTGAAAGGTTAGGTGAAAGGCGGTCAAGCCTTAGAGCGGCAAAGGATAGCGGTTTTACCTTTCACCTATTACACCTAATTTCACCAATTACACAGTATTATTGCTGAACGATTGCAAATCACGATTTTTTGACTTACGGACATGGCTCTAAAAAAACGGTGTGAGTTCAAATAATTAGGTGAAAGGTGAAAGGAATCGGCGGGAGGCTTTGAGCCCCAAAAGGTTACGGCCTTTCACCTGCCCTGCGGGATTAGGTGAAAGGGGCCGGTTTCCCGCCGCACAGGGGCGCGTTTACGAGTGCGCGAGGGTAAGGATACCACCCCAAGCACAAGGCTCTCCTGCGCGGCCCTGTGGCCGCGTGGGAGGGCAACGGAAGGAGGCACCAAAATGGAGAATGAAGGCCAGCGGCTTGAGAGGTTCCACGCCGACTTTGAGAAACTCCGACTCAACCGGGAGAAGGTTCCGCTCCAGAAACTTCAGACCACCTACGAGCGATCCTACAACACGCTGGTGGCGGAGGTCATGGACGGGGCGGTCTGGTTCTATCGGAAGTGCGTTGAACTGGAGGAGGACTTCCCCACCTACCCGGAGGACACAGCCGGAAATGAGTGGCTGGCCAAATGCCTCGCCACCATTGGCGAAGATGAAAAGAAGCCCGGTGGCCTGGTCGACCAGCTCCGGGCCGCCCTGATCGACCGGCTGGACATGGATGAGTACCATGAACTGATCAACAAGACCTACGAGCCCCGGCTCCAGGTTTTCAACCGCTACTGGATGCGCCACTGCCGGCGCTTGGACAGCGGGTGGATCTACAACCGGGTGTTCAAGAAATTCTGGTGGCCCAAAACCGAGGGCCACCCCGAAAGCGGGTGCTGGATCAACAGCGATTACACTGGCAGGGATTATCGATACCCGCCACAGCTGAAGGAGGAATAAGCGTGGACAATATGCAAGAGATGGCAGAGGAAATAAGCAAAGCTGCATTTTCCTTCCTCGGCCAGCTTATCGAAATTGCAGACAAATATGGGACGGATCGAAACGAAGTGGTTACGAGATCTGCAATTACTTTTCTCGAAATGGCTGGCACTCACGACCATACCAGCTTTGTCAAGGAGGAAACGCCATGAGTCTATTCGACAAACCAGTTGACTGTGATGAATGCGGGGCGCAGTTCATTGTGGACGATTCCCGCATCGGCTCCATCAAAAAGGATGACCTGGAGGTACAGTACCTTTCCTGCCCTTCCTGCGGAGCGAAGTTCCTGATTTTCGTTTCGGACGCCAAGATGCGGTCGCTGGTCGAGCGGCGGAAGGCCATCCAAGCGAAAATCAAGGTGGCCCACGCCAAGCGATTCACAGAGCGCACCTTCAAGAAGTATATGCGCGAGTACAACCGGATCAAGAAGGAACAGGAGGAGATGATGCCGGCGCTCAGGGCCGCAGGGGAGAAAATTTTGCAGGAGGTTAAATAAATGCTTGCCTTGCTTTTGTTTATTGCCATCACGGTGATATTCGCAGTTGCCGCAAAAGTGCTGGATGACTGGTACTTAGATGGATTATGCTTGATTTGCATAGTTGTTTCCGTCTTGGCTGGGTTTGTTGCGCTGATTATGATCATCTTCGCAGTGGACGTTAACTTGTGCGCAGCAGGAGAAAAGGCCGAGAAACAGCAGGTATATAGTTCCCTGCTCTATCAGTTGGAGAACCAATTGTATGAAAATGACAACGACATAGGGAAAAAGGAGCTTTACTCCGAAATAACAGACTGGAATGCCGAGGTTGCGAAGGGGAAGGAAATGCAGCACAGCCTATGGGTTGGAATTCTCTACCCCGACATCTACGATGATCTCAACCTCATACCGCTGGATGAAACTTGGGTAGAGCAGGAGACGGTGCCATGAAATTATCGAGTTTTTCGGGAGCCAACTTCACCGGCTTTGCAGGAGAGAGTTTTCGGTTCCAGACGCTGAACGATGAGGGCCACCCCATGGGGAATGTGCAGACTGGCCGGGTGAAGAGGATTTTCAGACAGGGCCGCCAAGTCTGCGTGGAGATGGATATGCCGACATTGAAATGCACCCACATCTACGAGGCCAAGCGCATCTACTACAAAGGCACTGCTGCTACGAAAGGCGGTGGCCTTGATGCTTGAGTTCAACTGCCACTGGAACGAGAATTTCAAGTGCGACCGGGGACTGATGTGCCGCGGCTGTGAACACCAGCCGGAGGATGATGACAAGCCCAACGGCAAGAAACCACCGGTCAAGCTCCGCTGGATTCCCTCGTATGACAGCACGGTGGACAAAATCATCCCGGAGGGTGAGCCGCAGTGCCCGGCCTGCGGGCAGATGCCGTACAGCACCGAGCGGTGCATCTTCTGCGGCCAGAATTTTTTGAAGGAGGACACGTAAATGAACATCGAAAACAACATTGCCCGATTTGAGGCAGAGCTGGCCAAGGTGCAGCGGCCCGGCATGGACAAGCTGCTGGAGTACATCCAGAAAAGCGACTTCTACAAGGCCCCGGCCAGCACCAAGTACCACCTGGCCTGTCCCGGTGGCCTCCTCCAGCACAGCCTCAACGTCCTGGATGCCCTGCGCGGTCTGCTCTCCTGGCGGAGCGATGGCAGCTGGGAGTACCGGGCTGCTGGGAAGGTGGTGGACACCATCCCGGATGACAGCGTGATCATGATGGCGCTGCTCCATGACATCTGCAAGACCCACTTCTACGGCACCAGCACTCGGAATGTGAAGAACGAGACCACCGGCAGGTGGGAGAAGGTTCCCTTCTACACGGTGAACGACATGATGCCGCTGGGCCACGGCCCCAAGAGCGCCATGATCATCAAGCAGTACACCACCCTCACCA
>CANPFP010000060.1 GCA_947573385.1 uncultured Bacillota bacterium | reverse complement strand
CGCCTTCATACAGTCCTCGAAGGTGCCGCCCTGAACAACCGCCTGGGCAAACTCCGCATCCTGGCGGCAGAACCCGTCCAGTGCTTCGCACACGGCACCCTTCATGGCGCTGGCATATCTGTCGTAGCTGCCGGAGTTCTTCTCGGCCTCCAGCTTGCTCTTGGCCTGCTCGTACCATTCGTTCATGGCTTGACATTCCTTCCTTGACCCTCTATACTGAGGGTGTACTTAAATTTGGCCTTCCGGCCCGCCGTCCTCGATGTTCGCACCATCGGGGGCGGCTTTCTTCCGTTCTGGGCACCACGCCGGGATATACGGCAGAAGCCGCTCTGTTCCGATGTGGTAGCCATGGTGCGACCCCGGTGCAAAGCATCGGTAGGCCGTGACCGTCTCATGATAGGAGCCTTTCACCGGCCATGGTACCTCGACCACATGGCGGCAACCTTCGCACGTCCGAGACCAGTCCGCTCCCAGGGTGGTCATTTCCATCCCAGCTTCTTCAAGGTGACAATGGCGTCCATCGTGACATTGCTATCCATGCGCTACACCTCCCCGCTGCCGCCGCCCAGTCTGGTGTACTTAATGGCGTGGGCGTTGATAATTTTGTGCATCGCCTCATAGGGCGTTTTGGCAGCAGTGTCACCCTCGCTGTACCAAACAAAAGCACCAGTAGGGGTTAGCCGCTTAATCTTGCCAATTTCGTAGCTATCTCCGTTCTTGTAAATAATCAGTTCGCCCTCTTTGTATTCATCCATGCACTACACCTCCCTTCGGTACCATCCATCCGAAGGTCAGCATGGCCATGTTCGCCCCGCGAACCTGGTGGGCGTAGAGCGGCATCTTCACGGGGTACTTGTAGAAGGGGACCGGCTCCGGGTTCACCCGCTCCCGGTCCACCGCATCCTGCAGGGCGTGGAGCTCCCGCCACCGCTGCTCCACCGTGGAGGGAAGGTGGACGATGCTGGTCAGCTTGTCCAGCAGTTCGATGTCGGCGGTTCCATAGAGGGACTGGCTTTTCTTATCCCACTTCATCTTGTTCCAGCTCTTGATGATGGCGAACTGTACGTTGTCCACCTCCACCAGGATCAGGGTGTTGCCCTTCAGTGCCATTTTCACCGCCCAGACCCCGCTTTCCCCTCCATTTTGATTTCGCACTTGAGGGCATTGCGCTGGTAGTCGCTGATCAGCCCCGGCAACATGGCAGCGAGGGCAATCGGCGGGGCCCCGATGGTCTGGCAAATCTGATTGGTCAGGGCAGTCCAGTTGAAGATGATGTCCATCCGAGTCCCGGAGACCTCCACCTCAGACTGGTCGCCGACAGTCCTGATAAGGAGGGTGCCGCCTCTAATGTTTCCGTCCATCCCTTAATACCGTCCTTTCTTCAGCTCCCGGAGGTCGGCAATCCAGTCCAGAATCGTCCGCTTTCCAGTGTAGTACATGGCGGGGAGGATCAGGAGAAGGTACTCTCCGCCGATAGCGTTGTAGCCCCGCTCAGCCAGGGCGGTCTGCTTGCCCCACGCAAAGGCTAGGGCGGTCACCAGGAGCACAGCGGCCAGCTCAAAAAGCACCGCGGCTAAGCTCCGTTTGCGTCTCATCTGTAAAAACTCCTTTCTGTGGTCAGGCCCGCCGCCGGTAGGCCGTCCGGGACGTCCTCAGTTCCGGTCTGGCCTGGTGGGTGGCCCGCGCCAGGTACTCGGCGATGGCCTCCTCGGTAATCCAGACCTTGCTGCCGGGTTTCCGTTGTATGTAGGCCAGCCGGCCGGTGGTGCGCTCAAGATCCAGCGTGGGCAATGACATCCCCAGCCGGGCCGCTGCCTCTTTTCGGGTCATAAGCGTCATTTGCGTCACTCCTTGTCGATTGCGTACTTGTCAGCCAACAGGTGGATGTGATATAATCCAACTGTGGCCTTTTTGTGGTTTCAATGGGTCGCTCGCCCTGTCAGGTGTTCGCTTCACCCGGCAGGGCGCTTTTGTTTTTGCGTTGCCTCACCCTTCAGCTTGTGGTAGAATTTTGCCGGGGAAAGGGGGTGATTCAAGTGGCAAGAGTATATCGTGTGGATGTTTCTCACCTGACCGCAGAACAAAAGCGCGAGGTAGACACTAAACTGCGAACCGTATCTTTCATGGTTCTCAATCGCATGAACAAAAATGGTCTGTTGATTGCGTTCGATGCAATTGAGGAAAAACTGGGCGATTTTACATCGCTGGATGATTTCAAGTCCGCACTTAGTCTTCCAGAACAGTGTGTACTTACTGACGTCACTGGCTGGGATCTGAGGCCGTAGCTTGTAAGAGCATCTTGGGGTAGGCTGGGTCATAGTCGAAGATGATCCGGTACCTTCTGTCAACCCCCAGCATCTTGATGAACTCCGGCAGTCCAGAAAGTCGCTCGAGCTGTCCTGGCTTGTTCAGCCAAGTGCTGCTCCACTCGCCTATCGTTTCATGGCCGAAGTGTGCCATTACCTCCTGGAGGGTGGGGCCTTGAGCCACCTCCGCGATTTCTTCAGCAGTCAGTCGGGTGCCATCCGGCTGGCTGCTTTGTCGTAGAAGGGTGCTTTGGTTCGGTTCCAGAATCTTTGTTCACCTCCTCCGCCAGCGGGGCGTTTTTTAGAGTGGCTTTACAACAACACGCCGTTGAGAAATACCGTCAATCCAAATTGATACGGAATAGGTCAGTTTCCCATCGGATTCCTTCGTTGCCTCAATATAGTCTTTTGCATAGAGGTGCCGTTTCACCAGACGGGGCTGGAGGTTCCTATCCAAGCAGAACCGATTGAATTCGTTCGGCGTGAACAGGTATCCCCGGGCAGTCAACTCCCGGCCCTCCGTCAGTTCACGAACAAATTCATCCGTGTCAATCAGCAGATTTTGACTGGTGAGGGTACTGTTTTCCATCAGTTCCTCCAACCCTTCCAAATCTACCGATGCTTGGTGGAAAAGCTGAGTAATCATCGGCATTCGGGCTACCGGTGCGGTGGCAATAATTTTTGCAATGCGGATTGCAGAATCAATGCTCAAAGTACTTACTCGTTCAGACATAAGGTTTACCTCGCTTCGCTCTTTTGGCTATATGCTGGTGGACGCTTGATTGGTGCGCCCAAGCAGATAGTCGGTGGTCACGTCGAAGAGAGTAGCCATCGCCACAATCTTGCTGGCAGGAATTTCAGTCTTGTTGCTCTGCCAATTTTTAACTGTGCTCGGGCTAACACCGAGGGCCGTTGCAAGTCCTTCTTTGGTCATACCAGCTCTTGCTCTCTCCGCTTCAATGTTTGGGTAGGTCATGCTTTCACGTCCTTTCTTGTTTACCCGTTTCGAGTAACTGCAACCATATAATATACCCGTTACGGAGAAATGTCAAGCGATATTCAAAAAACATTTACCCGGTTCGAGTAAAAATTTCTTGATTTCCGTTTTGACGCATGGTACAATTATCAAACATTAAAGAAAGGTTGTGTTTCCTATGGACTATGCTCTTATGCGCGAACGCTTGGTAAAGGCCCGTGAGTTTATTGGTCAAAACCGCAAGGAATTTGCCGAAACTCTAAATATGTCTTATCGGACTATTACCAATTATGAAAATGGTTCACGGGAGCCTGGTAGTGATTATCTTGCAAGGGTGGCGGATGTGTGCGGTTGTACAACCGATTGGCTTTTGGGCTTGTCTGATGATGCCCGATGCTGTTCTCCTTATTCATCGCTCTTGGCGCAAGGCTCTGACCCACAATTTGAAGCGTTGCGTCGAAACTACGATAGCCTCAACGAGGAAGGCCAAGAAAAGCTAATCGGTTATTCCGATGACTTGGTTCAATCGGGGAAATATAAAAAATTCGGTCAATATCGAATGGTTCAAGAAGCATAAAAATTCGCCCCAGCGCAAACCGGGGCGGGAAATATGATACCGTTGTTCTGCACAGAAAAGTAGAAGGGGAGGTGTCCACATGGCTCGACCGAAAAAGCCAACCTATGGATTTGTAGCCAGCCGAGGCGAGTACAGAAAGCGGATCAAGGGGCCGGATGGACGGCGTATCTCCCTCTATGCCAAGACGCCGGAGGAGCTGACGGAGAAGATTGCTATCGTCCAGCGGGAGATTGAGGAGAACATCTATCACCGGGACAACCCTACCGTGGAGGAGTACGCCACCAAGTGGCTCACCATGCACGGCTCCCACATCCACACCACCACCCTGGTGGACTACACCTCCAAGGTCAAGATTTACGTCATCGAGCCGCTGGGGAACAAGTACATGGCCGAGGTCACCCCGGACGATGTGAAGATGGCCATCAACAAGGCCGCTGCGCAGTCAGCCTCAATCTACCGGGGAGTGCAGATGCTCTACAAGATGATTTTCGGCTCCGCATTGGAAAGCCATATCATTGATGAGTCGCCCTGCAAGAACCTAAACCCCCGCGGCGGAAAAACTCCGAAGGAGAAGAAAGCCCTCACCGATGAGCAGGTCACAACCCTCCTGGACACGGTTCGGGGCTTGCCGCCCTATCCATTTATCATGCTGTGCCTTTACTCCGGCCTGCGCCGGGAGGAGGCCCTGGCCCTCCAGTGGGACAGCGTCTTCCTTGAGGGGGACGCCCCGCACATCACCGTTTGCCGGGCCTGGCACACAGAACACAACAGGCCGGTCATCCTGACCGACCTGAAGACGAAGGCGGCAAAGAGGACGATCCCGATCCCGCCCCAGCTGGTGGAGTGTCTGAAGGCCGTCAAGGAAAAGTCCAACTCCGATTTTGTGATTGCCAACCGGGATGGCGGTGCGTTGTCAGAAACACAGTGGCGCCGGGTGTGGGGCTATGTGCGAACCCGCACCGTTCGGGAGCGGACGTACTATCGCTATGTCAATGGCCAGAAGATCCCGCACACCGTGACCCCCGTCCTGGGGGAGCGGGCCGCCCACAACAGCGATGTGGTGTACAGCATCAACTTTGAGGTGACACCGCACCAGCTCCGACACACCTACATCACGAACCTGCTCCTGGCCGGCGTTGACGTCAAGACGGTGCAGGTGCTGGCAGGCCATGAACACGCCAAGATCACACTGGACATTTACGCACATTTGACGTATAATCAGCCCAAAGACCTCATTTCAAAGGTCAATCAGGCATTTGCGAACAATCCAAAATAGTAGATTTTGGGGTGCAAATCGGGGTGCATTTAATTTAATAACTCCCGCAAGCCTTGAAAATAGGGGATTTTTTCGGAGTAGGCGCAAGAAGTACGGCCTCAAGGCCGCCCGCCGCGCCCCCCAGTTCTCCAAGCGCTGATTTTCTTCCGATTTTCAAACAGCCGTCCGATTGGGCGGCTGTTTTCTTTGTCTGTAAACAATTTTTGAACTCCGCAAAAAACGCTTGACATTTTTTTCTTTCGGGGTAAAATAATCAACACGTTAATCATTAACTGATTAACAATTTGTTTGAAAGGAGGTCTTCTCGTGGAAGTATCGTTTCACGAGATGGAGCTGCTGTCCCGCAGCCTGAGCAATGCCCACCGCTCGGCGGTGCAGGCGGAGCTGAACGCCGCGGGCCTGGAGAAGGTAGGCCACCCCATGCTGGTGTCCATCCTCCAGTCCGCCGACGAGGACCCGGAGGGCCAGTTCCAGGCCCAGCGGGAGTTGGCCGACCTGCTCCACGTCTCCCCTCCCGCCATAGCCAATTCGTTAAAATGTCTGGAACGGGACGGCTATGTCCGCCGGGAGCCCTGGCCCAGAGACGCCCGTCGGAACCGCGTGATCCTCACCGAAAAGGGGGCCAACGCCGTGGAGGGCTGCCGGGCTGTATTCCTCCGGGTGTCCGCCCGGATGATGGATGGCTTCTCCCCCGAGGAGCTGGATTTGCTGGCTCAGTTTCAGCGCCGGATGCTTGACAATCTGACCCGTCCGGATTCCCACGAAAAGGAGTGATTTTACTTTGCTTTCCCTGTTCCTGACCCATTTGGAGGGTTACAAAAAAGACGCTATAAAATCCCCTGTCCTCATTATCCTGGAGGTCATCTGCGAGCTGCTCCTTCCCCTGGTCATGGCGGAGATTGTGGACGTGGCCATCCCCTCGGGGGACACCGGCTATATCTTCACCCTGGGGGCCGCTATGCTTGTTCTGGCCGCCGTCTCTATGGCCTGCGGCGTGCTGGCCGCCAAATACGCCGCCTTCGCCAGCCAGGGCTTTGGCGGCAACCTGCGCCAGTGCCTGTTCAACAAGGTGCAGGACTTCTCCTTTGCCGACATCGACCGCTTCTCCTCCGCCTCCCTCATCACCCGCATGACCAACGATGTGAACGCCATGACCATGATGCTGGCCATGGGCCTGCGGATGCTGGTCCGGGCTCCGGTGATGCTCATCGCCGCCCTGGGGGTCAGCCTGTACCTCAACGCCCGGCTGGCCGTGATTCTTCTGGTCATCATCCCCCTGATGGTGCTGGCTATCGCCGTACTCATGAAGGTGTGCACCAAGCTCTTCGACGCCATGCAGAAGAAGATCGACGGACTGAACAACGTGCTCCAGGAGAATCTGGTGGCCATCCGGGTGGTAAAAGCCTTTGTCCGGGAGGACCACGAGCGGAAGAAGTTTAACCGCGCCAGCGACGAGCTGATGACCGCCGGGCTCACCGTGGGTATGCGGATTATCGCCATTATGCCCATCATGATGCTGTGCCTGAACGGAGCCACCCTGGCCGTCCTCTACTTCGGCGGACGGATGGTTATGGGGGCCGACTTCCTGCTGGGCGACCTGAACGCCTTCCTCAGCTACATCATGCAGGTGCTGATGAGCGTGATGATGGTGGCTATGTCTCTCCTCCAACTGTCCCGGGCCCAGGCCTGCGCCCGGCGAATCAATGAAGTGCTGGAGGCCGTTCCCTCCGTTCAAAACAAAGAGGAAACTTCCCTCCTTCCCGCCCCCAGGGGTATGGTGGAGTTTAAGGATGTCTCCTTTAAGTACGCCGCCTCCGGCACAGGGGACGACGTGCTGTCCCACATCAGCTTTACCGTGGAGCCGGGCCAGTTTGTGGCCATTGTGGGGGGCACCGGCACGGGAAAATCCTCGCTGGTCAACCTGATCCCCCGGTTTTACGACGTCACCGGCGGCTCTGTGCTGGTGGACGGGGTGGACGTGCGGGACTACCCCCTGGAGGAGCTGCGGGGCCGTATCGGCATGGTACTCCAGACCAACATCCTCTTTACCGGCACCATTCGGGAAAACCTGCTGTGGGGCAAGCCGGACGCCACCGAGGAGGAGATTATCCAGGCCGCCAAGGACGCCCAGGCCTACGACTTCATCATGGGTCTGCCCGACGGCTTCGACACCCGGCTGACCCAGGGGGGCACCAATGTCTCCGGCGGGCAGAAGCAGCGGCTGTGCATCGCCCGGGCCATGCTCCGCAAGCCGGCCATCCTCATTCTGGACGACTCCACCTCCGCCGTGGACTCGGCCACTGAGGCGGCCATCCGGGAATCCTTCCACAAGAATCTCAAGGACACTACCGTTATTATCATCGCTCAGCGCATCTCCTCCGTGCAGTACGCTGACGAAATTCTCATTCTGGACG
This sequence comes from uncultured Bacillota bacterium, assembly GCA_947573385.1. Lineage (GTDB taxonomy): Bacteria > Bacillota > Clostridia > Oscillospirales > Oscillospiraceae > Lawsonibacter. Next base: position 5,029 of record CANPFP010000060.1, on the reverse strand, counting down.
ACGACCACATCGCCGGCCAGGGTACCCATGAGGAACTGATGAAAACCAACAAAATCTATCAGGAGATCTACCAATCTCAGCAAGAGGGGGTGGGCGGATAATGCCAGGACCTCATCAAGCCCCAAAAGGGGGCTATGTCAAGCCTAAAAATCTGAAACGGACCATGGGCCGCCTGGTGGGCTACCTCACCAAAAGCAAGCTGCCTCTGCTGTTCGTGCTGTTCTGCCTTCTGGTCTCGGTGGGGACCAATCTGGGCGGGTCGTATCTGATGCGGCCCATCATCAATAACTTTATCTGGTCGGGCTGCACCGACTTCGCCGGACTGGGCCTGGCCATCCTCCGGCTGGCGGGGGTCTACCTTCTGGGCTGTCTGGCCACCTACGGCCAGTCCGCCGCCATGGTCCGGCTGGCGGAGAAGGGGGTCAACCGGCTGCGCAAGGACCTGTTCGACGCCCTGCAAAAGCTCCCCCTCTCCTACTTCGACCAGCACCCCCACGGCGAACTCATGAGCCGGTTCACCAACGACGCGGACAATGTGCAGATGGCCCTTCAGCAGAGCATGGTATCCCTGTTCTCCAGCTGTCTGATGTTTGCGGGGCTGGTGGTGCTGATGCTGGTTATCAACTGGAAGCTGTTCCTTGCCACCGCCCTGGTGCTGGCCCTTACCATGTTCTTCTTCAAGCAGCTGGGGGGCCGCAGCCGGAAGTTTTATCAGAAGCAGCAGGCCGCCCTGGGGGCGGTCAACGGAGAAATCCAGGAGACCATTGAGGGGCTGAAGGTGGTAAAGGCCTTCACCCATGAGGCGCAGGCCAAGGCCAAGTTCAAGGAGCTGAACGATGCCTACCGCAATGCCGCCCAGCGGGCCAACTTCTACTCCACCATGATTATGCCGGTGGCGGGCAACCTGATGAACATCAGCTACGCCCTCACCGCCGCCTTTGGCGGACTGCTCTCTGTCCTCCAGGGCTTCGACCTGGGCGGGCTGGCCATCTACCTCAACTACTCCCGGCAGGTGGGCCAGCCCCTGAACCAGATTTCCCAGCAGATGACCACCCTGCTGTCCGCCATGGCCGGCGCGGAGCGCATCTTTGAGGTGATGGATACCGCCGCTGAAATCAACGAGGGCTCAGTCACCCTGGTGGCGGCGGAAAAGGACGCCAACGGCACCCTCTCCCTGTTCGCCGGCGAGGGCCGGCCCCGGACCTGGGCCTGGAAGGTCCCCCGGGGCAACGGCATGGAGCTGGTTCCGGTGTTTGTGGGCGAGGACGAGGCCCTCACCGAGATTACCGACCCGGAGGCCGTTCCGGACCCGGCCATGCTGGCCGACCACGGCTGGGCCTGGAAGTATCCCGGTCCTGACGGAACGGTGGGCCTCCATCTCATCCGGGGCACCGTGCGCAACGTCCCCGGGGAGGACTACTGCCTCACCGAGCTGCGGGGGGCGGTGCGGTTCAGCCATGTGGACTTCTCCTATGTCCCCGGCAAGCGGATTTTGAAGGATGTGTCGGTCTACGCCGATCCGGGCCAGAAAATCGCCTTTGTGGGCTCCACCGGTGCGGGCAAGACCACCATTACCAACCTGATTAACCGCTTCTATGAGATTGAGGGGGGCATGATTACCTACGACGGCATCCGGGTGAAGGCCATCCGCAAGGAGGACCTGCGCCGGTCCCTGGGGGCGGTTCTTCAGGACACCCACCTGTTTACGGGGACCATCATGGACAACATCCGGTATGGCCGTCTGGACGCCACCGATGAGGAGTGCGTCGCCGCCGCCAAGAGCGCCAACGCCCACTCCTTCATCCGCCGCCTGCCCGAGGGCTACCAGACTATGGTTACCGGCGACGGGGCCAACCTGTCCCAGGGCCAGCGGCAGCTGCTGGCCATCGCAAGGGCCGCCGTAGCCGACCCGCCGGTGATGATTCTGGACGAGGCCACCTCCTCCATCGACACCCGCACCGAGGCCCTGATCCAGCAGGGCATGGATACCCTGATGGAGGGCCGGACGGTGTTCGTCATCGCCCACCGCCTGTCCACCGTGCGCAACTCCAACTGCATTGTGGTCATTGAGCACGGGGAGATCGAGGAAAAGGGCAGCCATGAGCGCCTTCTGGAGGAAAAAGGCCGGTACTACCGGCTGTACACCGGACAGTTCCAGCTGTCCTGAACGCCAAAGGACCCCGCCAGCCGGCGGGGTCTTCTCATTATTCTCAGGTTTTCGGTACCGCCCGACGGTACATCCACCCTATCACGTTCCCCGCCAGAGCGGGGACGGCGATCATAAAGCAGTGGAACAGGGCGGTGTAGTTATACACCAGGTAGACCATGGGCAGGTAGCACACAAAGCAGGCCACTGGGTACAGGGGGCACACCCCCTGCCGCTTGCCCAGGGACAGTCCGGAGCAGAAGCCGGCCACAGGGAGCATCAGGTAGGGCAGGAGCAGGCCGGACAGGACGGGCACGTCGGCCACCACTGCGTGGTCGATCCAGTTCAGCATCGGGGGCAGTACGTCGCACAGCAGCAGGACCAGGGGCAGATAGGGCAGGGTCTCCCGCCACTTCAGAGGGGACAGCCCGGGGGCCAGCCCCAGCAGGGCGCGCAGCTGCATTACCTCCACATACCAGCCGATCCACCGCCCCAGCCAGATCACGGCGTAAAACAGCACCAGCATCCCCATCCACAGCGCCCAGGCCCGGCCGTCACGCAGGTCCACGCACAGCCACAGGATCAGCGCTGCCTCCAGCGCGGTGACCCCCAGGTGGAGCAGTGACCGGCGGACCAGGGTGGGGCCGTCGTCGGCAAAGGGCAGGGTGGCTGCCCCCAGCGTGGCCCCCAGGGCGGTACACAGCAGGCAGGCCGCCAAGGAAGGGCTCCGGGCGTTGGTAAGATAGGGCACCAGGGCCACACTGGCCACCAGTCCCAAAATGCCCCCCATTATAATCCGGGCCAGACAGGCCCTGTCAAGCTTTTTCATGTCCGTTCCTCCTCCCCAGATTCAGGGTCTCCTTGATTTTCTTCACGTACCGCCGGGATACATAGGCCTTTACCGCCCCGTCCAGGGTCATGCAGATGGTGCCCGACAGCGACAGGTCCACCGCCGTGACCCGGTTCAGGCTGATGATCTCACTGTTGGAGATGCGGACAAACCGGGTTAGGTCCAGCCGCTCCTCCAGCTCGTAGAGCCGCAGACGGACGGTGAAGGTCTCCGACTCCGTCTGGGCAGATACCCCCTTGCCGTCGGCGTAAAACCGGAGGAAATCCCCCTGGGGCAGGAGCAGCTTCTCCTCCCCCCGGCTCACAGGGATGGGACCCAGGGCCAGTTTGGACAGGCTGTCCGCCAGTCGGCGCAGCTCCTCGCTCTCCTCCCCGGCCAGAATTACGATTTTGGGCTCCTGACGGCCCGGTTCGGTCCTGATCTCTACCTCCATGGGTCTCCCCCCTCTCTCGTCTTCAGTATAGTCTCTCTCCCCCGCCCTGTCTACCGCTTTGGGACAGTCGGTCATTTTTCCGGGATGGTCGGTCGTTTTTTCGTTGACAGATGGACCAAGTTAGGCTAAAATATTATAGACGCTTGTGCAATTTCATATGCCCGCGTAGCTCAGTTGGATAGAGCGACCGTCTCCTAAGCACACATAGGTTCACCCGCTTTTTCCCCCTGATGTGGATTGCGCCGGTTTAAGTTACCTCGTACAAGTCAATAGGCCCCGATAGCTCAGCAGGATAGAGCGTCCGCCTCCTAAGCACACATAGGTTCATCCGCTTTTTTCCCTTGATGTGGATTGCCACAGTTCAAGTTTACTCGCACAAAACAATAGGCCCCGATAGCTCAGATGGATAGAGCGACCGCCTCCTAAGCGGTAGGCCGCTGGTTCGAATCCAGTTCGGGGTGCCAGAGATAGCGTCAATTTCGTTGAATTTCCGTATTGAAAATCAAGAAATTGGCGCTTTTTCATTTCTAAAAATAAATTGGAATTTTGGAGAAAACCTGCACTTTGACGATAAGGCTTATTAGCAAGCCTATTAGCAGACCTCACCCAACCCATAAGCGTATCAAAAAAGGGTAAGTCCTCTCTGTTTTGCCACAAATATTTGTTTTCGGCTCCCTGCTAATAAAATTAGCAGGGATTTTGCTTTTTCAGGGCCAAAAAACATCCTCCTGCTAATTCGAGAAAAAAGCACCCCCTTAATTTTGCTAATATCAAATGCGGACGATTTCGGTTCAACATTAGTGGGTGAGTGCATCCGTAGTGCGGCAGACAAGTTCTGCGCTTACTTCAAAGAGATCAAAATAATCACAAGGGAGCTGTCAGCGATGGCAGCTCCCTTTTTGCGCCTTAAAAAATTTTTTGAAAAATTTTGATTTTAACCCCTACACTCCCCTGTTTTCAGTGCATTAGGTGAAAGGCGACGGAAAGCCCTTCACCTGTTCTCCGCTTGTGCGGCGAATGGGTTTGATCTTTGAAAACTTCATACCCATTCATCAGACACATTCCCATTGCCGCAAGCTGCTTTAGCCGCTGCGCCAGGATGTGCTGGACAAAGCAGAGAACTGGAGGCCACCCTTTATCAATTTTGGCCCAAGGTCTGCTTGTCCGGCGCGGAGCGAGAACCAGCGGCTATCAATTCCGGGCGGCTCCCGGTAGGCCATGACCGGCAATGGGGCGATACTCCTGTTCAGTCACAGTCCGAGCGTGATAGCGTTTTCCAGCGTGAAGCCGTCGCAGGCAATGAGAGCAGCCGACAGAGAACCTGCCGGGGGTGAAAGTCCCGTGGAGCTGGTATGCCGCCAGCCGTCTGATGATTTCCCGATAGCAGGCCGGGGTGTCGAGGACAAATAGGCTTGCTTTGAATATAGGCCGGACAGCGTGAAGATTTTATTGAAACGGAGAGCGTTTATGCTTCGCCAACCTCAGTTATAGAATCATGCTGTCCGGCCCTTTACATAGCTGTCCGTATCGTAAGATATGGGCGGCTATCAGCAGACTTTAACCCCTACCTATACAATCCGGCGCTGGCGTTTAGGCGCAT
>CANPFP010000059.1 GCA_947573385.1 uncultured Bacillota bacterium | reverse complement strand
TCAACTCCTGCACCGTCACGGCGGTGAGCGACAAGAAGTCCCGGCAGGTGGTGCGCCAGGCCCGGAAGCGGGCTCCGAACGCGGTGGTGGCCCTGTGTGGCTGCTACCCCCAGACTCACCCGGAGGATATGGAAAATCTGCCTGTGGACCTGGTGGCGGGCACCGGGGACCGCCTTCGTTTTGTGGAGCTGGTTGAGAAAGCGTACACGGAGCGCCGGGAGAAAATCACCGCCCTGGACGACGCCATGAAGCGCCGGGTCTTCGAGCCCCTCCCCGCCGGAGGGCTGGAGGGCCGCACCCGGGCCATGCTGAAGGTGGAGGACGGCTGCGTCAACTTCTGTACCTACTGCATCATCCCCTACGCCCGGGGACCGGTCCGCTCCCTGCCCCTGGCTGACGCCGCCGCCCAGGCGGCCAGGCTGGCGGAGGAGGGCTACCGGGAGCTTGTCCTCACCGGCATTGAGATTTCCTCCTGGGGCCATGAGTTCCGGGACGGGACCTCCCTCATCGACCTGGTGGAGACCGTCTGTGCCGCTGCGACAAGCTGCCGTATCCGGTTGGGCTCCTTGGAGCCCCGGACCGTCACAGAGGAGTTCTGCCAGCGGGCGGCGAAGCTGGCAAATCTCTGCCCCCACTTCCATCTGTCCATGCAGTCGGGCTGCGACGCCACCCTGAGACGGATGAACCGGAAGTATGACACCGCCCGGTTTTTCGAGAGCGTCGGCCTGCTGCGGGAGCACTTCCAGCGCCCCGCTATTACCACCGACATGATCGTGGGCTTCCCCGGGGAGACGGAAGCGGAGTTTGTCCAGTCCCTGGACTTTATCCGGCGGTGCGCCTTTGCCGCCATGCACATCTTCCCCTACTCCAAGCGTCCGGGCACCCCGGCGGCCGCTATGCCGGACCAGGTGCCCAGGGCCGTCAAGGAGGAGCGGGCTCATCGGGCCGCCGAAATTGCCGCCCGGATAGAGGAGGACTACCTGTCCCAATTCGCGGGACAGACGGAGCAGGTCCTCTTTGAGGAGGAGCGGGAGGGCCTGTGGCGGGGGCACACCACCCGGTACTGCGAGGTGCGGGTCTCCAGCGGGAAGGACCTCCACAACCGGCTGTGCCGGGTGTCTGTCACCGGGGTAAGGGACGGATATCTGGAGGGGGAAATATTAAATTTTGAAAACCGGTAGTATTCACCTCGCAGCGGTGGTATAATCATTCCGGAATTTTGTACCAATGAGAGGAGCCCTGTCCCATGAGTGAGAATTACAGTGCCAACCCCGGCAAGAATCTGGTCCGTGCCGTGGACGGCGTGGACTATCTGCGTATCCCCGTCAAGACCCACCTCATCACCAAGGAGGACGACATGGTGGATGTGGTGAACAAGTACCCCAAGGACAAGATGCAGCCAGGGGACATCCTGTTCATTTCCGAGAAGGCGGTGGCCTGCACCCAGAGCCGGGCCATTCCCATGGAGGACATCAAGCCCCGGAAGCTGGCAATTACCCTGAGCCGATATGTCACCAAGACCCCCGCCGGCATCGGCCTGGGCATCCCCGAGACCATGGAGATGGCCCTTCAGGAGTGCGGCACCCTGCGGATTCTGTTCGCCGCTTTCTGCTCGGTGATTGGAAAAATCTTTGGCCAGCGGGGCTGGTTTTATAACGTGGCCGGGCCCAAGGCCCGGGGCATCGACGGCCCCACCGAGGGCACCATCCCGCCCTACGACCACTACGTGGTCCTCACCCCCGCCGACCCCATGGGGACGGCCAAGCGCCTGGCACAGGCGCTTGGATACCCCGTCGCCATTGTGGACATCAACGACCTGGGGGCCAACATCCTGGGCTTCTCCGAGAAGCAGCCCACCATGGACTGGCTGGCCCGGGCGCTGGGGGACAACCCCCTGGGCCAGGGGGAGGAGTGCACCCCCATGGGCATCCTGCGCAAGGCGTAAACAGACGAAACCACCGGCTTTCATGGGAAAGCCGGTGGTTTTTTACGGCAGAAGGGTCACGGAGAAGTCAAAGTAGGTGTCCGGATAGGGTTCATTTTTCAAGGTAAAATGCCACCACTCGGTGTTGATCCCTTTGAAGCCGTGGGCGAGCATAGTATCCCGCAGGAGCTTCCGGTTGGCGGCCTGCTCCTCTGTCAGCCCGGTGAAATTGGGATGGGAACGCGGCCCAAACCAGTCGAAGGTGCCGCCCATGTCCAGCTCCTTCCCGGTGTTCATATCGAAGAGGGTCACATCCACCGTAGAGCCCCGGCTGTGCCCCGATTTGGAGGATATGTAGCCCTGGGAGAAAAGGACGGATTTGTCCAGATCGGGGTAGAAGTACTCTTTCATGGAGACATCCTCCAGGTCAGCAGCCCAGCGCTTGAAGTGCTCCACCGCCGACTGGGGCCGGTAGGCGTCGTAAATTTTCAACCGGTAGCCCTGTTCCGCCAGCTCGTCGCTTACCTCCTTCAGGGCTTCGGCCGCTTCCCGAGTGAGGAGGGCCACCGGGGCCTGGTAGCCGTCAATCCGCTCCCCCACAAAGTTGTAGGTGGAGTAGTAGCGAATCTCCAGGATGGCGTCCGGTACGGTCTCGGAGATCATGACAAAACGGCTGCCGTCCGAATCAGACGGCGGGGGGACATCTCCCGGCTGGCTGGTATCCCCGACATCCGGCCGGCCGTCCAGGCCCTGGGCGTAGCCCTCCCGGTAGCCGGTCTCGTAGCCGCTGGAGTAGGCCTTCTGTTCCCGGGCCGGGTCCGCTCCGCTGCTTCCCGCCGGCTGATGGACCTGGCAGGAGGGGAGCAGGGCAAGACAGAGGAGCAGCGCGGCAAGCTTGCAGGTCCGCATGGCGGTTAAACCTCCTCCTTCCGGGGATCGGGCAGGTCCACATAGACAGGCGGGTGGCGGGTGGACTCCGCAAACTTGAGCAGGTCTTCCCGCCTCAGCTGGAGGGTGGAGGTGGAGATACCCGGGTGGCCGCTGATGAACTCATCGGCCATCAGGTCCTTGTCGATGACCAGCTGGACGCGGTGGTTGGTATCAAACAGCAGCTCCAGCGCGGACACCGAGCCGGGGACAGTCTGGAGATAGTCCCGCATGTGGCCATCGTCGGCGAAGGACAGCCGGGAGCAGCCCAGCTGGGCTGAGAGAAATTTGGTTTTGAAGGGCTTGTCCCCGGGCATCATCAGCAGGTAGAAGTCGGTCTGCTGCCGGTTGCACAGAAACAGGTTTTTGCAGATCTGAGAACCCAGCACCCGCTCCACCTCGTGGCAGATCTCGATGGTGTCGGCGTGGTCGTGGTCCACCCGGACATAAGGAATAGACAGCTCCTCCAGCTTATCATAAATGGCCAGCTCCTGGGGGATGCGGTCATCTGTAGGGCGGGTGGTGTATCGGTTCGGGTCGATGTACATGATATCGCTCCTTGTTAAATGAAATTCTTTGTTCTGTCCGCAGACGGCAAGGCTCCTTTGGCCCGCTGCGGCGGGGACGTTGGGGTCAGCTTCTTTAAAGCCCCAGCAGCTTCCGGGCATAGCCCCCCAGAATGCCGTCCTTCTCCTCCCGGGTGAGGGGCAGGGTCTCAATAAGTTCGATTCCCTCCCGCTGGTCCCGCCAGGGGGTATCGGTGCCGAACAAGACCCGGCCGGGGAACTCCCGCACCATGCGGACAAACTGCTCAACCTCCATCAGGGGCAGGTCGGAGGGGCCGTAGTAGCCGTCCCCCAGGGGGGAGATGCGGCCCAGGGCAAAGGCGGTGTCCAGATAGACCCCGGTCTCGGGCAGCAGGGTCTCCACCCGGTCCCACTCCCGCCAGCCCCCCATGTGGGCCAGAATCAGGGTAATTGGCCCCACCTGCTTCAGGGCGTTGAGGGTCATTTCTGGGGTGCAGTGGTCCCGGAGGGGGAAGCCGATGTCCCGGCCGGCATGGGTGAGGACGATCAGCCCCAGCTCGCCGCAGCGGTCCAGGATGCGCAGGTAGCGCAGATCGTCGAAGTTGACGCCCTGGTAGATGGGGTGGAGCTTGACCCCCTTCATCCCCAGCTCCGCGATACGGGCCAGCTCAGACTTCCAGTCAGGGAAGTCTGGGTGCATACAGCCAAAGGACCATAGGCCGGTCTCGGGGGCTTTTTCGTTCATCCGGGCGGACGCGTCGTTGACGTGGACCACCTGCCGGGCGCTGGTGGCCACCGGGAGGACCAGACAGCCGCCGACGCCCGCTTTTGCCATCGAGGAGCGCAGCCCCGCCTCGGTGCCGTCGGAGAAGGCCACGGTGTGGCACATGGACTGGAGCTTTTCAATGGTGGGGGCGGCAATTTTGTCTGGGAAGGTGTGGGTGTGGATGTCGAAGATCATGGGGACAGGATTCCTTTCTGGAGAGATGTAGGGGCAAAGAATCCCCCCGCCACTTCGTGGCCCTCCCCCCTTTGGCAAGGGGGGCTTTCGGTGCGGTATGGTTTGTTTCCGCTCCCAAGGCCCCCTTGCTAAAGGGGGCTGGCGCCGCCGAAGGCGGTGACTGGGGGATTCCAAATTGAGCACCTTGGCAAATATGGACGAAGCCTACGGTACACATAAGCATACCACAGGCTCCGCCGATTGAAAAGAGGAAGAGGGGATTTTTTACTGAGGGTCGCCCAGGGCCTGGCTCTTGCGGACGGTGACCTTCTCCTCGTAGCAGGAGAAGGCGTCGTCCACCAGCGCCTTTTTGGGCTTGGCGGTGAAGAGGGACACCACCGGCACGATGACCAGCCCAGCCACCATACAGAAAGCGCCGCAGTTGATGGGGGAGACCAACAGGGCGGGGAAGTGGGCCTTCAGAGGGGAGATGTCGGCCAGCATGACCACCGTGGAGAAAACGAAGCTGGCCCAGCAGGCGATTTTGGTGGTCCCTTTCCAGTACAGGCCGTAGAGGAAGGGGGCCAGGAAGGCTCCGGCCAGCGCCCCCCAGGACACGCCCATAAGCTGGGCGATGAAGGTGACGCTGGAGCGGTACTGGATGATAGCCAGCACCGCGGAGATGGCGATAAACACCGCAATGAGACAGCGCATGGTGAAGACCTGTTTTTTTTCGTCCATCTCCTTGATGACATACCCCTTGAGCAGGTCCAGCGTCATGGTGGAGCTGGAGGTGAGCACCAGGGAGCTGAGGGTGGACATGGAGGCGGACAGGACCAGGATCACCACCACCGCCAGCAGGAGGTCGGGCAGGCCGGAGAGCATGGCGGGAATCACCGCGTCGAAGCCGCCCACGGGGGTGCCGTTCTCGGTGACCCCCACCACATCGGCAAACAGCCGGCCGAAGCCGCCCAGGAAGTAGCAGCCCCCCGCCACCACCATGGCAAAGACGGTGGAGATCACGGTGCCGGTGTTGATGGACTTCTCACTCTTGATGGCATAGAACTTCTGCACCATCTGGGGCAGGCCCCAGGTGCCCAGGGAGGTAAGTATTACCACGCCCAGCAGATTCACCGGGTCAGGGCCGAAGAAGGAGGCGAACACGCCAGGGGCCCCGGCCACCGGGCCGGAGGCGGTCTCATTGGACACCTGGGCCAGCTTGGTGAGGGCCGCCATAAAGCCGCCTTGGCTGCCCAGCACCGCCGCGATGACAGCGCTGATGCCAAAGAGCATGATGATGCCCTGGATGAAGTCGTTGATGGCGGTGGCCATGTAGCCCCCGGCGATCACATAGACCCCGGTGAGGATGGCCATGACGATGACGCACACCGCGTAGTCGATATCGAAGGCCATGCCGAACAGGCGGGACAGGCCGTTGTACAGGCTGGCGGTGTAGGGGATGAGGAAGATGAAGATAATCACCGAGGCGGCGATTTTCAGCGACTGGGAGCCGAACCGCTTGCCGAAGAACTCGGGCATGGTGGCGCTGTCCAGGTGCTGGGTCATGATGCGGGTGCGGCGGCCCAGCACCACCCAGGCCAGCAGGGAGCCCAGAACGGCGTTGCCGATGCCCGCCCAGGTGGCGGCGATGCCGTATTTCCAGCCGAACTGGCCGGCGTAGCCCACAAAGACCACGGCGGAGAAATAGGAGGTGCCGTAGGCGAAGGCGGTGAGCCAGGGGCCCACGGAGCGCCCGCCCAGTACGAAGCCGTTGACGTCGGTGGCGTTCTTGCGGCAGTACAGGCCGATGCCCACCATTACCCCGAAGAACACCAGCAGCATAATCAGTTTGATTGCCATTGCGAAACAGTCCTCTCTTGCGCCATTGCTTTGACGCTTTGTTCCGTTGAAGTGTAACGCAAAGAAGCGTTAAAGTCAAGAGAAAATTTTCACGTTTTCAAATTTTCCGGCATAGAGACAGGGCGCACCGGCTGGCGCGCCCTGTTTTACGGCTCCTCCAGAATGTGGTCCTCCGCCCGGGTCTGCGCGTCCTCCAGCAGACGGGTGGCGGCCGGCACATCCAGGTGCCCCAGTGCCTCCAGCGCGTCGGTGATGGCATTGAACAGCAGATGGTACAGCTTTTGGTAATCGGTCATAATATTCCCTCCTTAATATGCTTATGTCACTATATATTGATAATAATACAATACTATACAGGTATTGTCAACTCAAAGTAATGATTTTAGTATATATGGAGAAGGGAGGGTATCCTGTGAAAGTTGTACGCTTCTGTTTGAAAGAATACTTGGACAGCCATAGAATCAGCAGATACGAACTGTCAAAGCGGGCCGGAATTGGATACCCCATTATCGACGGTTACTACAAAAACAAAGTTTATCGCCTGGATGGCTACAATCTGGGCCGCATCATCGAGGCGCTGGACTGTCAGCTCACCGATATCCTTACGGTTGTGGAAGAATAAAAACGGCCCCGTCCCTCAAAATGAGAAACGGGGCCGCCCGCACCCTTGACACATACGGTTAAGTATAGTATACTGTGGGTGTGTAGGGGAACCGCTGAGCTTCGGCGGTTTGGCCCTAAAAGTTTAGTTTCTTATTCACAAGCTCAAAGAAACCGTCACTTGTCGGAGTGGCGGTTTCCGCTTGCCTTGACCTTGACCTGAATCGTCACTATAAAACCACGAATGTGGAATGTGACAGTCATTGTCGTTGGCATTGGGTCTCACCCCCTTTCGGAGGATCGACCAAACCGCCTGTGCCTTCGCCGCTTTTCCCTTATGTCGAATTATAGCAGAAATTTCCTCAATGTCAACAAAACGGGCCGTCCCAGCCGGGGCGGCCCTTGTGTTATGTATGGGGTTACATACTCTCCTCGTCGATGACCTGGGCCTTGATGAGGTTGGTGGAGCCGCTCTTGCCCAGAGGGACACCGGCGGTGATGACCACGGTGTCGCCGTTCTCCACCAGCTTCTCCTTCAGGGCCACCTCGGCGGACAGGGAGAAGATGCGGTCGGTGGAGTTGACCTCCCCGGTGAGGTAGGGGGTAACGCCCCAGGAGATATTCAGCTGCCGGCGCACCTTCTCGTGCATGGTGAGGGCGGCAATGGGGCAGGCGGGCCGGAACCGGCAGATCATCCGGGCGCTGCGGCCGGAGCTGGTGGCGGTGAGGATGGCCTTGGCGTCCAGGTCCTTGGCGGTGAGGCAGCAGGTGTGGGTGATGGCGTCGTTGATGTTGGAGGCGGGGAGGACCCGCTGCTTCTGGAACTGCTTCCAGTAGTCGATGGCGCTCTCCGTCTCGGTGACGATGCCCACCATGGCAGTGAGGGCCTCCACCGGGTACTTGCCCCCGGCGGTCTCGCCGGAGAGCATCACGCTGCCTGTGCCGTCATAGACGGCGTTGGCCACGTCGGACACCTCCGCCCGGGTGGGCCGGGGGTTGCGCATCATGGAGTCCAGCATCTGGGTGGCAGTGATGACGGGCTTGCCCTGCTGGAGCCCCTTGCGGATCATCTGCTTTTGCAGGATGGGCACCCGGGCGGCGGGGATCTCCACCCCCAGGTCGCCCCGGGCCACCATGATGCCGTCGGCGGCCTCCAGAATCTCGTCCAGATTGTCCACGCCCTCCTGGTTCTCAATTTTGGCGATGATCTTCACGTCGTCCCCGCCGCAGTCGTGGAGGACAGCCCGGACGGCCTCCACATCCGCCGCCCGGCGGACGAAGGAGGCGGCGATAAAGTCAAAGTCGTTTTCCACGCCGAAGCGGATGTCGTCGATGTCCTTCTCGGTGAGGGCAGGCAGCTGGATATGGACGCCGGGGATGTTGATGGACTTGTTGGCCGACAGGGTGCCGCCATTCTCCACAGTACAGGCAATATTTGTCCCCTCGATGCGCTCCACCCGGATGGCTACCAGGCCGTCGTCAATGAGAATCTCCTGGCCGGGCTGGAGCTCCTCATGGAGCTGGGGGTAGGTGACCGACACCCAGCCCTGATTGCCCGTCACGTCCTCGGTGGTGAGGGTGAAGGGGTCGCCGGGTTCCAGGGTAATTGTCTTGGTCTCAAAGCTTCTGATGCGAATCTCGGGGCCCTTGGTGTCCAGAATGGTGGCCACCGGCCGGCCCATGGCGTCCCGGACGGCTTTGAGCATGTTCAGCCGGGCCAGGTGCTCCGGGTGGCTGCCGTGGGAAAAGTTGAACCGGGCCGCGTCCATGCCGGTGCGGATCAGGGTGCGGATCATGTCCTCACTGTCCACCGCGGGGCCCAGGGTGCAGATAATTTTCGTTCTTCTCATGTAGTTACCTCCTTCGGGTATCTCGTTTTCATTCGATGCTTACGCAACCTATGTTACAGGAAAAAACCTGGATTGGATAGGGCAGAATTTCATAAAAATGTAAGCGGACCGGCAAAAAAAGTGTGCTGTCCCTCCAAGAGAGACAGCACGGTTTAACAGAGGATTAACACATTTTAGCCCCAGCGGGGATTTTGTCGTCCAGAATCAGGAGGTTGAGCTGTTCCTCCCCCTTCTCGGTGTGGACGGCGGAGATAAGCATGCCGCAGGACTCCTGGCCCATCATCTTCCGGGGGGGCAGGTTGACGATGGCCATGAGGGTCTTGCCTACCAGGTCCTCGGGCTTGTACCACTTGGCGATGCCGGAGAGAATCTGACGGTCGGTCCCGGTGCCGTCGTCCAGAATGAACCTGAGCAGCTTCTCGCTCTTTTTCACCGGCTGGCAGTCCTTCACCTTCACCGCCCGGAAGTCGGACTTGCAGAAGGTGTCGAAGTCCACCTTCTCCTCCAGCTGGGGCTCGATCTCCAGGTCGGGGAGGGCGGCTTTTTTGGCGGCCTCAGCGGCTGTCTCCAGCTCTTCGAGGGCCTTGTCCGCGTCGATGCGGGGGAACAGATTTTCTCCCCGCTGGACGGCGACGGTCTCGGACAGGGCACCCCACTGTGCCGCGCTGTCCCAGGTGGAGCAGGCCGCGTCCGCACCGATCTGCCGCAGCACCTCGGCGGCGGAGGTGGGGATGAAGGGGGTGAGCAGAATGGCGGACACCCGCAGGGTCTCCAGCAGGTTGTACATCACATGGGCCAGCCGGGGGCCATTGGCAGTGATATCCTTGGCCAGCACCCAGGGGGCGTTCTCGTCGATATACTTGTTGGCCCGGTCAATCACCTTGAAGATTTCCGCCAGGCCGTTCTGGAAGGCGAAGTGCTCCATTGCATCCTCGTAGCGGTTCCGGAGGGATGCAGCCAGAGCGATCAGCTCCAGGTCACAGGCGGTGTCCCCCGGTTCGACGCCCACTCCGATGCAGTCGCGCTTGGCGCAGCCCTCCGCAAAATGGAGCTCCTCCTCGATCGGGCCGCAGCCGGCGGGCAGCTGTCCGCCGAAATACTTGCCCACCATAGACACGGTGCGGCTGAGCAGGTTGCCCAGGTCGTTGGCCAGGTCCACGTTGATGGTCTGAATCAGGGCCTCGTTGGAGAAGTTGCCGTCGGAGCCGAAGGGGAAGGTGCGCAGCAGGAAGAAGCGCAGGGCGTCCACCCCGAACATCTCCGCCAGGATATAGGGGTCCACCACGTTGCCCTTGGACTTGGACATCTTGCCCCCGTCCAGCAGCAGCCAGCCGTGGCCGAAGACCTTCTTGGGCAGAGGCTCGCCCAGGCTCATGAGCATGGCGGGCCAGATGATGGAGTGGAAGCGGACGATCTCCTTGCCCACAAAGTGGACGTCGGCGGGCCAGAATTTGCTGTAGTCGTCATACTGGTCGTTGTCATAGCCCAGGGCGGTGATATAGTTGGACAGGGCGTCCACCCACACGTAGACCACGTGGCCGGGGTCGAAGTCCACCGGGATGCCCCAGGTGAAGCTGGTGCGGCTGACGCACAGGTCCTCCAGGCCGGGCTTGATGAAGTTGTTCACCATCTCGTTCACCCGGGAGCGGGGCTCCAGAAAATCGGTGTCCTCCAGCAGGTGCTGGAGCTTGTCCGCGTACTTGGACAGCTTGAAGAAGTAGGCCTCCTCCTCCGCGTCCTGGACCTCACGGCCGCAGTCGGGGCACTTGCCGTCCACCAGCTGGCTCTCCGTCCAGAAGGACTCGCAGGGCTTGCAGTACTTGCCCACGTATTTGCCCTTGTAGATGTCCCCGTTGTCGTGCATCTTCTTAAAGATTTTCTGGATGGCGGAGACGTGGTAGCCGTCGGTGGTGCGGATGAAACGGTCATTGGAAATGTTCATCAGCTTCCACAGGTCCAGGATGCCCCGTGGACCGGTGACGATGTTGTCCACAAACTGCTGGGGGGTGACCCCGGCCTCCCGGGCCTTGTCCTCGATCTTCTGGCCGTGCTCGTCGGTGCCGGTGAGGAACATCACCTCACAGCCGGTGAGCCGCTTGTACCGGGCCATGGCGTCGGTGGCCACGGTGCAGTAGGTGTGGCCGATGTGCAGCTTATCGCTGGGGTAGTAGATGGGGGTGGTGATATAAAAACGTCTGTTTTCCATTAAGAATCGTCTCCCTTGTGTGATTTTAACGGGGCACATGCCATGCCCCCGCCAAAGTCTCCCTTGCCAAAGGGAGGGGGACCGCCGGGCAAAACCCGGTGGTGGAGGGATTCCGTCGAGCGAACCTTTCCCGGCGCGCGGGAATCCCCCGGTCACCGCCTGCGGCGGCACCAGCCCCCTTTGGCAAGGGGGCCTTTTTCACAACAATCAACCGTTCTGTTCTTCCTCCTCCGGGGGAGGCATTCGCTCCGGCCAGGGGCCGGCCAGCAGGGCCCGGGCAAAGCCCAGGGCGGACAGGGAGAAGGCGGCGGTGGCCACGGCGGTAAACAGGTCGGGGCCGTCAGCCAGGGAGGTGATGCCCAGCGCCACCCCCGTCAGGGCGAAGAACAGGGTCCGCCGGGGGTGCGGCTTGCCATAGAGGAAACCGGCCACGCAGTAGTGGGCCAGGGTGAGCAGCAGGGCGGCGAACAGGCCAAAGACGTATTTCATCAGCACCGGCTCGGTGCCGTGTTCCAGGTGGGTGGAGAAGAGCCAAACCAGAGCGGCCAGCGCCGGAAACGGGCTCAGGAAGCAGGCAAGTTTATCCAACTCCCCCCGGTAGGCCATCCGGCCCATAAGCAGGACGGCGTTTCCGGCGGGCAGGCACAGCGCGGCGGCCAGCAGTCTGGTGGCCAGGGTAGACAGCTGATACTCCTCCGGGGCCAGCTGCCACAGCTGGATGGTCCGCAAGCCGCTGAACAGGCCAACTATCCCGGCGGCCATCAACAGCAGCCCGGCGGCGGCAAAAACGGTCATCTGCCCGGTACCCGGGGAGCTGAAGGCGGGGAGGAAGTCGTCCAGGCCCTCCTTCTTCTTCAAAACCGCCAGCAGGAAGGCCAGGGCCAGCAGGCCGGTGAGGGCCAGCAGGGCCAGGGTGGCGGGCGCGCCGTGGACAAACAGGCCTGTCTCCGGCAGGTAGGCGGAGGCCAACTGCCACCGCCGCAGGAAAAAACCGGCCGCGCCCCCGGCCACAGCCAAGGCGGGCAGGAAGATATCTTTTCTCATGGTGTCCGTTCCTCTCATTGGGAAGCTTTGTGTTGATAATGGTCTATCATATACCAGATTACGGGGAAAAGCAATCCTTTTTACAGCCGGCGTCCTCCGCCAAAGCCGTCCTGGCCCTTTTTGCTGCCGAACAGCAGCCACAAAGCGGCCAACAGCAGGACCACGGAGAGAAGGGTGCACAGCGCGGCGGCTGTCTCGGAAATCAGACCGTTCAGCTCCAGCAGGGAGGTAGCAGCCAGAAATACTAAATCAATCCACAGCAGGACCTGCCCGGCTGGATTCCAGCGGTTTTTGGCCCGGGACTTCTCATCGGCCAGCTTCTCCTGCTCCATCTGACGCTTCAGCTCCACCGTACGGCTGTGCCGGCGCTTTTTGTTTGCCATAGTCCTACTCCTTTCCATCCGGGAGACTCCGCTCGATGACCGCCCCGCCCACAACCAGGTCTCCGTCGTAGAGGACCACCGTCTGGCCGGGGGTGATGGCCCGCTGGGGGCTGTCGAAGGTGAGACGGAGGGTATCCTCCCCCGTCTGCCAGGCGGTACAGGGCTGCTCCACCATACGGTAGCGTATTTTGGCCCGAAGCCGGACGGGGCCATCCAGCCGGGCGCAGGGGATCAGGTTGAGCCCGCTGGCAGTGAGACTGCGGGCAAAGAGCCCCTCGTTCCCTGACAAAACCACCGCGTTGTCCGCTGTGCGGACCTCCTTCACATACAACCGTCCACTGTTGGCGGACACCCCCAGCCCCCGGCGCTGTCCCACAGTGTAGGCGATGATGCCCTCGTGCCGGCCCAACGGGGTCCCGTCCTCACGGAGGAAGGGGCCGGGGGGGTAATCCCGTCCGGTGTACCGGCGGATAAAGGCGCTGTAGTCCCCGTCGGGGATGAAGCAGATATCCTGGCTGTCCCCCTTGTGGGCATTGGCCATCCCGGCCCGGGCGGCCAGGGTCCGCACCTCCTCCTTGGCCAGCCCGCCCAGGGGGAACAGGGCCCGGGACAGCTGC
>CANPFP010000058.1 GCA_947573385.1 uncultured Bacillota bacterium | reverse complement strand
TGCTGCCCACCGAGTCCTACTACAACGGTATCCTGGAGGGCTACCAACAGAACGGCCTGCCGGTGGCCGCACTGAAAAAGGCGTGGGATCACGCTGTGCGGGAGGTGCATCAGGAGACAGAGCGCGTCAACGCCATCTTCACGGATCACGCCAAACCGCCGAAACGGCGGGGCGGCTATGACCGCTGACACCATGATACAGCAGGAGGAACGCCATGTCCAGTAAAAAAGTCTCGCTGACTGGCGAGGTGCATATCTCCACCGGCAGCATCTACACCACCGTGGACGCGCTGGAGGCCATGAAGGTCATAGGTTTGGCCTACGGCCTCTACAGCCACGCCGAGGAGGTTCGGGATCAGCGCATCATGCTGGACGAGGGCGGGGACCACCCCGCCCTCGTTGTGCAGGAGGACGTAAGCTACCACGGGAGTCCCCTGTGGGAGACAGTCTACACCCTGACCGATGACCCCCGACAGATTCAGCGGTATCTGGCTTTCCGGGAGACGCTGAAGATGCTGCGGGAGATGGATCGGGAGCAGGAACGCCCGCCTGTTCCCCAAGCGCCGGCGCCGCAGCCCCAAAAGGATGGGAAAAAGCGCCATGAGCGGTGAAAAATATCCGTTTTTCGATGTACCGGAGGGTGATGTCTCCCCGCTGTTCACGACCAAACTCCAGGAGACCGCCCGCGTGGGCTGCCTGCGGGGCGCATTTGACGGCGGTGGGCTGACAACGGATTGGCTCGAAGGGAACAAACTGCTGCAATCGCCAGCCTTTGACGCGGAACTGTGGAATCTGTTTGAAATGCTGCAACGCAGCGGGCCGCTGGAAAATTTCCAGTCTATGCTGCAATTCTGTCTGGCACATCCCCAGGCACGGATGTACGACAGGCGGACCTTTTACGCCTTCCGCATCGACACCCAGCGATACCGCTATCATTTGCGGTTTTTCCCCCAAAAGAAGAAATTCTACATTTTCTGCTATCAGAAAGATCGGATGAGGGAGGACCTGCCCACGCCGGATTTTAACTATGCCTATCGCAAAAGGGCAAAAAAGAAGAAAAACCGAGGTGAACGAGCATGAAAGTTTTAGTGGTGGAACCGATGAAGCCCTGCGAGGTGCGGGAGATCCCCGATACGCTGGAGGCCATGCAGCAGACCGTGGACGGATACATTGAATCCGTTTCCTTTGAGAGAGAAGCCATCGTCTGCAATGAGCAGGGGAAGCTCCTGGGTCTGCCATACAACCGCCCCTTGCTGGATGAGGGTGGGCTGGTACCGCTGGATATCCTCCACGGCACGTTTTTCATCGCCGGGATAAGCGGGGAACAGTTTGTCTCTTTAACAGACGAGCAGATCCAGCGGTACAAAAATCTGTATGACAACGTGATGATCGTCACGGCGGCCAAGGAACAGCCACCCCAGGAAAGATCTTCAGGGAAGAAGAAAAAGCCGCCAGCCAAGAACATGACAAGGGGGGAGCGGTGACTCCGTTCCCCCCTCGCCCAAAGGAGGGAACCTATGCCCAACTATGACCTGTCCAGCATCGGGGCGGTGTCCGCCTCCGCCGAACTGGCCCGCCTCCGCGCCAGCCGGGAGCCGGACCAGGACAGCTACAATGCCGCGTGGCTCCACGGCTACGCCGACGCGCTGGCCAACGTGGCCGACGCGCTGGAACCCCAGCAGGAACTGATGGATGCCATCATCGGCTACATGGGGGAGCAGCACGACAGCGCCGAGCTGTACGACATTCTCCATGAGGCCCTGGCCATGTCCGACAAGGACATCCTGTCCCTGGGCTTCGATCTGCCCCAATGCCGGGAGCAGATCCAGCATGAAACATCTGAACAAAAGAAGAAAAGGGGGAACCACTATGAAAGATAACTGCATCCTGACCGCAGAGTCGGTCACCGAGGGCCACCCGGACAAGCTGTGCGACACCATTGCCGACAGCGTCCTGGACGCCTGTCTGGGCAACGACCCCGCCGCCCGCGTGGCCTGCGAGGTCATGGCCACCGCGGGGAAGATCATCGTGGCCGGGGAGATCACCGCCTCCGAGCTGCCGGACATCCCCGCCATCGTCTGCCGCACTGTTCGGGAAACCGGCTACGGCTCGGACTATGAGGTGGAAGTCATCACCCACGACCAAAGCGGCGATATCGCCGGCGCTGTGGAAAGTGATCCCCAGATGGGCGCCGGGGACCAGGGTATCATGTACGGCTATGCCTGCGGGGAGACGGCGGAACTGCTGCCCCTGCCTGTGGTGCTGGCCCACCGGCTGACCCTGCTGCTGACCAACGCCCGGAAAACCGGGATCATCCAGGGCCTGGGGCCGGACGGCAAAGCCCAGGTGTCCGTGGAGTACCGGGACGGCAAGCCCTATCGGATCGCCGCGGTGGTGGTCTCCTGCCAGCATGATGAGGACAAGGATCTGGACGGGCTGCGCCGGGAGGTCATCCGCCACGTCATTGTTCCCAGCCTGCGGGAACTGTACCCGGACCCGAAAACCGGGGTGTTCGTCAACCCCTCCGGGCGGTTCGTGCTGGGCGGCTTCGAGGCGGATACCGGCCTGACGGGCCGGAAGCTGATGGCGGACACCTACGGCGGGCTGGCCCCCCATGGCGGCGGGGCGCTGTCCGGCAAGGACGGCAGCAAGGTGGACCGCAGCGGGGCCTACATGGCCCGGTACATCGCCAAGAACATCGTGGCCGCTGGGCTGGCGGAACGCTGCACCGTCAGCCTCGCCTACGCCATCGGCAGGGCCGAGCCGGTGGCGGTGGACATCAACGCCCACCAGAGCGGGAAGTACCCGGAGGCTGTGCTGGAGCAGGCTGTCCGGGCTGTGTTCAACCTGACGCCTGCCGGGATGATCGCTGCCCTGGGGCTGGACCGGCCCATCTTCGCCCGGCTCTGCAACTACGGCCACTTCACCCACCAGGACGCCCCCTGGGAGCAGACGGGTCAGGCCGCCGTCCTGGCGGAAGCCTGCCAGATGGCGGCGGCTGGGGCGTTTGCCCGGTGACGGAAAAGCACATCGCCTCAGTGAGTTTCGGGAAGGACTCGCTGGCCACCATTTTGCTTGCGAAAGAGCATGGTGAGCCTTTGGACGAGGCGGTCTACTGCGAAGTGATGTTCGACAAGGACATTTCCGGCGAGGTACCGGAGCATCGGGACTTCATCTACAACAGGGCCATCCCCGCACTGGAGCGGATGGGGGTAAAAATAATCGTTCTCCGCTCGGAAAAGACCTATGTGGACCTGTTCACCGGGCGGGTGACCCGCGGCCCGAAAAAGGGCATGGTGCGCTCGTTCCCCATCTGTGGGAGGTGCGCTGTCCAGCGGGACTGCAAGATCCGCCCTATCCAACGATATCAGAAAACCCTGCCGCCTGGGACAGTCCAATATATCGGCATCGCCAAAGATGAGCAGGAACGTCTGCTGCGGCTGGAGGACGGCAGGCAGGTATCCCTGCTGGCAAAATACGATCTCACGGAACAGGATGCTTGGGAGTTCTGCCAAAAGGCGGGACTCCTTTCGCCTGTCTACACCTTTACCGACCGGGGCGGGTGCTGGTTCTGCCCCAACGCCAAGCGGGCGGAACTGCGCCACCTCTACGACCACCACCCGGACCTGTGGGCCAGGATGCTGTCCCTCCAGGCCATTCCCGGCAAAACAACGGAAAAGTTCAACCGCACACAGCGATTCTCGGACATCGACGCCATGTTCCGGCTGGAGGACAGCGAAGCGGCCCCCAGGCAGGCGGCATAGCCGGCCATTGTTGGTATTGCCCGGTTTCAGCGCCTTGCTTTTGTTGGGTATCGTGAATAGCTTTTCCCGGCAAAAGCTGGTATGGTTGCTGTCAGCACTGCCACAAAATCATGATGAGGAGGACGAGCGAAATGACGAGGTACGAGCGCCACCCCGCGCCGGAAAAGCTGCTCTTGCAGATCACCACGGAGGCGGTCAACCTGCTGGCCCTGGGCACCCCGGATAAGCCCGCGGACGTGTCCCTGTTGGAGACAGGCGCGGCCCTGACCGTCAAAGCCTGGGAGCTGCCCCAGGAGCTGGCGGACAGCAGCGCCGCCCTGATCCAGCACCAGAAGGAACTGCTGGCGACAGCCAGCGGCAGGGCCGCCCTGCCGGACGATCAGCTCCTGGAGTGCTACGATGGCCCCATGACCGCCGAACTGATCTGGGGCCTGTTCGAGACCGCCGTCCGGCTGGACGATGCCCAGGATCGGGCCGCCATCCACCAGATGGCGCTCCTGCTGGCGGACGCCCTGGACTTCGATGAGTGGCTGCAGCGGAACGGGCCGGTGGAGGCTGCGGGCAAATGAAAAATAAGGTGCGCGGGGGGCTGTCTGTCTGGACGGCCCCCCGCTGCCGCAAGCAGGAGGTGTATATCATAAGCAAATACCAGGAATTTGACGCCCCAACATTTGAGGCCCCTACGGAGCCGGTGGTGGACGAAGCAAAGCTGCAGGAGCGTCTGGCCCAATATATGGAGTTGGAACTTTTTCAAATGGATATTGGGGATCTGATCAGCGACTATCATGCCCAGGGGCTTCCGGTGCCGCCCATGGAACAGCTCCGGGAGGAGGCCGCCGCCGAAGCCCGGAAATGCCTGGAGGCCATGATGATCTGTGAGGCGAAGGGCCATCTGTGGAAGGAGACAGCGGACCCGGAAAACGGAACCAGCACCCTGTCCTGCCACCGCTGCGGGGCGGAGGAACACCTGCGATGGTAGAAAGGAGGACATCGTGCCAAACAATATCACAAATCAGATCACGTTCGGTTCGGACAGCGCGGCGCTGACCACATTCCAGCGGATGCTCCATGATATGCGGATGGAGGGCCAGCCCCTGGGCAGCATCGACTTTAACAAGCTGCTGCCCATGCCCAAGGAGTTGGACATGGAAGCAGGCACCAGGACGGATCAGGGCCTGAAGCTGGTGCGGGAATACCACCATGCGCTGGATATCCTGGCACAGCGGAAGCCGGGGATGACTCCTGCGGAATATGCGCTGAGTCTTCGCCAGTGCGAGGGGCTGTACCGGAAAAAGCGGATGGCCGACCCGATGACCTGGGCCTTGGGCGAACAGGCGTATACCAATATCCAGCGATTCGGCAGCCCCACATGGTATGAGTGGTGCAATCGCAATTGGGGAACAAAATGGAACGCTTACCAGCCCTGCCCGCTGCGTGAGAATGACCACACGATGGTATTCTTCACTGCTTGGAATTCTGTTCCGAAAATCGTAGCGCTTCTGTCCAGAAAGTACCCAGAGCAGATCATCACCTACCGCTGGGCGGACGAGGACATCGGACACAATGTGGGTGAAGTCACACTGAAGGGCGGCGAGGTCATCGATCTCAATGTGCCGGAAAGCGGCAGCCGGGAAGCCTACGAGATGGCGGCGGAGATCATGGGCATGGACCTCTCTGACTATGACCTGTGCCTAACTGCGGATGGGAGCAGCTACGAGTACCGGGACCCGGACGAGGCTCCGGCTATGGACAAGACCAGCCAGGAACCTTCCCCGGTCCAAGAGGGGCAGACAAAGGCTCCCAAGAAAAAGCGCAGCGCCAAAGGGCAGGACAGATGAGAATCAGAAATCTACATGGCTATGAGACTTGCGTCCACAGCCGAAAGCGGAAACAGGCCCCCTGGCGGGTGGACAGCGGCTGTGGCAACCGGGTGCGTCTGTTCACGGGGCGGCATTATGAGCTGCCCAATACCTCGATATGCATGGTCTGTCCGTTTTACTGCGGGGATGAGGAGGCGCAAAAAGGATAATGGACCTCCATATGAGGGAATTCAGCGGGACCACCTTTGGAATGTCTGTGGAGGCATCCTCCCCGGCGTTCAGGCGGATGAAACGGAACGCATTCACCGCAAAAATCAAGCCCCGTGGAAGCTGGGTCGAACGGACTGTCTGCTGTGTCCGGGCCGCCGATGTGGCTGCCGTCATGGGCCAAGCCGGGTGGCTGGTCAGGGTATTGCAGTGTATGGAGACCATCCGCTGGGGCAAGGACGATACCGAATACTACATCATCTATGAGGAAGGACGTGAAAAATGAGCAATTTCTTTGAACGGGAGCTGGAGAAGCTGTTTGGAGATGGAAAAATCATCGACAGCCCCACCTATTCGGGCCGGAGTTGTTTCGGAACGCTGGGAAAAGACCTGCGGGTGCGGGCGCAGTTTATATCCACTTACATTTCCAACCAATATGACGCCCTGAAACTGACGGTGCTGAACCGCACGGACGGTCCGGTGGACACCCTGGTGCTGAAGCTGGGGGACCTGCTGGGCAAGAAGCCCGTCCCCGGTAATCCGAACTTCCGCAGCGGGGTGATGCCCCACATCTGGGATGACTACGGGAAACTGGAATGGTACGCATACCGCCCCACCGCCGCCGACTATGACACGATCCGGCAGGCCGCCAAGCAGTATCTGGATGTGTTCCGGGATCGACAGCAGGAGCGCGCCCAGGACGGCCCCAAGCTGGTGTACATCTGCGCCCCGCTCCGGGGAGATGTGGAAAAGAACATCGAGTTCGCCCGCCAGAAAGCCCAGGAGGTGTTCCAGGCGGGCGACATCCCTGTCTGCCCCCACCTGATGTTCCCGCCTATCGCTGACCCGGAAAATCCTGTGCAGGATCAGGCGGCGCGGGAGATGGGCCTGCGGCTGGTGGAGTCCTGCCAGGAAGTCCACGTCTACGGCCCGGAGTGGACGGAGGGGATGTGGGCGGAGATCCGCCACGCCATGGACTTGGGCATCCAGGTCAAGACCGACCAGGAAACCATTGGGCGCAGCCCTCCCCGCAGGCAGGCTCCCCGGAAAGGTAAGGGTGCGCGATGAGCAATGAGCGGAAGGATGCCCTGAAGCAACGGCTGGATGAAAACTATACAGCTTTTATAGAATCTCTCCAAGGAAAAACGGCCTCCGAGCTGATCGCCATGGCCCCGGAGATCACCGCCGCCCAGCAGCTCCATGAGGAATTGCTGGACGCCTGCGATGACGAGGATATGGAATTTCTGCTCCGGTTTGACGATCCGCTGGAGGTTGTGCGCGGCTATTGGGAGTCCGAGATCACCGGCTACGACCACAGCGGGGAGATGGGCCATATGCTGTGGCGGATTCGGGAGGACTATCAGGATGAATTTGAGCAGCAGGAGGCCAAACCGTTTGGCAGGGACGAGATCGCCCTTGACCCTGTTATGGATTTTTCCGGCAGGGAGATCACTGGGTACTTCGAAATAGGCTTTGACGTGGGGCGGCGCTTTCAGGTGTACCCCAATGTAGACGATACCTGCGGTCTGTACGCCAGGTATGATCCTATGTCCCAAGGTTTTCGGGCCGAGCTGTGCATCAAGGATGGTTATGATGGCCGCAAGCGGTGGGTAACTGTTTTGCTTCTGCCTGCTGAACAGGAAATGGTCGTTGACCTGATGGAAGAATCCTGTCAAAAGGTCATGGGAAGATCCCTGCGGGACGCCTGGGCAGATCACCATCCGGCAATCAACAGGACGAATCTGCACAAAAAGAAAAGTGGGAGGAATCAGCATGAGCGATAACACAGTAAAGCAGATCTCCGCAGATGACCTGCGGCACATGGAGGGCCAGGAGGGCCTTGTCCTCCAGGGCTGCGGCGGGCCGCCCCAGGAGTGGGTGGACGGCATCAACGGCTTGCTCACCGAAGCCGGCATCCTGCTGGACGGCAGCCTGTTCAAGCTGGAGGACGTGTCCCTGTTCCAGCACGGTGAATCGACCTGCCTGCTGTTCCCCTTCGAAGGTGTGAAGCTGGACATGGGCAGGCTGGCCATGTGGCGCATCCAGACCCATGGGCAATTCGGCGGCACATGGCTGTCCGACTATGTCCCCAACTGGCTGGGCGGCTTCGTCCAAAAACAGCAGGCTCCACGGAAACCGAAAATGGAGCTGGCGGGCCATGATGGCAATATCTTCTCCATTATGGGGCGGGCCTCCTTCCTGCTGCAGATGGCCGGCATGAACGCCGAGAACAAGGAAATGGTGGATCGCGTCACCTCCTGCGGGGACTACAACAAAGCCCTCAACATCATCAGCGAGTATGTGGAGACAGAGCTGTCTCCCAAACCCGAACCTCAAAAAACTACCAAAAAGAAGAAAGGAAGGAATGCCCATGAACGATAAGTGGGAGATCATCCAGGGCGACGCCCTGAAGCTTCTGGGGGGCTTTTCCCCCGGTACCTTCGACGCCATCATCACCGACCCGCCCTACGCCTCCGGGGGCCGCACCCAGGCGGAGAAGAACAAGTCCACCGCCAAGAAGTATTCCAGCATGGGGGACCACGCGCCCCCGCCCTTCGAGGGGGACGCCAAGGACCAGCGCTCCTGGACCCGCTGGGCGGCGGAGTGGCTGGCGGACGCCCGGAAGCTGTGCAAGCCCGGTGCGCCGGTGTGTATGTTCATCGACTGGCGGCAGCTCCCCGCCGCCTCCGACGCCCTCCAGTGGGCGGGCTGGATCTGGCGCGGCACCGCCGTCTGGGACAAGGGCAACTCCCGCCCCCAGAAGGGCCGCTTCCGCCAGCAGGCCGAGTACATCGTCTGGGGCTCCAACGGCGATATGCCCATCAACCGCCCCGTCCCCTGCCTGCCGGGGGTGTTCAAGTACGGCAACCCCCAGAACCGCATCCACCTGACGGAGAAGCCCCTCCAGCTCATGCGGGACATCGTGAAGATCACTGAGCCGGGTGGGCATATCCTGGACCCCTTCGCCGGGTCCGGCACCACGGTGCTGGCCGCTGTGCTGGAGGGCTACACCGCCACCGGCATCGAGGTCACGGACGATTACGCCCGGCTGGCCAGGGAGCGGATCGCCCAGGAGCTGGCGCAGGCGGCATGATGGATTTTGAGACAGCCCTCGATCCCGGATGCGAGATGTACGCCCATGACATTGCGGCGGATAAATCGCTGACTGGGGAAGTCACCGCCGCCATAGACCTGTCCGTAGACCGCATGAAGGACCTGCTGCGGCGGAACGCCTTCGACAGCAATGCCGGGATGCTCCACGCGCTGTGCCGGATCGGCCAGCTTCTGGAGATGAAGAACCGCCTCACCGGGGAGAAAACGGATCTGGAGTATCTTCTCTGCGATGACAACGAGTGCCTGTTTTATGTGGCCGGTTTTATCGGTGATCCTGCGGGTGTGTCCGATGTGAACGGTACGCCCCTTCGTGTGGGCGATACGGTCATGTGTCAGGCAGGCAGCGAGACGTATGAGCAGATGATCATTCTGGGCGCCACAGGCTGTTCCGCCCTGAGCCAAGACTGGCTGGAGGGGAAACGGGCTGTTTTTCGGACAGACTGCGCGGAGTCGGACATCGCCGCCGCACAGCGGTACTCCTATCCCTCCATAGGCCGCCGCTCCTGCCTGAAGGACTATCATGCCGGAAGGGAACGGCAGCAGGCGAGGAAGCGGCCCAGGCGGCTGCCGAGGGAGGAACGATAGGCCGTATGACCGATAACTGTCTGCCGATTCATGTGGATATTGTCCAAAAGGTGCGGTATGATGTGGGCTACCAAATAACAGGAGGTGCCGGAAATGCAAGTAAAATTTTCCTTTGACAAAGCCGCCGTGGAGCGGCGGGGCCACACGCTGGAGAATGTGCATCGGACGGTGAAAAGCCTGTTCGCCGTCCATGGCCTGCCCTGTGTCTCGGAGGGTGATCCCCTGTCCTTCCGGGACAAGGGCCACGGCGATGACTTCGCCTGTATGTGGGAGATTATCCTGTCCCTGCTGCGCTCGGATTGGTTCGTGGCCTGCGCCGCCGCCTGCGTCTGGCAGGACGAGGACGGCGAGGAGGACGTGCTGGCCCAGGCTGGAAAGGTGTGTGAGAGACAATGACGGATGGATTTCCCGGAGGGTGGTGCAGGGGGGATACCTGTTACCTTGTTACAAACAAGTCCAAACGGATCGCCATAGCCCATACGGTTGAATCCTACGATGGCAGGTACTTCGGTGTTCGTGGGCATTCCGGGCTGTTCCATCATGCCTCCCCTGGCCGTATGTTTCGGTCAAAAGAAGAAGCGGTGGCATCTTTAGGGCATAGTCGGGAGCCATCGGACAATGCTCTCACAAAGAAAAAGAGGTATGAGCGATGATCAGCAGAGAAAGCGCACAGGGTGATGTGACATGGGGATGAGCAGGAAGCAGATCACCTTCGATTTGAGCCAGGACGCGCTGAAACAGCACTATCCCCGCAAGGAGACGGGCCGGGACCCGCAGTTTTTCAAGCGGGCCTACAAGGATATCCAGCGGTTCATGGAGACCAACGGCTTTGAGCGGCGACAGTATTCCGTGTATGTCTCCACGGAGAAGCTGACTGCACTGGACGTTGCCCTCCTGACCCAGAAGATGGCGGAACAGCTTCCCTGGCTGCGGCACTGCGTCAGGGAAATCACGGCAACAAACATCGGGGCGCGGCACAGCCTCCTGGGCCTGCTGCGCGACCATACGCCGCCCGCTGAACTCCTGCCGCCGCCTGTTCGGCGGGGACGGCAGAAAAACAGAAGAGCAATGCAGGAACGATAGACGGCAGGGTGAATACAATTCACCTTGCTTCTCTTTTTTACAGAAATCTGGGTGAATCTATTACACCCAACAGGAGGTGGGAAGTTGCCAAAATCTACGATCTGCGGCTGTTTCTTCTTCAAAGCCAGCCACGCCCAGGAGCTGGTGGAGGTTAAGACCGCCCAGCTCATCCTGGTGGAGGTGGTCAAGATCCTCCAGTTGACCGGCCAGCAGTTTCAGAATTTTTCCGCCAATTTGCTGCGGGATATGCCCTTCCTCATCCCCAATAAGCACCTTACTGGCTACGACAAAGGAGTGACCCGCTGCCTGCTGGTGACCACCAGGGGCCGCAGGGACGGTATCCTGGTGGACTGCCAAGGCTACAACTACGCCCGGTATTCGTGCTATGTCCCCGAAAAGCGGAGCCTGGATCTGCGTGATGTGCCGGTAGACCACTACGATCTGAAGCTCCGGCAGCCCCGGCGCCAGCGGGAGCGGTGATGATTTTCTCTTCGAGAGAGCGGGCGCCGCCCGCCCGTTCCAATCAACCTACCGCTTGGAGCGAAGCCCCGCCGCTGGCGGGGCCGAGGCCGACACCGCCCCCTGGGCGGTGTCGGCGCAAGCATAGCGCAAAGATATCTTTTGCGCGCTTGCAGGGGTAAGCCCCTGACCCCAATGCCGCCTGCGGGCGGAAATTTTGCGGCCCACAGGCCGTGGAAAGGAGCGTTGATGCAAAAGAAATACGAGATATGCCTGCGGCTGTCCAAGGAAGAAAAAGAACTGTTGGAACACAGCGCCCGTCTCTGCGGTCTATCCAAGACGGCCTATCTGCGCCGCCTGCTGTTGGGAACGGAGGTCAAGGCCCGCCCCTCCCAGGAGATCAAGGAGCTGCGGACGGAGATCCACCACATCGGCAACAATATTAACCAGATCGCCCGCAGCGTCAACGCCGGTATCGCCAGGGCGGAGGACGCTAAACGGGGGCTGTTCCTGCTGGATCAGGTCTACGAGCTGATGTATCAGATCGCAAAGAAATAGAAACTTATTATATCTTGCTGGTGTTGCTTGGAATGCATTTGATTTTAGAGGAAGAATGCTCTATAATAGATTTATCAAGATGTGGCATTGTCTTTTTAGTTCAATAAAAATGACTGGCAGCGCCGGAAAAATAATTCTCCCCCATATCTGGAGGTATATGATGCAGATTTCAAGCAGATTTACGATTGCTGTCCATGCCCTTATTTGTATTGAGATGTTCAAAAATGACCGGAAGGTAACCAGCGACTTCATCGCCTCCAGCGTAAACGTCAATCCCGTTGTCATTAGGCGGCTGTTACAGCAACTAAAAAAAGCCGGCATTGTGCAGGTCATGCGCGGGAGCGGCGGAACGGATACTGCAAGACCCATTGATGAGATCACACTGCTTGATGTCTATAACGCTGTAGAGTGTGTAGACGAGGGTGGACTTTTTCACTTCCACGAAAATCCGAACCAGCTCTGCCCCGTTGGGAGAAACATTCACGCTGTTTTGGATGTCAGGCTTGATGAGATTCAGAAAGCAATGGAAAAAGAAATGGGATCGGTGACGATACAAGATGTTTTGAACGACACGAAACGGCTGGCATGACGATTTTCCGCTTCAGGCAGAAACGCTCTAAATTATTTTGTTGTAACACTTGACATTACAATTAAACGGTGGTATAAATAGCAATGTACCAACCGCGGTTACAACAAGATTTGGAGGTATCATCATGGCAAACTACAAAAAAGTAAACATCGCGCCGGATGCGCGGACGGAACTGCATGACGCCCTTTCCCTGACCGGAGCGGAGATCAGCATCAATAGTCTTCCGGCAGGGGCCGGTGTGCCGTTTGTCCATTCCCATAAGAACAACGAGGAGATCTACGCGGTCCTTTCTGGGAAGGGCAAGGCCGCCATTGACGGTGAGACGGTGGAACTGGCTGCCGGGGATTGGATTCGGGTCGATCCGGCGGCAAAGCGCCAATTCTCCGCGGCCGAGGACTCCGCCATCAGTTTCATCTGCATCCAGGTCAAAAAGGGTTCACTGGAAGGATACACAAAAGATGACGCTGTGATCGAAGGGGGTTAAAGGCCATCTTTCTGTGCAAGCTATCCAAGAATACCATAATTGAAGCAAGAGGGCAGGACATCACCGTGAGCGGTGTGTCCTGCCCCTTCTGCTTTCCGTCAAAACGGTTGTTCGGCAAGGAGGAGTATGGCGGTCACAAAAATCCTGGCCCGGAAGGGCCGCCTGGACGTGGGCATCAACTACGTCCTCAACGGGGACAAGACCCAGGAGCGCGTCCTCACCGCCCACCTCAACTGCGACCCAGGCCGGGAGTGCCGCCAGATGCTGGATACCAAGCGGGCCTATGGCAAGGAAGATGGTGTGCAGTATTACCACATCATCCAGTCCTTCAAGCCGGGGGAGGTCACCCCGGAGCAGGCATTGGAGATCGCCGCAGAGTTTGCGAAGGAGCATCTGCCGGGGTACGAGACGGTGATCGGGGTCCATGTGGACAGGGAGCATATCCACGCCCACCTGGTTTTCAACTC
>CANPFP010000057.1 GCA_947573385.1 uncultured Bacillota bacterium | reverse complement strand
GATCAGGATGTCCGCTACCACGGGGGCCACCGTGCCGATGATGTTTTGAATCCAACCCATCTTACTGCCCACGAACTCCAGCACGGAACCGACCTTCTGGCCGATGCCGTCAAAGATGACCTGAAAGACCGGGGCCAGCGCCGATACCACCGTGCCGATCCCCTGGACCAGCCCGGCGATAACAGGGGCCGCCGCCGCGATCACGTTACCGATGGTGGTGACCACCGTTTCCAGCACGGGGAGAACAGAGGGAATCACCGACTGAACCGTGGTGGTGATGCTGGCGATGGCGGGCATAGCCGCTGCGGCCACCTGCTGCACCGTCCCCATCACCGTGGTTCCAAACTTGACCAGCTGCGGGAGCAACGGGGCAAAGCCCTTTATAATCCCGTCCAGAACCGGCTTCACCGTCTGCGCCCCCTGGGCCAGTCCACCAAAGACGTTTGAAAGCACCGGCCCCATGGATTCGGCAAAGCTGCCCAGCCGGGTCAGCGCTCCCTCCACCACAGGGGTGACGTGGGTGATTACGCTGTCCAGGGCGGGCATGGCCACGTCGGCAAACTTGGAAATGGTGGACATCAGGGTGGTGCCAAGTTTCTGGACCGTCGGGATATTCTTCATGATCACCGAGGCGAATTTGCCCTTGATGGAGAGGGTGACCTTGCCGACCTCCTCCTTCATGTCGCCCCAGGCGTTTGCCATCTGTTGGATTTTGCCCTGGTCGGTTTGGGCCAGGGCGGCGTTGACACCGCCCACATTCTGCTGCAGGATTTCTGCGAGGACAGCGGCCCGCTGCTCTGCGTTGCCCATCTTCAGGGCCTGCTCCTGCGCTTCGGTGAACGTGATACCCACCCTGGATAGGGCGCTGGTCTGGCCCTGCATGACCTTGCCGATCATGTTGCCGATGGCCACGGCGTCCTCCTGGCTGGCGTTCAGGCCCTTTTGCTGGGCCAGCAGGTCCGTCATGCCGCCTGCCAGGGTGGCGATCTCCTTTTCGGACAGCTGGAAGGTGGCCAGCTGCTGCATACCGGCCAGGGTGACTTCATCCCCGATCACACCGATCTGCTGCAGTTCGCTGGCCACGCCCATCAGCTTTTCCTTGGCCTGCGCCGCTGCGCCCGCACCCCTGGCCTGGATGCTGGCTACGTTGCCCAGGACGGCCTCCAGCTTGGTCTCGGCCTCGATCTGCGCCTTGGCCAGTTCCGTGCTGCCGCTGAACAGGGCGGTCAGGCCCGCTGCCGCCGCTGCGGATACCGCGCCCACACCGATGGCTGCGGCCTTGGTCACCTGGGCAAAGCCCTTGCCGATTGCCGATAGGGCCTGCGCCCCCTTAGTGACCACTTTGACAACGGGGGTGGCCACCATTTTCCCCACCGCTTTGACCTGATTGCCCAGGGCCTTGACCTTTGCGGTGGCCAGGTCCTTGACTGCCGTGGCCACTACCACCTTTTTGCGAAGCGGCTCCATCTTTTTCTTCAGGGAGTCCATCGCCTTGGAGGCAGCGGTGGCCTCCAGCTTGGCGGTGCGCTTTTTGTCCCAGGTGGCCTGCAGTTCCTTTTTGGTCTTTTCTACATCCTGGCGAAAGGCCGACTGCTCCTGCCTGATGCTGCGGAGAACGACTGTCATGTTGTCCTTAATGGAAATTGCGCCTTTGACCACGCCCATCAGCCGTTCACCTCCTCACCAAACATCCGCGCCCGCTCCTCCAGGGCGGTCTGCATGGAGGCTGTATAAAAGAGCCTGGACTCCAGGTCCAGGCTCAAAAATCGCTCCGCATCCCAGCCCTTCTGTATGTAGTAGTGAAGCAGATACGCCTCACCATCCTGGGCAATCAGTTTTTTAGCTGGTCCACCACCGTGACCTTGGTGCTGCTCAAAACACCGCTCAGTTCCATGACCTGCATGGCGATCTCCTGAACCTCGCCAATGTCGAAAATCCCCACCACGTCCAGCGGCTCCAGCAAGGTGCGCTGGTCGGCGGGGAGGCTGGACTCGGACTCCATGATCTCTTTGGCCACGTCCTTCAGGCTGGGCTCTACGGCGGCCAGATAGATGCAGTACTTGTCGCTGCGGTTGGGGTCGCCCGTGTCCTCCATGTTCATGCACTCCGTGATCTCATCATAGGAGAGGTTGCGGAACCGCATATCGGTGGCCAGGCTGGGGATGTGCAGCGTCCGATACTTGGGAACCTTTTTGTCCTGGAGCCGCTGCACGGCGCGGCGGGAAAACTCCGCCAGGAAACTTTTCTTCTCGCTGTTCATGGGAATATCCTCCTTATGCGATCTTGTCCAGGTTTACCAGGTCGGAGGGCGTGAAGCCGCCGCTGACCTCCTCCTCGATGACGGCCCCCTTCTCCATGTTGACAAGGGGCAGGTCATTGAACCAGCAGTTGTCAGCGGAATACCGCTCCTGCTGGCCGCCCACGGCGTCCGGGTCGGCCAGCTTGGTGATGATCTGCATCCGCTGGTCGATGCCCTTTTTCCAGTTCTCGAACACGGCGTTATACCGTGTATAGACCTTTTTCAGGGTGACAGACAGCTCGCCCTTCAGGCCGGTCATCTTGCTGTCCACGTCTAGGTCGATCTGCACATCCTCCCGGTTGGCGGTCACCTTCAGGGATACCTTGGAGAACTCAGCGATGCGCTCACCGTCCACCCACAGTTCTCCCCAGGTGCCGGACAGAGTTTTATTGCCTTTGATTTTTCCCATATTGGCGTCCCTCCGTTACATATTGCAGACCAGGTTCAGGTCCTCCATCGCGTCCACGAACTTGACGTTGGAGGAAATGAACACCCGGCTGCCGGTGTTATACATGGCCACCGCCGTGTCATCCATGGCGCTGGTGTCGATACCCCGGCCCTCGATATAGAGCCGCTGCGCCTCCACGTCGATGGCGGCAGTGTTGTCGTGGCTCTGATCCAGCACGTCCGGCTGCAGGGATTTCTGATAGGCCCGGATGGCCGCCACAAACATCTGCTTGGCGTCGTAGTCGTTGCGCACCTTGCCCACATAGGAGTCCTCGAAAGTGTCCCGGATGTCATCCTGGTACAGGTCCACGCCCTCCATGATCTTGATCTTGGAGAACTCCTGCCCCTTATCGGTGGTGAAGCTGACCAGGCTATTGACACCGCGCCCGATCTTGAACTTCTCCCCGTCGAACACCAGGATCAGTTCCCCGGCGTCAATTCGCTTGTCCGGGTCATCCGGGGTCTCGGCGGCGGTGATGTCGTTCAGCACATAGTAGGTGCTGCTCCGGGCCAGGGACAGCCCGGCCAGGATGCCGGTGATCCGGGCGCAGTACTCCGCTGTGGTGAACTGCGTCTTGGACAGGATGCTGTCGATCTTGTCGGTGGTGAAGTTGATGATGCCCTCATGGTCGCTCTTGCTGTTGGGCAGCACGGCCTTGAAGGTCTTGTGGTCCTGGTCGCGGGCCTCCTTGATGAAGGAGGCGATGGAGGGGACGCCCTCCGTGGCGATGCCCGGAATGGTCAGGTAGTTCCACTTCATGTTCTTCAGCACCGCCAGTGCGGGCATATAGTTGGTGTCCTCCAGGCCCATGCGGTAGACGATCACCCGGTAGGGGACTCCCTCATAGATCAGCTTCAGGTAATCGTAATTGCGCTCGGACCACTTGGTGAAGTCCACCTCGGTGATGGAGTTGTAGACGGTCAGCGTTTCGCCGCCCTCGGTCTCATCGTGCAGAATGACCGCCACAATCCCGCGCTCACTGCGCTGGATAGCGGTCAGGCCCTTGGTCTTGAACGTGATCAGGATTTCGGGCAGGCCCATAATATCACAACCTTTCTTCTTAAATCGGTTTCACGCTGGTGTCCAGCGTTTCCATGTATGGCAGCGGCGGCAGCTCCTGGATGCTGTCCCGGAATGCCAGGGTAAAGGTGCAGTGCAGCACCCGGTCCACCACCTTGCAGGCCACATCCGGCACAGTGATGGCCCTGGCCTCGCCGCCGTCCTCGAAGCGGAACACGGGCCGGATCAGGTCATCCACCTCCTGGGATATGGTCAAGTAATCGGCGTTGCTCTCCGACCTGGTGTGGATGGAGGCGTCCACCAGCACCCTGCGGTCCGTATGCTCGGCATCCACGGTGGCGCTGCCCGCTGGGATGATGTCCAGGAAGATATAATCCTCCAGGTCAGGCTCCGGCTCATCGTTCTGCGTCTTGGCAATCTCCTCGCAGAACACGTCATAGGCCGGATATTTCCCTTTGAAGAGACTGACCATGGCCAGCTTGATAGACTGATAAATTGTCGTGGCCACGTTATCCCCCCTTACAGGTCATGTGTGCTGATAAAATCATTCAGCCATTCCTGCAGGTAGGCGGGCAGGCGGGCGCTGACCTCCTCCAGAGAAATGGCCATCATGTGCTTTCCTTTGACAAAGCCCTTCCCGCCACGGGTGCGGTGGCCGTACTCCACCGGCTCCGCATACTCCACGTTGGTATAGACCTCGATGTAATATTCATCGCCCCGTTTCTCGATTTTTCCCACCTTCCAGCTGTCCTGGAGGCGGCCCGTCTTTTTCGGGGTGTTCTCCTTTACCCGGCCCTGCAGTTCATAGGCGATCTGGATCACCAGCGCCTTAAACTCCTCCGGGAAGTCCTGCTCGATCATCTGCGTCAGCTGCCGCTCCAGCGCGTCAAAGCCCTCGAAGCTGTAATCCGTTCCGCTCATCAGGCGGTCCCCTTGTCCACCTTTAGAGGGATGTTGTTGTGGGAGGGCTGCCGGTCTGCCAGCCCGGCCAGGGCCACCGTCTGCTTGCCCAGCCGGGTCACCACCACGGTGTCCCCCGGCTGGATGTCCACCTCCGGGCGCACAAAAAGCAGATAGTCGGTATCAACCCTGGCAACGGTCTGGCTCTTGGCCAGCTTGCCCCCGGAGGGGCTGGACAGGGCGCAGGGGGTATCCTCATACACCATCCGGCCCTCCAGCCCCTTCTTAAATACGCTCTCCCCCGATGGCAGTGTCACCTTGCCTGGCCTGTAGACCGTGCAGCTGTCATCGTAGGTCATAGCCAGGATGTCCGCTTCAGTCATGGGGGCGGTCCTTTGGCAGTTTCATACGCTTAAAGGGGATCAGCTGACTTTCGTAATTCTTGACGAAGGACACGGTTTCCTTCAGCGCGGAGGTCTTGTCCCGGTAGCTGATGCTGGTGTCGCCACGGGTGATGCTGGAAACATCGTTTTCCGTGGGGGCCACCTGGTCGGCTTTCAGCATATCCTCCACGATCTGCGCCGCCACATCCTCCAGCGGCTCCGGGAAGTCCTCCCGGTTGCAGAATACCTTGATGCGGTTGATTGCCCGCTTCACATACCGCTTGATGGTAGGCAGCTGCTCATCGGGCAACTTCAGGTCACTTTGCGCCGTCGCCGCTACCCGGCTGATCAGTTCCTCCATCCTGGTCCTCCTTGTCATCGCCCTTGCCGCCCTTGCCCCTCTTGGGCGGCTGGGCGGTGGCCTTGGCCACCGCCTCCTTCAGGTTCTCGCTCAGACGCTCGAACATGGCTTCGCCCATTTTGGCGAGGTCAGCCTCCGTGACGCCAGCGCCCACAGGGGCCTCGGCGGTCCCGCCCGTCCGGGCAAAGCCCAGGCGCTCCAGCTTGGCGGCCTGCTCCTCGGTGGCCACCTTACGCACCACATTCAGCCGCTTCAGTGTAATCATAGCGGTCCCTCCTTACGCCCCGGCCTTGGGCTGCTTGATGTTCACCAGGATGGTGTTCATCTTGTTGTCCAGCACCCACAGGTCGTGATACTTGCGGTAGTCCACAGCCCAGGCCCGCTTCTTCTGATAGGTCTCCGGGTCGAAGATGCGCACCTTGTCCGTGCGGGACACGGCGATGGGGGCGCTGCGGGGGCAGATGATCCAGTTGATGTCCTGGGCGTCGTCAGCGGGGGTAAAGCCGCCCTTGACCTGGTTCTCGGTGGTGCCGTCGTTGAACTGATAGCTGGTTTTCAGCCGCCCGGAGCCGACACGGATGATGGGGTGCTGCCCGTTCAGAGATTTCACCTTCAGGGTGATGTCCCCCTGCCGGAAGTCGGTGGGGCTGACGCTCCGGGCCAGCGTGGTGTTCATATCGAACAGGGCGGCCACCTGGGTGGACATGGTGATCACCAGTGGGGTATCGTCCCCCACCTCATCCTGGATGGACGCCAGGTCGGCGTACAGCTTCTTCAGGATGGTGGCCTCCTCCGGGGTGTAGCCGTAGACGGCCCGATCCTTGGCGGCGGCCAGGGCGGCCAGGGTGCTGTAGCGGTAGGCGTCGATCTCCGGCACCACCTTGGTGCGCTGGAACTCGCCCATCACGCTGGAGGCCGTCAGCACGAAGTTGGTGTCGTTGACCTCCTGCTCATCGAAGGTGAACTGGCGGCCCCGGTCCATGGCCATCTTCTTGGTCTGCCAGGTGAGGTCCACGCTGCCCTCCACGAAGCCGGTCTGCCGGTCATAGTCGGCCAGACCATCCATGTCCAGCATAGGGATTTTGACCTCGGAGCCGCTGTTGTACCGCACCAGCTTGTCGTTCAGTTCCATCCAGCCGCTGGTGGCCTGTTCCTTTGCCGCCTTGTCCAGTTCAGCCTGGAAGATAGCGGCATACTGCAGATTGTTCGCCATTTTAGTTCAAACCTCCTCTAATATTCTGCGCGATCTGATCCTTCATGGCGTTCTCAGCCGTGGCCGCACCGCCAAGGCCCTCCGGGGTCTTGCCCCGCAGCCGCTCCTTTACCGCCGCCTCCAGGCTGGCTTTGAACACCTCCTGGACGCGCCCCAGGCTCTTTTCCATGCTCTCCTGGTCGGTGTAGGTCAGCAGGTCGGCCAGCCCCACGGGGAAGCCCTCCTTCTCCAGCTTGGCCAGGGCGGCGTCCTTCAGGTCGCGCTGGAGCAGCTTGGCCTGCAAGTCGGCCAGCTGCTGGTCCTTGGCGTCGGACTCGGCCTTGGCCCGCTCCTCCGGCGTCAGCTTGGCCAGACGGGCCTGCTCCTGCTGCTCGGCGGCCCAGGCTGCCTTTGCCTTCTCGATCTCGGCCTGCAGGTCAGCCTCGGTGTAGGTCTTGCCCTGCGGCTCCTGCTTGCCGCCCTTGTCGGTGGCGGGGTCGCTCTCCTGGCCAGCGGGGGCGGCCTCCTTGCCGCCGAACAGGCCAGCCAGCCACTTCTGGAACGTGGTCTGCTGCTCCGGCGTGGGGGTGGCCCCCTCCGGGGGAGTCGCGCCACCAGCGGCGGGCGCGGTGCCGGTAGCGCCGGGGGTGCCGGTGCTGGTAGTGATTTCGTCAGCCATTTTTATGTCCTCCTGTCAGTGATTTTTTCATAATAAAAACGCCCTTTGAAAGGCGTTTAAATTATCCGGGTCATGTGGCGTATTTGCGCCGCCACTCCTGAAATTTGATATTTTCGGCCAGCGGGGTGGTGTCGATCTTGCGATTGAACATCCCCTTGTCAAAATCGGCCACCACGATACACAGGCAGTTGGGGTGGATGGGGGGATAGTTAATGCCCGCCACCGCATCCTCCACGTTGAACACCTGGCCGTTCAATTCGGCGCAGGTGCAGCTGCCGCCGCCCTCGGTGCCGCCGATGAAGCGGTATCGCTTGATGCCGTTCTCCTTATAGCCCATCAGTTCCCCCTGGTTGGCGAAGTACTTACATTCTGTCCGCACCAGGCGCTCGGCGCTGTAGCGGCCCTTGTCCATTACATCGTCGATGGCCTTGGCCATCTTTTGGACGCTGCTGCCCTGGATGAAGCCCAGGGTAATCTCGCGCTTGGCCAGCGCCGCCAGGTGGTCGCAGGCTCCCCACACGGCCTCGGAGAAGTGCTTCTCGCTCCACGGATGGGCCAGCACCTGCCGGATCAGCTTTTCATCCAGCCGGGCCACGTTGAAGCCCATACCAATACCCCGCTGGATAGCAAAGCAGCTTTCATAGTAGTTCACCTTCAGCATATCGCCCAGGAGCGTTTCCAGTCTGGCATTGCTGTCCCCGGCCAGGTCGATCATGCTCTGATAGATATTCGCCAGCAGCCGTTCCTTTTGACTGATCCGGCTTTTCATGGCCAGGGTGTTCAATTCCAGCATGGCCTTGCTGTCCTTGGCGGCCCCGGACGCCTCGGCCATGTACTTCTCTATGGATTTACGCCAGGTGCTGTACTCACGCCCGGAGAGCAGCTGGGACGCCTGGGCATCGGTCAGGGCGTTGTCCCTGGCGAAGCGGGCAAACAGGGCGTTGATCTCTTTCTCCACGTTGTAGGCCGCCTCATCATAGAGGAAAATCAATTCCCGCGCCGCTTCATCGGTCCGCCTGGTGTTCTGAAGCACCCGCATCTTGGCGTCCTCGATCCACTCGCTGCGCTGCCGGTAACTCATGTGGCCACCCCACTTTCACCCTGGGGCTGCTGGACCGGGGGCTGGCTCGGCTCCTGCTGCGCCGCCGTCTGAGCCTCCTGCAGGGCGTGGGCCAGGGCGTCATAACCGCCGAAGCCGCCCATATCCTCCCGGCGCTCCTCCCGCAGCTTCTCCAGTTCGTCCTGCACATTGTCAACGGTGGGCAGCATCTTCAGGCGGCTCTCCCGCGACAGGTCGCTGGCCAGCATGGTGATGATCTGCGCGATCTCCAGCACGTTCTGCGGCTTGTTGCGCCGGAACTGAATATCAATATCCCGGTAGTCATAGTGGCCGCCCTGGATGTTCAGGATGTTAGTGATCAACTCAATGCGCCGCTGCAGCGCCCGCTTGAATTTGCGCTCCTTGATGGAGCATATCTGCTCCAGGCCCCACAGCTTATAGGACACCGCCACCCCGGACAGGTTCCCGCCGAAGTTTTCATCGTTCAGGTTGGGGACGCTGGAAAACAGGTGCATATCCTCCCGGAGCCGCTTCTTATAGTTCTCCAGCGGGGTGTCGGCTACCTCCTTGATCAGCCACTGGATGTCGCCGCCGTCCTCCAGGATAATGGCACCCTTTTCCTTCATTTCGGCAATATCCTGGGAAGTCACCGCTCCCATCTTCAGTACCTTCAGGATGGCTTCATCGTTGTACTGGAAAAAGTTTGCTGTGTTGCTCTGCGCCCGGTTGTAGGCGTCGATGATGCTGACAACTCCCTCGAAGTCGCCCAGGCGCTCCTCGTTGTTGATGTACTCAATAAACGGCACATCGCCCCAATAGTGGGGGCGAATATCCACCAGGTCCAGGGGGCCGCCGTTAAAGCTGACGAAATACCAGCAGTCGGTGGCCGTCCAGAACTCCACCTTCTTAATGGGGTGATCGTCCTTGTCCCTGGAGTAGATGAACCGCAGGGCCGCCATGGGGGTGGTGTAGCCGGTCTCATAGATCATGATGCAGTTGCCAGGGGCCACCTTCACGAATCGCACCTGGGCGTCCTCATCCATATAAAGCATCTCGAAGCAGTCCCCGT
Organism: uncultured Bacillota bacterium; assembly: GCA_947573385.1. GTDB lineage: Bacteria > Bacillota > Clostridia > Oscillospirales > Oscillospiraceae > Lawsonibacter. Next base: position 3,990 of record CANPFP010000057.1, on the reverse strand, counting down.
CGATGCTGCAGGTCTTTGCCACCTCCGTGTTTTCGTCCTGCTCATCGTTATAGTCGAAGATGTCCTGCAGGGCGGCCAGGAAAGCGTCATCCTGGCTGGAGTAAATCACTGGCTTGCCGATGAAATAGCCCACGGCGGTGTCGGTGATATACTTGGCCATGTTGTTGACGATTTTGTTATTGGGGGCGGTGCTGTCCCTTTTGACCACCCGGAGGATGTCGTGGTCTCCCCGATAGTAGCCCTCCAGGTGCTGGTATTTGGTGCTGTCCTCGTTTTCGTTGATGATCTTCTTGATGTCCGCTTCCGTCAGGCCCTCCAGCGAGGACCGTTCCATATACAAGACCGGCAATCAGCCCACCTCCTATAATCCCAAATCCCTGCGGTCCAGAATGCGGAACCGCTTTGTTTTCTTGGCGATGGTCCGTGCGCCCTCCAGGGCGTCCGGGCCGTCATCGTGCGCCCCCATGGGGAAGTGATACAGCTGCTCCAGCAGCCGCTTGTGCCGGGGGTTGAATTTGATATACTTGTTTTTGATGTCCGGCTGCAGCGTCTGGATGCGCAGCACCTTGTCGCTGGTCTGCTGCACCTCCTCGATGGGCAGATACAGCCCGGCCCGTGCGCTGGCCTTGGCCAGTTCCTCCTTCAGGAACCACTGGAACTGGTTCACCTCCGCGCCCAGCTTCTTATAGCCGCGCCCATAGGTGGCCCGGAGCCACCGCTCCTTTGCCAGCACGTCGCTGATGATCCTGTCTGGGTGGCGGCGTTCAATATCGGCGTCCAACACATACATATACCCGCTGGCCCTGTGCTTGGCCAGGGTGATGATTGCGGAGAAGTCGCTTTTTTTGCTCTTGCCCAAGGAGGGGTCCACGAAGCCGAAGAACTGATACGCCTGCTCCCGGAAGTTGACCTCGGCCTCGTTGTAGAAGTCGAACCACTCTTGAATGAAAATGCAATCGTCCGGGTTGATCGGCTCGTTCTGCAGTTCGCTGTTGAATGCCGCCTCGCCGTCTGTCACACGGGACACCATCAGGGCGTAGTAAGAATTTTTCTCCTCCCACAACACCTTGGTCCCTTCCAGCATGGCCGCCCGGTGTTCCTCGAAGAACGCCAGCGCGGCCCGCTCCCGGTCATCGTTGTCCAGGTCGGTGTAAATGCTCTCCCACTGCTGCCACAGGTCATCCGCAGTGGAGAAGGAGATCACCGCCCGGTATTTGATGGCCTGATAGGAGGGGTTCTTCAGCGTATTGGCCAGCAGGCTGTCATAATGGAGCAGGGTGCCGATATACACGATATCGGTGTAATCGTCCCCGGCCTTGGACACCGCCTTTTTAAACCAGCTGTCCAGCTTGGCCCGCTGCTCCGGGGTGCGCACGTTCTCATCGTTCTCCACATCGTCCAGGATGATCAGGTCGGGTCGCCAGTTGCGGTGCTTCCGGCCACGGATTTTTTTACCGCTGCCGATGGCCTCAATCTTGATGTTGCTCTTGGTCACCAGGACGTTGGCCCGCCACACGGGACCGGCCAGGTCCCCGAAGTCCGCCCGGATCGCGCCGTTCTCCTCGAACTCCACCCGGATATTATCCAGGAAGCCCTCGGCCTGGTCGCTGCTGTCCGAAATGATGATGGGATAGTGCTTGTACTCATACAAGGCCGAGTGCATGGTGCCTTTGAACGTCAGGTTGGTGCTCTTGGCGTGGCCACGGGGCGCAGCCACCACCCGCCGTACACCGGGAAGCCGGTTGATTGCCTTGGCAGCTGCCGGGGTGAGCGGGGCGCGGTCCTTCAGAACACCCTGCTGCCAGATATTATCCAGTTCCCGGTGAAACTCAGGGGAGGGGCGGCTGAAGTAATGGGGGAAGTAGGCCCGCCCGAAGAACTCCATATCAATGGCCCCCAGCTTGCGCCGGAGTCCACCGGGGCCGGTCAGGGGACAGTCCAGGTCATACTCACGCTTCAGCGCGGCCCGCTCCGGCGAGGCGTCCTTTTGTAAAAACTGTTTTAAGAGGTCTTTTAAGGCGTTTAAATCTTCCTCGCCCTGGGCGGTGGTTTTAGCCTCCGCTTCCGCGATTGCCCCCAGCAGGGCAGCCGCTGCGGCGGTTTTCTTTCGCCTCATGGCGTCCTCCTTTCCCGCGCCCCACAAAAAACGGCCCACAGGGGCCGCACAAGCGCGTTATTTCTCACAGGCCCGTTTACCCCACCCAGGCCCTTGCGCGGTTTTTAAAGGGGGCTGTGGGCGTCTTAAACGGTATTTCAGAGGGACGGTAAAAGCCGGGTTGATTTTCAGGGGCCGGTGGGTGCGCTTCGCCACCCAGGCCCCCAATCTTCAGCCCGGTTTTTCGCTCAATGTGTCCCTCGCTCACGGGGGGAGGGACGCATCAACCTCCGACCATTTACAAGTTCCTGTTATTCGCTTAAAAGGTTAAACGATAATGGGATGATCCGCTTCTCCCCGCACACGCTCAACTCCACGGTGGCGCGGCGGCTGTGCTTGTCGATCTTCTTGATCCGGCTGGGGAAGTGCTGGAGGATGCCGGTGCCAAGTTTGACCTCGCCCTCCGGCGTCAGCTGGGCCGTGGTAGGCTCCAGAGGCTTCCCCTCGCCAGCCAGCAGCTTGATCCACTCGGCCTCCAGATAGGTCAGCGTGGACGGGTGCAGGCCGTCCGGGCCGAGGAACCGAAGCACACCGGGGATGGCCTTCACCATGTAATAGTTCTCGGCGGTGTAGTCCAGATTCAGGAACACATACCCCGGAAACAGGATATACTCCTTCTGGCTCCAGCCGCCGCCCTTGCGGATCAGGCGGTTCTCCCTGGGCGTATAAGCCAGCACCCGATTGTTGCTCAGGGTGCTGGTCACCGCCATCTCCTTGCCTGTCGATACCTGCAGTACATACCACATAAGCCTCACCTCTACTCCAAGCCCTCGGCCTTTTTGGCGGCCAGGAATTTTGTCACCTCTGCGTAAAGGTCAGGCCGCTCCTTGGCCATGGCCTGGAATACCAGGGTGCGCACGGCGTCCAGTCCGGCCTCCGTGGTGTCCTGGTTCTGTACCTCCACGCGCTTCTTATAGGCTGCGGCCCGAATCAGGCCGGTGGCCTCCTTCATCATCTTGTCGACCTTGATGCCCTTCCAGTCCTCCTCGGTGGTGTTGACCAGGGCGTTGAACATATTCTGGCTGGTCAGCCGGATGATGGCCTCGGTGGTATCCAAGTCGGGGTAACGCTCCAGTTCCCCCATCATGGCCCGGAAGTTCTCCTGGGCGATGGCCAGGGCCTGGATGTTGGCGTCGTAGTCCTGCGCATACCGGCAGACGCTGGCGATGGAGATGCTGACTCCGTTATCCTCCAGAAAATCTACGATCTCGGCATAGGTGGCATCGGACAGCAGCATCTGCTCAACCGTTGCTTTCAGTTCCGGGGCCAGCCCGTCGATCTTGCTGTGCTTTCTGTTCGATCTTCTCCCCATGCCTACACCTCGATCATCTTATCGTCGATGCCACCGGCCAGGAGGCGAATGCCCTTGCCCGTCAGCCGGGCTTCCAGCGTTTCGAAGGGATTGTCGGCCAGGCTGGCGGGGCCTTTCGTCGCCACGTCCCGCAGGTCGATGTATCCCTCCAGCGCCAGGAAGTTCACGGCGTCCAGGAACTCATCCTGGCTGATGCCGTCATCCTCCAGCACGTTCTGGATGCCGGACAGCTTGTTGTACTTGTGCCGCAGGATATTGATGGTCCGCAGCACCCGACCATTGTTGCGGACAAAGTTCCCCGCTTTCAGCCGCTGCTTCTCATTGCTGGTCATGTGTCGGTGCCTCCCTTTTTCATCAAAATATCCAGGGTCATGTCCAGCTTCCGCTCGGTCTTGGCCTGCTCCCGGAAGAAGTCCTCCTTGGTGAGGTAGTTCTCGGTGATCTTCTTGATGTCACCCCGGACCTCATCATAGGCCCGCTCATGGACGCTCCTGGGCGTGTAATCCTTTTTGATCTGCTCGAT
>CANPFP010000056.1 GCA_947573385.1 uncultured Bacillota bacterium | reverse complement strand
CACATCGAAAGCGCTGTAGTCGATGTCCCGCAGCAGAATAGACTCGCCGTTCATGTAGGGCAGCAGAATTTTCTCCAGCAGATAGGAATTCACACCTTCAGTAGACACCGGCGGTTCATCTTTTGCCTGGGAAAACCGCATGGACAGCAGCTTCAAATCCAGTTTCATGGCTTATCCTCCTCCAGCTCCAGCGTGACCGCACACAGGGCATAGTCACCAGGGCGGGTGGATACGGCCTTTTCCTGTTCCCAAGAGAGAATCGCCCGCTTTTGCTCCAGGTAGTAGAGTCCGCAGTCTGGCAGGAATGCTCCTTCCATCACGGCCAAGTGCCAGATGGAGTGAGCTTGAAGCGCCGCGTTGCTCCCGTCAGCTGTAACGTGGCAGACCAGGGCCTCCCCAATTCGCTCCGTCTGGTCTAAATTGATATTGTTCAACATCCCCATCGAGTGATAAGCAATGGCTTCCTCCTGCTTCTTCTTTGCCTGGTGGAACACATTGAGGAAGGCCACCGGGTCCTCCCGTCCCAGCACAACGCTGTAGGGGGCTGAAATGTCATCTCCCCAGGGCTGGTGGGCCGGGTAAAAGCGGGAATAGAATTTCCCGAGGTCGGGAAGCAGCAGTTGGGTGACCGCAGCCCACGCCTGTACGCGGGCCTGCTCTGTGTTTTGGGGCAGCCATTTTCTCGGTACAATGACCGCCAGATAGTTAATTTTCATAGACATGCTCCTTTAATAATCCTCTGGAAGCAGCACAGTTGTGGCCGACCGGTCCCATTCTGTGATGATCCAGAATTTGATTCCATCCTCGCTGTGGTAGACAGAGAGCAGCCGCTCTCCGTCTTTTACCGCTCTGTCATTGGCCCACTTGTCCTGCGGGCTCACATCGCCCCAGTCGCAGTTCTGATGCCGTCGGAGGGCAACAAAGATTTCCGCCCTTGGAACAACTTCCAGCACATGGGGCGTCGCTACTGTCTGTCCCAAATCAAAGGGGATGGAGAATGTCGGATATTTCATTGTTATAGACATTCCTTTCCGCTGCGCTGCAAGACACGAAAGAGAATAAAACACTGGTGTCTCTAACACAACAAGTCGTAATATGTTCGGTTGCTAATCTCGAAAGAGACGGTATTTATTCTGGTTCATCCTCTATGGTAAGATTGATCAGCGAGCCCGCGTATGTCTCGATTCGTGTGGAGTTTAGGTTGTCTTTGATGTAGAGACAGCAGGTGTCCATCGGCTTGTTCGTCCAGAGTTTCAATACTTTCAAAGCCCACAGCACTGTTCGGCTTTGAAGTCTGTCCCTGCGTTCGCGAACAGTGACCGCCACGCAGAGACCAACTGCAACTCTCCCGTACTCTCGAAGAATATTGTCAAACTCGCGCATAACATCCGGTGTTGAAAGCTTTTTACAAGCCTCTTTTGCCAGGGCCAAAAACGCAAAACGCGCCTCCCGGCTCCCGTTACCGTTCGCGATTTTTTTGATCTCTCGCACAAAGGTTCTGTCAAGCTTCATCACCAGTCCTCCTTGTTGTTGCGGTAGTCCCACATAGGCGTTGCTGCTGTCCATCCCAAGTCAAAAGGGACAGAAATTGTCGGAATTTTCATTTTAATTCTCCTTCAGGTCAATGCCCGAAACCCATGCGGGGTCAGAACATTGAAAATCATTTTGTTGGTAATGGTCTCTCGAATTTCGGTACCAATATGATTACCGTTGGCGGCATACTGCTCCTCGCACTCCATCCGGGTCACCTTGATGATCCGTCCCTTGATGATGTGGGGCGTGTCACACTCAATGAGCCCGTTTATCATCCCGGAGCCACCAATCAGCCCAATCTGGCTGATGGACAGGGGCAGAAGCGGACGCTTCACTCCCTTGTCCAGTTCGCTGCGGGCCATGAGCTGGGCGAAGCTGTCACACCGCCGAAGCTGCTGCTCCAGCTCCTTCTCGTTGAATTTCTCACCCTTGAAGGTCTTCACCTCCAGCGGCTGGGCCGGGAGGGGATACTGGTCCTCGGGAATCTCCGTCAGGCTGGGAATTTTGGCAGGATCAACGGTGTACTTCTCCAGCCACAGGGCGTCCTCCAGCACATCCGACCGGCGCTTGCGCAGACCCATGACAGCGATCTGCTTGAATTTCTTAAACTCGCCGTCGGTAAAACGCCAGACAGTCAGTCCCTCAAAGTTGTCCACCAGCACCCGGCAAATATCCGGGGTGAGCCGGTAGTAGGGGATGACATAGACCAGCAGGCCGCCGTACATCAGATGGGGGAGGCTTTCAATTAAAAAACGCTTCTCATGTCTGGCCCGATTGCCGCTCTCGTTGAGGACGGACAGATAGGGCGGGTTGAGGAACAGCAGATGGAATGCCTCGTAGCTGATTTGGCTGAAAAAGAAGCTGCCAAAGCCCACCCGATGCAGGCGGGTCTGGGCTTCCTCTGCCCGGCTTTCGTCCAGCTCTACCCCGTAGGCGTAGCAGTTGTTGCCCTGGGCAAGCTGCCGCAGGGCCTTCCCGCACCCGCAGCAGGGGTCGAACAGGTTAGTGGTCACCCCCTCCGGGAATTTGATTCCCCGCAGGATGAGAGAGATGTTGTCCGGGTCGGTGGGGTAGTAGCCCATCCTGATATTGTTCATCAGCCGGCCGATCACCGCCGCGTTGGCAGTGCCCTCCACGGGAAATTCCTTGATGAAATTCTGGATGGTATCATAGACGGGCCGGTAGACATTGCTCATCAGGTCAAACCGTAGCAGTCCGGCCTGGAGCATGGCCGCAGTTTTGGCTTTCTGATACTCCTCTATCTCCATCAGCAGGAAACGGGTTTCTCCAATAGCCCGGACTAAATTCCGCCGGGTGGCTTGCAGCATGGAAAAAGCGTCCCGTGCGGCGGCCAGGTCGGTGTTCTTGTACTTCTCCACTTTGGCACGCTGGACCACCATACCCTGCATCAAGTCAGAGATGGCGCCTTGCAGAAACTTCAGCTGCTCTACAGCGTAACAACGCTCAGGCTGCCCGTCCATAGAGAACACCTTCCTCTCCCATGAACACCCGCAGCAGATCACTGTAGGACATGGTTTCCAAGTCACGGCGGTGCAGGAAGCGGTTATAGCCGCCTGTGTAGTCCTTTATGTGTCTGACGGTGCGATAGAGCAGCACCCGCTCCCGGTCACAACAGGGCTGGCTGATGTCGATGTAGATACCGGTGCTGCCCCCATCCCACATTCCGATGAGGGAGCAGTTGCCGGAGACAGCGATACCACCGGGGTCGGTGGATACGTTGTATTCCTTGAGACCCAGGTCCTTGGCCAGAGCCCGCAGGAATGCTTTTCCAGTGTTCAAAAACACCTTTTTGTCGCCGTTGGGACCGCGCTCCCGCTCACCCCATATGTAGCCGAGGTCACGACTGAGCAGATCGGCCAGCTTGCGCATATTTTTTTCTTGGGATTGTACTGACATTTTGATGCCCTCCTTCAAAAATTGAGAGCGCAAGGACATAAAAATCCCTTGCGCTCTATATTTCTCAGCGGCAGTTATGCCGCAGGTCTGATGATTTTCCCAGTCTCCCGGTTGAAGACAGGGGCGTTTTCTTCCGGAGTATCAGGGATGATTTTCAGCGTGAAGCCACTCTCCCGAGCCAGCTTGAACATACCAACGAAACGATTCAGCTCCTCATCCTCGGATTCATCCTTGACGGGCGTAAAATCCGCGTCTATGACCTCCGGCTTCTGGGGACGGGCGGTCAGGGAAGTCCAGAAGGACCGCAGGGCCGACGTCAGCAGCAGCCGGAGCAGGCTACGCTTTCTGGGCTTCAGGTGGATGACCTCGTCGGCTTTCACCTCGTCGATCTCGCTGAGGGCCACGGTGAGCTTGCCCGTCGCCACATAGGCGGAGGACAGGAAGCAGGACACCGCCGCGCTCTCGAAAGCGAACAGCTCCGGGGTCTGCACCCGCTTGGCGATCAGCCGCTGGCAGGTCACGCTGGCGGCCTCCAGGTCGTCCACCCGGATGTCGTCGGCGGACACAGTGCCGGCGGTGATAATACCGCCGCCGCTGATGGTTCTGGCCTTGATACCGTAGACCACCTTCAGGCAGCCCTTGACCACCAGGCGGTCGGTCTCCAGTGTTTCATAGCTCACGGTCTCCCCCTTGGGGATGTAGACAGTTTTCATAACATACTCCTTTCATGCCGCCGCGGCCTGTTTCATCCGGACGGGCAGGACCATAGCGAAGTCACTGCGGCCCTCAGTCTCCAGAACAATAGGGGCCACCGGGTTAATGACCTTCATCTTCACCTGGGATTCCCCCTGGAACTGCCGGAAGGCGTCGATCATGTAGCGCAATTCAAAGCCGAAATCAATTTTGCTTGTTCCATCAATCTGGACCTGCGTACTGTAACGCCCGCCGGCTGCCATCATAGACAGTCTGCCGTTGGAAAAAAGAACGTTGACGTTTCCAGCATTATGGGCCAGTTTTTTCAGATAATCCAGCTCCCGCAGGAAGTCTTTGGGGAAAACATAGAATTCCTCCGAAAACTCCTTGGGAACAGCACCATCCACATTGAACACGAACGGCCCTTCAACCCGGGTCTGGATTGCTGTTGTTCCGTCGGTGATTTGGAGATACCGCTCGCCCATGCTGACGGTCACTGCCTGGTCGCCGAACATCTTCAGATACTCCAGGGCTTCGGGCAGAACCATGAAGGGCTGACGGACAGTCAGGCTTTCATCCACATCCCAGGCCAGCCGGTAACCGTCCACTCCGAACACCTTGTTGCCGGAAAATTGCACATGAGTGCGCTGGGCCTCCAGCTCGTTATCGGGCTTTCTCAACGCGTATTTGACATGATCCACCCGCTCCAGAAGCCGGGCAGCATTGGCAGTATAGCTGTGTTTCGCCTGATGTTCTGGCATAGGTGGATAGTCCTCCGGCAAATAGGTCATGACCTGAGCGCCACGAAGGCCGCAGGACATAGTCAGCTGAATCCAGCGGTCTTTGCCCTTAGTTTTTTCCACAGCTTCAAAAGCCAGTTCTCCGTCAAAATGAGCGCAAGCCTTGGCGGTATCCTTTGGGCGTGGGAACACAAAGCCCAGATCGCTGCCTTGGGCGGGGAGTGTTGTGGTCAGCCAGGTTGTATAGTCGGTGGCGGTCAGGGTACAGATGGTATCTTTGACTTGAACCAGCACACCTTCTAAAACCGGAATGTGCGACTTTTTGAGCACTCCACTCACCATCTTCAATGCCTTGGAAAATTCTTTTGCGTCTACGATTGCTCTCATGCCGCTGTTCTCCTCCTTTTTGATTTTTGAATCTCTGGCCGCACGTTGACAGTATTGGTGGAAAATGTAATTTTTCGCACCGTACTCTCACCGACAGCCAGAATGTTGTAGACCATGTCTACCACAGCGGTGGCGGCGGTGATGTTGGCCGCCATGCTCTGGGGGGCCGACACCGACGCCTCGGCGCAGGACAGCTCTGTGGGAAACTTATCTGTCTCCTCCAGCACCTCCGGGTAGACGGTCCCGATAGGCGGGTAACAGGTCTTACCGCCCCGCCGCACACCGCAGACCACTTGACCGGTGTACTCGCCGTTGCCGCTGTCGATATAGATGAGCTCCCTGGCCTGCTTGAACACCGTATGGCACAACTGCCGGGATCTGTTGTTGTCCACAGCGCCCAGCAGGATAACCATTTCTGTGATATATCTGCCGTTGTAATAAAGCCCAGCATTCCACCTTTGAGGTGTCAGCAGCTCGATCAGACGGTCCTCCGTCTCCACAAAATCGGGGACATACTCCGTCTCCATACCGAAAACGGCGGAGTACCGCTCCGCCAACACCTGGGCCTTGTTCTCGCCCAAGTCGGCGGGGGTGAAGTTCTGCCGCACCAGGTTCTTCTCCTCTACCACGTCGCCGTCGCAGATGATATACCGCACCGGTCGGTCCAGTGAGTAGAGCAGCCGGTACAGATGGGGCGCGATATGCCCTCCGGTACCGCCGGCACCCAGCTGAACGATTTTCACGGGTCTGCTTTTTGAAAATTTCATGGCTGCTCCTCCCGGAATTCTTCCAGGAGTTCCCGCAGTCGAATCCCGGTCTCCCGCTGGGCACGCGTCTCTCCTGTTTTGACGTTATCCCGCCACTCCCGGGGAAATGTCTCACCCAGGCTCTCGAAAACCAGAGCGGGGTCCAGCTTGCAGTAGGTGCCGCCGCAGGACATCCGCACAGTAATCTCCGGGAAGAATTTGTCCAGCCGGCCTAGTACAGCATACAGCCGGGTGGCTTTTTCGTCCTGATCGTCCACGGGGGAGAATTTTGCCGCCATGCTGTTGTGGCTGTGGATGTCCATGTAGTGGAGATACCGCGTTTCGTTCAGCCCGTCCCGGCTCAGGTCCGCATTGACCCTCGCCTTGGAGACCTCCTGGGGTGGGACGTGGACCAAAAACTGCTCCGACTCCTTATCCCAAAGAATGTGGGCCAAGGCTTCAAATTCCGCTGTTTCGTTCATGTAGCAGCGAAAGAAGGAGATGATCTGCTGGAGCAGGCCCTGGGGAATCAGGGGGAGGGCCGGGGTAAACCCGGCCCTGACTGAAGGAAACTCGATCACATTGTTTTTGGGGGCGAGAAACTCGCCCAGTTCGGTCTTGCGCAGTTCGTAGACCTTGCCGTCCCCGGAGGGGAACAGGCAGATGGTTTTATCCGACGCCTGGGCCTCCTCCAGAGATTGGAACACGCCCTTGTAGCCGGCGATACCCTTGCTCTGGGCGGTCACTCTGGGTTTTACCAGACAGCTCGGGCTCTTGTCTTTGGATTTCTTCAGGCCGTCCAGGAACGCCTTGGACCGCTCGATCTCCTCCTTCACAGACTGGATGGTGGTACCCTTGGGGTCGGTGATGGCCTTGGTCACCTTGCCGTACTCCACAATCCAGGACACCCGCTTGCCCTCACCCAGCTCGGGGAAGTCGTCCGCCTTGGCGATGCGCAGCTCCTCAAAGGTCATAGCCCCATCGGTGATCTCGTCCCTGGCGCTGCCATAGGCGAAGATGGGTGGCTTTTCAAACAGAGACCTGGCCGCCGCCTGGGCCGTCTGAGTTTCCTGCTTGTCAATGGCCGTTGCAATAGGATTGGCCGGCTCACTGGCAGGCACAGGGCTTGGTGTTTGGGCCTGGGGAACAGGCTGAGGGGCTGGTACGGGCTCAGGCTGAGGGGGCGGGGCCACGGGGTCCGCAGTCGGTTTTGCCGGGGCTGCGGGCGCTTCCGACTCGGGTTGTTCCGGGGGAGCAGCAGGGGGTTCCGCCTGCGCTGCCGGAGGGTCAAAGGGGTTGATGTCGCTTGCGGGAGCACCGCCGCCAAAGATGGCGCTGATGTCCAATTCTTCGCTGTCCTCCATACCGGGGAACGGGAATCCGCTGTTGATCATTTCACTCATAATGCTGTCTCCTTTCATTTTTTGAACAAAAAAAGACCACAACCGCCCTCAAAGGCAACTGTGATCTTCTTGTTCGTTATGTTGTTTCCAGGTCGATTCAGTCCGGTGCGTCGGGGCGCACTACGCCCCTGGTCGCTCGCCGTTCCTCCCTAACTTACTCCGCCCTAACTTACTCAGACCTAAAATACACCTTTATTATAACACCAGACAAGGAGCCTGTATAGTTGAGGTTTTGTCAACTGGAATACATCGAAAAAGTTTATACTTTATCTCTTTGCAGGCGGTTTTTTATACTTTCCCGTTCTCTTTTGGGGCTCAATGTATTTATACATTAAAGTCTCGGAATATTTTTTGCTCCATGCCACCTCGTATCTGTCCGGATAAGCGCGTAAAAGCTCCGAAAGCTTTGTAAACCCATATGTGCGGCAATCAAAATCTGGCTTTGTTCGTTTGATAAAATTGCCGGCGTTTGCCACATTGGTATAGCCGTCCTCATCCTGGAACGCTTCCCAGGCCTTTTTCAGCAGATTGTGGATGCTGGCGATATCATTTTTCTCTCCCGCATCAGATGCAGGAGAGGATGGCAGTTCCTCCTCCACCACCGCGGAGATATTCTCCAGAAATAGGAATTCATCACACGCATTTCGGAAAGATTCCGGTGTCTTTTTCTCCCCCACGCCCATCACATATACGCCTGATTCATGCAGCTTGATTGCCAGCGGCGTATAGTCGCTGTCGCTGGAAACAATGACGAAAGCGTCGTAGATATTGCTGTAGAGAAGTTCGATGGTATCAATAACCAGCGCCATATCCGTCGCGTTTTTGCCGGTCACATAGTCAAATTGCTGCTCGGCCTTGATTGCCAGCCGCTTAATTTCAACTTCCCAGTTTTTGAGCGAGTCCTTTCGCCAGTTCCCATAAGCCCGTTTCACCACAATCCGTCCGCGCGTTGATATTTCACGAAGGACATCCGCTATTTTGGAGATTTGCGTGTTGTCAGCGTCTATGACAACGGCTATCTTTTGTAAAGTATTCATTGTGCAGCCCCTTTATTCTACATCCTTTTGTCTTATATTCAAAACAACAGGAGTATTTTCAGTATATCACATATTTCCCTTTGCGCAAGCACAAAAAAGCGGCAGCCCGAAGGCCGCCGCTCAGATATAAATTACGTTCTGTTTATTCCGCGTTCAAACCGTGCCCGCCACGTTTTTACGGTCTGTGCCTTCAAGAAATCCACCAGGCTGTCCAGCTCCTGATCGTTGTCAAACCGCTCCAGCGCGTCATAGTACGTCCGCCGGTCCTCCTCGTGGACGATGATGGGAGGGTGGTCCCGCAGAAGCAGCAGATAGTTCATCAGCAGCCGGCCCGCCCGGCCGTTGCCGTCGGCAAAGGGGTGGATGTTCTCAAATTTGGCGTGGAAATAGGCCGCTGCGGTCAGCGCCTGCTCCGGCCGGATATCCTCCAGCTCCTTTACCAGCTCGCCCAGTTCCTCCGGTACATCCTCGGGAAGCGCGCCGACCTCCCGGACCCCGGTTACATAGTCGTTTTTCTTATAGGCGCCGGGCCGTTCGCCCTTCTGGTAGCGCAGGGTGTCATAGGTCCCCTGGGTGAGAAGCCCTTGAAGCTCGCAGATCAGCGTCTCACTCAGCGGTTCCCGCTTCTCAAAGGCGTCCAGCATCCGGTAGTAGGCTGCGACAGAATTTTGAATCTCAAAAAGTGAGCGCACATCCCCGGTATAGCCCGTCACCCCTCCGTGGTCGAAAATCTCCCGGGTGTCATGGTAGGTGATTCGGTCGTTCTCGATTTTGGCGGAGTGGTAGATAAACGCTACACCGTTCCCATTCATCTCGCAGGCGATGTCGGCGGCGGTTTTCACCTGTCTGCTCCGCCAGACAGCGACGATATCCTCATAACGCATCGGTAATCACCTCGCTGAAATATTAGCATAATTTTCTCCCACACGCAAGCTGTTCGGCAGATTTAGACCCGCTTTGTCACCAACTCCCGCACAATATCGTCCCCCAGCAGTTGGCTGGTTCGGTAGATGTCCTGGCAAAATTGCTTCAGGCTGAAATCCATGCTGGGTTCATCCTTGTCCAGCAGAATACCGGTGACCTTGAAGCGGTGGGCTGTCTGCTCCTGGCTCAGGCCGTCCAGGTATTCCTGAGAGAGCTCACATTCTCCATCCGTGATAAACACGATATCAGCGTTTTCAAAGCCCTCATCCTTCATCAGCCGCAGGGACTCGGACATGGGCGTCTCAAAATTGGTGCCGCCGTTGAGGAAGGTCTCTGCGGCGGACAACTTGTCCCTCATAGTGTATCTGCCGGGACGAAAGATATCCATTTTGAAGTCCCCGCTGCCAGCGAAGTGGACCAGCGCGAAGTTGCGGCCGCTGTCGGCGGCGATCTCCAGCAGGGTCAGAGCTACCGCCTTGCCCCATGCGGCAGGGTCGCCGGCGGTGGAGATGGATTCGTCCAGACAGCAGATGATGTCTCCCATACCTTTATAAATGGGTTCCCGGCGCTGGTACTGCTTAATCTGTTTGCGCTGATACCGTTGCAGGAACAGCGGGACGGTTTTGGGAGAAGCCAGCATGGCCAGCTCCGAGGTGAGGGCCCGTGACAAGTTATTGCCAAGCTCCAGGGAATACTTTTCACCCCGGCCATAGGCGTAGCCGTTGCGCTTGCCCTGGGCGAATATTTCCCGAAAGCGGCCCAGGTATTTGGAGATTTGTTTCAGAACGTCACTCTGACGCACCAGGTCCAGCAGGCCGGTGTTGACCTCATTTTTCTCCAGCTTGCCAGGCTCATCGCTCCAGGCCCCGATGATGTTCTGCACCTCCTCGGCTTTCTCAACCGCTGCGCTGACGGCTTGAACGACACAGGCAGTCAAATCGTCCTTGTTTGCAGCGGCCTTGGCGTCGATCATCTTGCCTACAGCCGCCACCTGACGGTGTTTGCTGTCCACTCGGTTGGCAGCATCCACGATAGACTGTTCCAGCTGGACGTCACGCTCCTTGCACCGCTGCATCCGCTCCAGCAGATCAGCCAGGTCCCGCTGGGCCTGTGTTTCCGCTTTCTCCAGCTTCTCCAAAGTGTTTAGTGCGTTGTTCTCGCCGCCGAGGTCCGAAAGAAAGCTGTCCAGTTCTCCAGAGGTCTGGGTAATAAACTCCGTTGCCGCCTCATAGGCGGGCAGCTCCCGGCCCTCGCAGATGGTCTTCAATGTGGGAAAATCCTCGCTCTGGGTGATTCGCTCCAAAATGGGGGCGTTAAATTTTCGGGCCGCCACAGACAGGGTGCTCTCATCGTTGTGCCGGGGCAGCAGAGAGTAAAAGGACTGAAATACGTCCCGGGACAGGGCCGGGAACGAGGGCAGCTTTTCGACCGCCGTCCGCTCGGTCTGCTCCAGGCCGTCGTCCCCGGTGCGCAGGTCGGTGTAGATGCTGTCCTCCAGTCTGGTGGAGCGCAGCACCCGGTCGGTAGTCTCTGTCTCCGCCTGAGCAGATGTACCCATCAGTGGGGAACGGAGCACATCTTCAATTTTTCGATAAGTTTTTTTCATAAAAAACCTCCCAAAATAGAAAAGAATCGAAGCGGCACAGCGTACCGCTTCGATTCGTAGGTTCGGATGGGATTCAGCAGAAAAACTGAATCTCCTCCACACAAAAATGTTTTTTATATCTCCGGGAAATCAGAAAAAACTGCGCAGAAATTCATTGAAAAATTCCATTTCTTCTGCGGTAAAACCCTCAGCAAATTTCCATTGATAAGAGGGGAGCACACATCTGGCCGAGTCAAATCCGTTTTCGTTGGGACGCTCAAAATGAACTTCTACGGTCTGGGTTCCATCCACCTCAATGATCTGGGAATGTGTAATCTCAGTCTCATCCGCCAGAGTAATATAGGGATACATCATTTTGCAGTCCGCCTTTCTGGTATGTATTTTTGCACTTATCATACCAGATTTAAGATAAAATATCAATGATCTCAGCGTCGGCAATTTCAGAAGGGCAAAGTCCCGTCGTCAGCAGGTGGTGTCTCAAAGTTGGGAGAAAAACCGCCCGGCATACCAAAGGGGTCGCCGCCAGCGGCCTCCACAGGACCGCCGGCGCTGGCCGGGGGCTCCTGGTCCTCCTTAGATTTGGAGTCGCCAAAGTATACGCTGTCCGCGACAATCTCAGCGGATCGGCGCTTGTTGCCCTCCTTGTCTGTCCAGTCACGCATCTGCAAGCGGCCAGAGACCACCGCCATGCGGCCCTGAGAAAAATACTTGCTCACAAATTCCCCGGTGGCACGCCAGGCCACAATGTCGATGAAGTCAGTGGTCCGCTCGCCGGTGGACTTGTCTTTGAAATCCCGGTCACAGGCGATGGAAAAGCTGGCAACCGAAGTGCCGCTCTGGGTGCGGCGCAGCTCCGGGTCTCGGGTCAGGCGGCCCATTACAGTGATGTGGTTCAACATAATAATCTTCTCCTTGCATTTTTATTTCTGTACTGCGGAAGGATAAAAGGCCGGCGCAGGCACAAACCTTGACCAGCTTAGGAGGTAAAAGTAGTAAGGATGTAGGCCGTCATCAATTTCCACGACCTCTCCAAGGGAAATATCAGCTTCCATTAGAAAATCATCCAAGTCGCCGTGGCTTACCTGCTCATAAAAGGTCTTGGCGTTTATGCCCAGGGATGTTTCAAGCCGCAGTTTGTAGCGATAGGATGATGGGTAAATGTACAAATCGTGTTTGGGGTCGAAATGTTCTCTGGTGAGGAAATCCATATCCCTGCTCTGTTCGTCCACAAAGCCATAGCTCCGGCACACCGGCGAAGGGAGCCGCCGGGGGCACCATTTGGGTGCTTTGACCTGCGGATCGGATGACCGAAAGCGTTTAGGGGTTTTCTTTTTGGGAAAACCACTGCAATAACGGGTACTTAGCACGTTATTGCCTGCATACTGCAAATGCTGGCAGCTTCCACATCCAGGTTCCGGGAAGGAATACTTTTTTGCCATCTTATCACGCTCCACGTTTTATGAATCCCGGCCCTCGAAAGGGCCGGAAAGTCTGCTCTACTGCAAAGCAGCCAACTGGTCCAGCGGCGTATAGGTAAAGTTTACTGCCTCATGGGCCTGACGGCTGATACTCTCCAGGTCGGTCAAAAGTCCGTTTGTCATCTGCCGCTCACTGTTGGACTGGGCTTCACCTGCCAGCTTCTGCTGGTCACCATACAGGCGGACCAGCTCGCCACGCAGCTTGATCAGTGCCTTGCTGCCGGCATTAGACTTGCTTTGGTCGGCTCTGGCCGCATCAAACTCCTCCTTGGCCTCAACTGCCATGCCACGGATGTTATTCACCTTGTCCTGCATGGGGTTGATGCACATGCGGTTCAGCTCCGACTCCACCATGGCCCGTTCCCCCGGCTTCTGCCAGAGATAGTTTTTCAGTGCCAGCAGGTCCTGGGGCTCCACCTGAGTGTGGCCGGACAGCCACGCCTTGGCCTGGGCGATGGGGTAGTAGTTGAGGTACTTGCGGTCGGACACGGTGATCTCGTTCCTGCGCAGCTGGCACAGAATGTCGTCAGCCAATTCGTTGATGGCGTCGGGCACCGGAATGTCTGCCACTTCCTTCTGCATCTGTTCCAACGCATCCAGGGTGATGGAGGCGGTGATCTGTCCGGCCCGGCCGGCCTGCTTGTCCCGCAGAACGGCAAGGCGCTTGTCCCGGTCCTCGATGTTCGCCGTCACCACCTTCAGCTCCAGGCGGTCATACAGGGCCTCCAGGATTTTCTCCTGGGGGTCGCTGAAATTGGGGATTTCATTGGACGCAGCGAAGAAAGAGATGGTGGGAATGGGGTATGTACGGCCCTCGTTGGTGTACTTGCGCTCGTTCAGCGCGGTGAGCAGTGAGTTGAGCACCCCATCGTTGCACTTGAAAATCTCATCCAAGAAGCAGATGTCCGCCTCGGGAATCTTGCCGGCGGTGTTGACTTGGGGCTCGCAGCCGTAGAGTTCGCCTAAAGCCTTGCGCTGACGCTCCATCTTCTCAGGCAGGTCTCCAACATCCTGTCCGCTGGACAAGTACGTTTCCAACCAGCCGCGCATCTCCTGGTAGCAGGGATTATTCTCCAGCACATCCTTGGGCACGCTGCCGGGAATCAGGCTGGACAGGTCAACGCGGCCGAAAAGCTGTTCCTCATCGGTCTGCTTGGACAGCAGCCGCTCAAACTGTCTTGCGCCGGTAATCCGGCTGCGGAAGGCGTTGATGGCGTAGCTCTTGGCCTGGCCTGGGGCGCCCAGGATAAACAGGTTTTTCCCAGTCAGCAGGGCAATGGCGATCATCTCCACCAGTTCCTCCCGCTCGGCCACCTGGGCATTGACGTCGGCGATTACGGCCAGCATCTGGTCTCTCAAAGAATTTTGGTTATTGGACATAAGTATCAATTCCTCCTTGTAGTTGTTCAGACATATATTCCTGATAGCATTCAGCGCAGGCGATGTTATGCGGCGGCTGATAGCCTACCGCCTTCAGCAACGCCGCGAACAACAACGCGTCCCGTTTCGATGGAAATGGGTACACATCCATGTCGCAGCCGCCCAGGCAGCAGAAGCCGCTTGCTGTCTCCCAGCCGGGCCCAGATTCTGCCCGACGCACCGAAAACCGGGAAGATATCTGGA
>CANPFP010000055.1 GCA_947573385.1 uncultured Bacillota bacterium | reverse complement strand
CTGTTCAAGCGTCCCGCTTACGGGGATTCCCCAGACCTGAGTATGACCGTCAACACCGGGATGATGCTGGACAGCGTGAACGAGACTGTCCTGCCCGCTCTGGTGGAGGAGTACAACGCCGCCAACGGCGCTGACTGGAAACCCAAAGCCAGTATCAAGGACTACACCCGTTCCCCAGCAGATCTTCAGCGGCTGTTGATGATCCTGGATTCCTTCTATGACACCGGCCTGACTACGAGAGGAAGTTGACCATGAAAAGACGAATTACGCTGTTACTGGCGGCGGTTATGCTGCTTCTGCCCTCCTGCGGAACCCAGACCGGCCCCGATCTGACCCCTCTGGACCAGGCGGCGGCTGAGGCGTCCAGCTTCGTGCCGGGAACCTACGAGAACCTGACCTTCCGCCAGGACAAAATTTCCGTATATGTGCCGGAGGATTTGGCCCACTGCACACTTCGGGAGGTGGGCTGCTTCGACCTGGAATACGGAGACAAGCTGATGCGCTGGTGGATTCCAAACGAAATCTGGGATGAGCAATCTGTATCCCGCTGGGACGACACCTATGCCTACGCCTTTTCCTCCATTTTCGACCAGACGGGAGAGGATGGAGACGGCTGGTATGCGGCGGTCTGGTGTACCGGGACCGTCATGTACGCCAAGGACAAGGGATGGGCGCATTATTTCCAAGACCCCGGACTGCTGGATCACAGCTATAACATAAACGTGGATGATGTGGGCGAGAACGGTCCGTTGGTAGAACAGGCGGAGCGGTTCGCGGCGGACTGGCTGTCCCAGACAAATCTCCAGACCACTCTGCGGCCCAAGTATCTGTATGTCTGCGCCGGTGAGGATGGGGAGAAGTTTGCCAAGGTAACCTATCAGACCTGCTGGAACGGAGTCCCCATCTCTGATGTGGCAAGGCAATACCCAGATTCCTCCACCTTTACCCTCCCCGGCCCCAGTGAGGAAAACGACTGGACCGGAGATGTGGAACTGTGTTCCATCACCGCCTGTATGACCCCCAACGGCGAACTGGACTTCTTCGGCGGCGGCCACGGCATGGTAGAGCTGTATGAGCCGGGAGCGGTCTGCAAGGAGATCGTCTCCCTGTCCGCCGCCTGTGACATCCTCAGCCAGACCGTCAGCGGCTACGGCTCCCAGGAGATTCGGGATGTGGCCCTGGAATACCGCCTCAACATTACCGGCACCGACCAGCCGGAGGAGACTTACCGCTTTTTTGACAAGGAGACCGGGGACCGTCTGCCCGACCGGGGCGGGGTGCAGCGTTACCGCACCAGCTACGATCTCTACGACGCCACTCCCTACTGGGCTTTTTACGCCAAGGACAGGCGGGACCGCGAATTGATTTTCTATGTGAACTGCCTGACCGGGGACATTCAAATTCTGGACAACCAGCCCAGGTGACTGCCATGAAATTTTTCCGTCTATTGAAAACCGATCTGTACCGGGCGGTGGCCCATGCGGATTTTGGGGCGGCGGCGCTGCTCTTCGGGGCGCTGTGCTTCACTGCGGAGGGCTGTGTGGACGCTGGCCGCAGCATCACGATTCTGGAGCTGGCCCTGTCTTACCCAGCGGAGCAAATCAGCAGCCGGTTCCTGCTCTCCGGTTACCACCTGTTCCTGGCCGGGATCGGTCCCTATAATCTGATGTTCGCCCCTATCCTTGCCGCCCTTCCGTCCATCCCCGGTTTCTGCCTGGAGCGGCGGAACGGATACCTGCGCCTCCTGCTTCCCCGGTGCGGCGTGACCCGGCGGTGTCTCAGCCTCTGGCTGTCCGCCCTGCTCTCCGGCGGGCTGGTGGTCATGGTGGGGTATGGGCTGTATGGCCTGTGCTCCTGGATTCTGTTCCCTGGCCTGACGGCGGAGACGGCCCAGTGGATTGTCGGCCCAGTCTGGAGCGGCGTCCTGGCTCAGCTTGCGGGAGCGTTTTTCTTTGGCATGGTGGCGGCGCTCCTTCCGGTGCTGCTGGCTGGGGTGAGTAAAAACGCCTATTTTATCCTCTGCGTCTCTTTTGCGCTGTTCTATACTTATTGCAATCTTCTGGACACGCTCTCCAACCGCCTGTTTGACTGCGGGGAGATGGAGAAATCCTTTCAGGTGATGATGTTCTATCCCACCTCGGTATTCCAGTGCTTCTCCGGCCACCAGCCCTGGCGGTTGGCACTTTGGATTGGCGGGGCTGTGGCTGTGCTGGGTCTGCTGCGGCTGTGCATGTCCCGACGCTTGGACAAGGGGGTGTGACCATGAGCGCAAGGAAAATAGCCCTGCACGCCAGAATGGAATATTCCCTCTGGCTGACCAATCCCCGGATGTCCATTCTGCTGGTGCTGCTGACGCTGATTCACTCCATGGCCGTCCAGCCGCTGGCTCAGGCGGGCAGGCAGATCGGGGCTCGGTTCCACCTGCTGGAGCCGCTGGCCGCCCTTTGTAATTCCACTCTGATTCTGCTCATGCTTCCTATCGGGTTCCTGATTCTGATGGCCGGTTTTCCTCGAATGGACCGGGGCTTCCTGCTCCAGCTCTACCGGGTGGGCCGGCTGAACTGGGTGCTGGGGGAGCTGCTGTACCTGTGTATGGCGGCAGCAACCTACCTGGGGGCGGTGCTGCTGGGGACGGCGCTGTGTTCCCTGCCCTACGCCCCGATTACCGGCCCGGGTTGGAGCGCCGTTGCCACCGATTATGCCGGCCTTCTGGGGGAGGCTGCTCTGAAAAGCGTCACCACGCTCCTGCCCAAAAATCTCTATCAGCAGATGGGGCCGGGAGCGGCGGTGGCCGGGAGTTTTCTCCTGCTGTTTCTCTGTCTGCTCCTGATGGGAGCGGTCCTGCTGGCGACAAGCCTGCTGCGTGTGAAGCCTCTGGGCATCGCTGCGGACGCCGCTCTCCTGCTGGTGGGGGCTGGCTTCGTCATTCTGGACAGCCCTTGGATGTGGGGCTTTCCCTGCGCCCATGCCCTGACCTGGCTGCACTACCACCCCTACTTCCGCGCTCTGGTCTGCCCTCTGTGGGTGAGTTGGCTCTATTTTCTGCTGGGAGCCGCCCTGATGACCGTTCTGGCCTGCGTAACCGCAAAGCGGCGCAGCTTTGATTCTATGTTGGAGTTTGATTGATATGGCGATAATCTCAGTAGAAAACGTCAGCCTGACCATTGGGACGGCCCAAATCCTGCGGGATATTTCCGTTTCGTTTGAGGAGGGGCAGATCCATGGTATCATTGGACGAAACGGCAGCGGGAAAACCATGCTGATGAAGTGTATCTGCGGTTTTATCCGGCCTACTGCCGGGCGGATTATTGTGGATGGAAACCAGGTGGGGCGGGATGTGGATTTCCCTCCGGACCTGGGGCTGTTGATTGAGACGCCGGGCTTCGTGCCCTATTACAGCGGATTGAAAAATCTGGAGCTTCTGGCTGCTATCAACCGCCGGGCCTCTAAAGAGCGGCTGAACGACTGTATGGGACAGCTCGGGCTGGCGGATGCGAAAAACAAGAGGGTATCCAAATACTCCATGGGGATGCGCCAGCGGCTGGGAATTGCCCAAGCCATTATGGAGGACCCCAGACTGCTGATTTTGGACGAACCGCTGAACGGCTTGGACGAACAGGGGGTTGAAGACATCCGGGCACTGCTGCTGGAGCTGAGAAGCCAAGGCAGGACGATCCTGCTGTCCTCCCACAACAGGGAGGATATTGACCTGCTCTGCGACAGTGTGTGCAAAATGGCAGGCGGGGTGTTGACAAGGTTATAGGTGATTAGATGTTCTGTTCAGTGAAAGGAATATAAATGTTGAGTAGCCGATCCATAGAGTGGGACGACAGCCACTTGTTTGTGCTGGGATTTGCCAACGACATGGTTGAGGTAAGAGACGGGCAAGTTTACTTTGCGCCGGAGCAGCGGCTCAGCGCGTCGTGGACGCTGAATGAAATCTTCCACAGCGAGGCCACCCGGCTGGGCGAGTACGTCCACCAGCAGGACCCCAGCTGGGACTGGGGCAAACCCTTTGACACCAGCATCCTGGACGGCTACCGGCAGGGCGTGGATATGCAGGCATAGTGCCCTGTTACTGCAAAACCGAGGGATTGAAAGGAGTTTGAATACTGTCATGATTTCCAATATTATTTGTTCCCAGTACAACATCCAGAACCAGACGCGGCCCGCAGCCAGCGGCGGTCAGCCTTTGCTGACGCAGCCCAGCCTGTCCGCTCCCACGCCGGACACGGACCGGTTTTCCTTAGCGCACTTTGCCGGGCCGAAGCTGGGGGACTCCTATACAAAGTCCGATGTCCTGAACCAGCTCTGGAAAGAGGCCCACACCATCGACCTGAACGACCCCAATGCCACAGGTGGCTTGTGTTTCGATCCCACGGAAGAGGATTTGGCGCGGCTGGCACAGCAGGCGGAAGCCCGCGGCCTGGATGGACAGATGGATTTCTCCAAAATTTCCTCTGACTTCTCCAAGACCTTTTCCGCCGTCCACGCGGGAAATCTGGGGGACGCCATCGACTACCTCGCCTCCCGTGCCGTGGCGCTGGAGGGGCAGCTCCAGCGAAATTTCACCGGCGAGGCCGTGGAGCAGAAGCGTCGGGAGCTGGCGGAAGTGGTTCAGCAGGGGAAAACCGAGCTGGCCGACAGTTACGCAAGCCGTCTGCAAACCGCCCTGGGCCTGTCGGACGCCGACACCCAGGAGGTGCGCTCCGCCTTGGAGACGCTGATTTCCCAACGAGTGCAGGACTTCCAGTCGGTGCAGTCCCAAATGCCGGATACGCTGACCGGGACCCAGGATGAATGGCTCTTGAATCAGGATCAGTACATGGCCTCCCAGCTGAGAGACGCGACCGGTCCCATCTCGGACAACGCCTCCGGCGGCAAGCTCACGTTAGGCGACCTGCGGGCGGCGGGGGAAATCGCCGGCGCTTACCAGGAGATGTATCAGCGCGTAAGCCAGGGCTCCGGAGGCGACGAGGCATTTCTGGCTTTGGATTTGAGCATGATTGACATGAAGACGGAGACGCTGATTCAAAAGGGCGTGGTCAGTGAGACGATGGCGGGAATGCTGCAAGGGTCTCTGGAGCAGCGCCATCAGGCGGTGATGGATCTGGCGGACCAGCGCCTTGCCGACCGCCGGGAATACGCCCTCCCCGGCCAGGGACCGAATCCCGATCTGGACCGCGGGCTGTTCCAGTCCATCTATGATTCCGTGCTTGGCAGCTTCCGTCAAAATGGCGGTGACGCTTTGGCGGCCATCCGGGACGGCGTGGCCTTCGGCAAGACGGCCACCGCACAGGCCGGGAGGAATCACACCAAGGTGTCCCGCTGGGGCGTCTCCAAGGCGGATTACTGGGAGCGGTTTTATACGTCCTGCGAGGTCTCCGATTGGCACGGCGGTAAACGGACCCAGAAGTCCGAATATGAGAAATACGCGGACAGCTGGCAGCACTTCGTTACCACGCTCTCTGGCCTGGACGGGCGCTTCTTAGTTCCGTCCGGGGAAAATATTCCTTCTTATAACCAGCACGGCTTCTTAAATGTGATGGGATAAGGATTCCGAGGGAGTAGAAACGCGGCTGGACGCTGCGATTACGGGAGCGTCCAGCCTGCGGGCGGTCCGGCGTCCGAAAGACAGAGAAAAATAACGTATCACACAGAAGAGCCTCCGCCTATCTGACACAGACCGGGAAACTGTAAATGCTGTCATCCAGACAGTCATCCCTCACGATATATCCCCTAATGCTCCGGTGGAATAAGTCGGCCTATTTTATACCTTACTGGAGGCATCCTCATGTACTTTCCAAGCGATATGAACTTTCAATATTTCTTTTTCAGCACATACCCAGGCTTCTTTTTGCAGGCACTCCCTATTGCGCTGATTGCCGGGATAATCTATGCAGCCCGCCAGATCCGGCGGGGGCGGCGGCGTTCCACTGGAAGGATTATCTTGTCTTCGCTTTTCGTCTGCTATATCACCGGGCTCCTATGCCTGACGCTTCTTAACAGCATCATTGGGGACATTTACTATTTTCTCTTTTACCATGCACCCAGCGGAAGGAGTCACCACTGGTTCACATTTGAGTATGATTTTATCCCCGATTTCTTCCACAACTTCGGTGCGGAGAACTTGGGCAATATTGTAATGTTCCTCCCTTTTGGCATCCTCTACCCACTGTTCAAACAGGGCAGCACATGGAAACAGACGTTAATTGCTGGATTTGTGACTACACTGGGGATCGAGCTGCTGCAACCTGTATTTGGCCGTAGCTTTGATATAAACGATATTATCTTGAATTGTGTTGGGGTTACTGCGTCTACCGCTGTATTCTACATTTTGAAAATGATTTTTACCACAGCAAAGAACCAACCACATGAGGTAGAATAGAAATATGAGCAAATCTTTGAGAGTAACACTGAGCGGCATTATACTTATTTTAGCCAGCTTGTTCATTATGGGAATCTGCGTTATAGATGTTCAAACGAGCGGCCCGGAGGGTTTGGCGCTGGGCCTCTTTGTCTTGGGGATCATCATCAGCATTGCAGGTATTTTCTTTGTGAAAGAGTAGCCAGTCAAGCAGAACGCAAACCGGAACGATCTACTACCATTCCAATACATGGTAAGGAGTGACGATTTGCATCTAATGTTTGGGTTTAGCGTTGGAAGATAGGTGTGAGATGATGAATTTTACTGTCTACGCAGGAATTGGAATTTTACTTGTTTTAACGATAATCGGGGTACTTATTTTGTTAAGACGCAATTCCTTCAAATCTGAAAATAGTAAGCGAATATGTATTGTGGCAGGGACTCTACAAGCGGTCCATATAATATTGTATTTGACTGGATTATTGGAGAAAATCGCTCAAATCAATGTTTATATTGCATTCGGAATTTGTGCTGTTGTTTCCATCATATGTATTTTGATGTCTGGCTGGATGTTGCTGCCTTTTTCAAAGTTTAAGCATGGAATAAAGTATCTGCTTATGTTTATTGCTATACTTCAAGTGATTAGTACGATTATTATATTTTTGTTGCCCGAAGCGGGTATTCCATCGTTAATCCAAGTTTCAGTAAATACATAAAAATCTACTTTTAGGAGGAACCACTATGAACATCCAAAACATAGGAAGCATCCCCAACATCACCAACCAGATTACCATAGGCACGCCCCAGGCGGGCTTCCGCTGTGACCCCAGCGCCGCCGCGACTTCCGGCAGCGGCACGTCCCAGGGCTCCGCCCGACTGCTTCACCTGGACCTCTCCGACCGCAAGGGCTACCGGGAGGACTACTCCATCCGGGACGCGGCGGAAGGTCTGTGGAAGAAGGAAAATTTTGATTTCAACATCTTCGACCCCACCAGCATCCAGCGGATGCAGGACCGTGTGCGGCAGGGCTCTTACACCATGAAGCCCACCGACGAGGAGCTGTCCGCCTACCTGGACACCCTGCGGCAGAACGGTCTGGACGGATCGGTGGACTGGACTGGCCTGACGCAGGAGCTGGAGGCGTTCAAGACCACCACCCCGGAGGAGTTGGAGGACGGGCTGGACTATCTGGCTTCCCGCTATGTGGCGGCGCGGGATAAGCTGGAGCGCAATTACACCGGCGAGGAGCTGACCGCCCAGCTTGCCAAGCTGGAGGAGGTCTATCAGGCCGGGAAATCCGGGATGATCGACGGCTACACCCAGACTTTGCAGGACAATCTGGGTCTGTCCGACAGCGACGCCCAGGCGGTCCGGGACAGCTTTTCCACCATTCTCGCGGAGAAAGAGGAGACGTACCGGGGTGCGTTGAAGCAGGTCCATGAGGCCGTGGAGCAGACCGGCCCCGACAGCGTATGGCTGAAGAACCACGACGCCTATATCGCCTCCCAGCTCCGGGCGGCGGACAAGGCCGGTCAGAGCGAGGCCCGATACTCGGTGCAGGACTTGGCCGCCGCCGGGCAGATCGCCCAAAGCTACCGGACGGAGATTTTTGATGCATCCTTCTGCGGGCGGAACGAGGCAACGCTGGCGCTGGGCCTGTCCCTGGCGGACATGAAGGCAGAGACGATGATCTCCAAGGGACTGGTGAGCGAAAACATGGCCGCGTTGCTTCGGAACAGCCGCGCTCAGGGGCACGAAAACGCGCTGACGGCGCTGGACCAGGCGCTTGCCCAACGGGAGAGCCACCTTGCCCCTGGCGAACCCAAAGGGACATTCGCCCCTGTGGATCGCTCCGTGTTCCAGGGCATCTACGACGCCACGCTGAACGCCTTCCGGCAGAATGGCGGCGATGGGGCCGGGGCTATCCGCGCCGGGGCCTCCTACGGGCAGAGTATCACCGCCCAGGCCACTGCCCGGAATCCTCAGGCCCTGCGCTGGGGCATCAACATGGAGAGTTATTGGAAGAACTTCTACACCGCTCCCGATGCCAAGGAGGTTTCGCCGCTGGAGAAAAGTGTAAACCGGCTGATGGAGCAGATCGGCAAACCCTCCAGCCTGGGCAGTTCCGCCTATCAGAAGTACGCGGACAGCTGGCGGGACTTCCTTGCGGCTATCGGCGGGGGCGGAGTGAATATCCGGGCGTGATAAAGCGCCCAAACAAATAAATATCAAGTATTGCTTATGTTTAGAGGGAATTTGCTATGAGCATGAATAAAAGATTACTTGCTGTTGCGCTGGGGCTTTCGTTGCTTATATCGCTTGCGGCCTGTAGTAATCAAGGATCTCCATCTGGTAATCCTCCAGAAAATGGGGGAACAAGCGAGGTGTCCAATACCTCTGTTGAATACAATGAAGATGAATTTCTGCCGATTGGGTCAGTCGTTCTTCTGAAAGGCGGAAACAAGCGGATTATGATTTGCGGACGCATTCAGGCACAGGCGGGTTCTGATATCATTTATGATTACTCTGCCTGTTACTATCCGGAAGGAATTGTAGATCCGCAATCCATGTTCTTCTTTAACCGAGACGCTATCGAAACCGTGTATTTCCGTGGCTACGAGGACCAGGACGAATTAGATTATCGGCATGATGTGTTGGATCAATTGGGCGAACTGGAAATTCGGGACGGAATGATTGTTTCAAAAGGGAGTTGAAACGAAGCTGATCCCCATTCACAGGGGATAGAGAGCTATCCCTGACAGCAGATATTCAAAACGGAGGCAACGATCATGGAATTAGAATGGGAACAGGGGCGGCAGTCTTCCCGTACCGCCGCGGCACTGGCCGGGGCGTTCCTGGGCGCGGCGCTGGGAGCGGACTGCTTTCTGGCGGCGAATTACCTGATCGGCGGGATTCCTGCCTTACTCTGCGGAGCGGCAATCGCATTCTGGGCGGTCAAGGGCGGGGTGTTGTTTGCCAACAGGAACAGCCAGGCTGTGGTGTTGCTGGCGCTCTTTCCGACACTTCTCTGGGGAATTTTTGTCAACCATTTGAGTTTCGCCCTTGCCGCCGCCCCTGGCGATCCCGCAGGCGTGTGGCGGGCGTTCCTCAGCCCGCTGTTCATCACAGGCGGCACCGACTATTGGTTTCAATTCGCCGGATTGTCAGCGGCAGCTTTGGGTTCCTGGACTACCATGTTCCGTGAGGCTAAGGAGGCACAGGAATTCCTGGAGCGGGCCTCCCGGCCCTGTCAGGCCCCCCAGGAAGCGCCGCCCGCGGATCTGGAACTCTACCTGCCCAAGCACGCCTGGATACGTCCCTGGCTCCTGCAAAGGAGGATCACCCAGGGGCTGTGGCTGACGGTTCTCTTTCTCCTCGTATGGCTGCCTGATCTGCTGGACCATGAGCTGGCCTTGTTCTACGCCTTATGCGGTATGGGCTTTAGTTTTTTGGTGATTGCTTCCCTGCCTGGACCCTCCGGGCAGATTCTCGCGGCCCGCAAGGTGATGTACGCCCGAAAGGACGGGCAGCTTTGGCTGATTGCGATGAAGCGTATCCAGGATACGACACTGCATGTACGATTTCCAAAACTGGCTCAAATATGGGAACGGCTGCCTCAAAGCCAACGGACTCGCTTCAAGGCATCCATAGCCTCATTGCTATTGCTGTCAAAAGAAAATAATATTGCCACCAAGATTGGCAGGCCCAAGCTGGAGTACCAAACCAAATGGGGATGGGTCATATCCAGTGATGCAGGGCGCAAAGCTTCTATCCCAAAGGTCTATCCCAATTTCAGCCCAGTTCCCGGTGATACTCAGGCGTTGAAAGAGCCGGTGCCTGTCCGGTGGCTGAATCCAGTTGTCACCCTGCTGATCACCGCCCTCTGCCTGTCAGCTGGCTTTGGTCTGGGCCTGCGGGAGGAACACCGGGCCGCGCTCCTCCCGCCAGAGCCACCCCCGGTGGAGTCTGTTGTGCCTGACCCGAAGGATTCCACACCCGTCACCAAGGCCATCGCCCCCGAGGTCATTGGGGACTACTACTTAAACGGCCTGATCCTCCGGACGGATGACGCCTTCCAGGCGTCCACAACCCAGCTGGAGGACCAGGAGAACGGCCTCACCTACCAGATATCCCTGCAAT
Organism: uncultured Bacillota bacterium; assembly: GCA_947573385.1. Lineage (GTDB taxonomy): Bacteria > Bacillota > Clostridia > Oscillospirales > Oscillospiraceae > Lawsonibacter. The sequence continues at coordinate 3,873 of CANPFP010000055.1, read as the reverse complement.
ACGGTGTAGGCGAGGAAGCCGCCCAAATTTCTCTGGGGAGAACGCAGGGAGAAAATGTCCGCTGCCTCCGCCCGGACAGTGAGGAATTTCTCTGGGGCATGGGGGACAACGGGGTCACCTACCGCTACGATCTCCGGACAGTACAGCTCCCCCACAATCAAACTGCCCACACCGGTGCGGCCCTGTCCGAGCGGGGCACGCTGATCATCATTGAGTGCGTCCACGATGACGATGCCGATGAGGAGCTGGCGCGGGGCACCCTGCTGTATATGCTGGAAAACCTCCAGTTTACCGGGCCAGCCATTACAGAGGAAAACTATCAGGAACAGCTCCGCCCAGCCATCAACATGGGCTTCAACTACTGCGGCCAGGCGTTCTTCAAGGCGCCGGAGGGGATGTTTGAGTACGATGTGTTTCTGGACACCTTCATGCCCTGCGGCGGAAAGATGAATTACTACGACGACGGTATCTCTATGATGACCAAGGCCCACGGCCTCCGGGTCTCCGCCGCCATTGTTCCAAACGAGGGAACTGCCATGGATGTGGTGGAGCAGGCGTATCAGGATCTGAAAGCGGCGGGGCGGCAGTACGATGAACAGACGCTGTTCCAGGACGCTTACAACGAGGAGGGCAACAACGCCTGCCGCCTCACGGTCTACTATGACGGGGGGCGCACCCGCGTCACGGTACTGGTGGCCATAGAGGAGCGGGAGGGGTGCTATCTCTTCAAGGAGATGACCTGTCTGCCCGAGGAGGTGGACAGCGAATATCAGGCGGTTTTCAAGGAGATGGAGACCACCTGCGGCATCGAAGTCTCTGTGATGGAAGACCTGGGCCGGCACAGCCAATAATAGAAAGAGAGGAAAAGTATGGATTTGGAATGGGAGCGGGAGAACCCCCGTGACAATGTGATCGCAGGTACTGTGGGAGCGTTTTTAGGCTCCCTGATCGGCGTGGCCTGCATCGTCATCCTCAGCAAACTGGGATATGTGTCCGCGGTGTCCGGCTTGGTCATGGCGGTGTGTGCCATCAAGGGCTATGCCCTGCTGGGAGGGAAGCTCACCAAGCGGGGCGCGGTCATTTCCGGGCTGTTCATTCTTGTGATGACCTACGTCGCCACCAAACTGTGCTTTGCCCTTGCGGTGATGGAGGTCGCCACAGAGGAGGTCAGCTTTTTTCTGATCTATCAGAGCATTGGGCTGTTTCTGGAGGACAGCGAGCTGAGGCGAATCTTTTTGGGAGAACTGGCGCTGCAATACCTCTTTACCTTGGTCGGCGGAATCCCGACCCTCATCTCCAGCCTCCGTAAGCCGGTCAAACGTCCGGAAGGCCCCGCTGAACCGGATGAACAGCCGCCCATCCAGGGGGAGTTCTACGCCCTGCGGAAAGACTGGATGCGTCCGCTGCGGCTGAGCGTTTTTGTACCGCTGCTGGTGATCATGGCCATATCGGTGGGCGGATTTATCGCCACCGCGTTTATCCAGGAAACCCGGTGGATGACCGCCATCGTCTTGGGCGGATTTATCAGCGGGGTGTTCCTGCTCTGCTGGTCGATCCCTACGCTCCAACTGTGCAACGCTTTCCATATTTTGTTCGTCCGGGCCGGCGGGAAACTGTGGCGGGTGGATTTGCAGAGATTTTGCAGCGTCCAGAACTGGTGGAGCCAGTCCTCCAGCAAACAGGCAGCCATCAAATGGGACGTCCTGTGTGAGATCAGCTGCCTGTTGGACGGCGAAGCCCCCAGTTATGGTACCGGTGCCTTGACGGAGCTGAAGGACCTCCAGGTGGAGAAGGAGGACAACTGGAGCTGGACGTGCTTCTATGAATCGGAAAACGGTAAGCGGAAAAAACTGCGGATCAGCAAGGGTTATCCCGACTTCTGCCCCGTCTCCGGCATGGAACGCTCCCAGGGGCCGACGCCCGCCCGCTGGATCTTCATTCCCCTCTCCTTTGCGGTCACAGCTGCGCTCATCGCCGGAATCTGGGCATTGGATATGTCTGTCTATGTCGGCCCAACGTGGAACCGGCCCCAGACCTCGGACTCCGCGCCGAAGGGGAACACACAGCCGGAGGTCAAGAGCATTCCCACCAGGGTGCCGGAGAAGATCACGGAATATGAGATGTCCGAGGTGTGGTTCCGGGTGGACAGCGGCTTCCAATACAGCCGGCGCACCTTCCTGGACGGCAACACCGGCACACGCTATCGGGCCTATGTCCAGTACGGCGTGGATGCCAGCGGCGCATGGGACACCCTGAGCCAGTATATCAGCGAATATCGCATCGACCCTCTTTACGACCGGTTTGACGCGGTCTATCTGGATCAGGAGCCTCTGACCCCTCTAAATGAGACATCCCGGTACAATATCGTTTCGGTATACCTCACCGACGGTCAGGCGTTCCATACCGCCGCCGTTCTCTCTGATGACGGGACGTTGTTCACCATGGAGGCAGAGCAAAACGCCTCCGACAAGAGTGAGGATGTTCTGGCAAATCTGATGTTCACCCTGGAGAGCGTCCGCTTTGATGGGCCCGTGGTGACAGAGGAAAACTATCAGACCCAGATCCACGTCTCCGAGGTGCGGGACTGCACCTATATGGCGGCGGCCTATTTGAAAACCGACCTCTTTGGACACGACGCTTTTGTGGATGTGTACGTCCCCTACAGCGATTCGCCCATCTACTCCGCCGGTGGCCGGGCAATCCGGACGGAGGCCCATGGGCTGCGGGTCTACGCAACCATCGTCCCCGGCGAGAACGCCAAGGCGGTGGTTGATGCCCGCCAGCAGGAGCTGGCCGCAACGGGGCAGGTCTATGAGGACGGCGTGGACGATGAGATGTACCGGGAGGATCTGGACGCCGCCTGCAAGCTGACTGTCTATGAGGAGAACGGCCAGAAGCGTCAGGCCGTCCTGTATGCTGACAGCAAGTGGGAGGGTTACTACCTGCTCCGGGAGATCACCGGACTGCCTGAGCTGGTGGACGAGGAGTACCCCGCCGCTCTGAAGGAGCTGGAGGGAATCATCGGCCTGACCATGCCGGTGCTGGAGGAGCTGGGAGGCTAATGTATGAAAAAATGCACAGCGGGAATGTTCTCTAAAATTGTGGTGATCCTGCTTTTCGCCGCGTTTTTCCTGCCGATGGCGGGTCTATTCCTGTACTTGGCCGTCTTTGATCCTACACTGTCCCATGAGGAGCGCCTCCTGTTTGTGGTGGGAGCGGTTCTGTTCGGCGGACTGGTTTTATTCGCCGCCTATCGTGCGCTTTATCTCGGAACCGGATGGGTGGAGTATGATGCGGAAACAGTGATATTCCACTGCTCCCGGCGGGAACAGCACCGCTTCCGCTGGGAAGACATTCCAGGAGACAGAGTGCAGGCCGGCTGGCAAGGCGGGTATATGTTTGTGATTCTGGTCGGAGGACAGCAGCGGAAAGTGGGCCTTAGCCGGTTCTCGACTGGGTTCAAAGACTTTGAGCGGACCCTGGAGGCAGCTGGGGTGCTGAAACGGATCGGCATCACAACAGCAGCAGATTTCAAGCGAAGTGCGGAGCAGATTTTTGGGCAGTTTGAGGAATACAGAGAAGCTCATCCCGGCTCCGTGAGGCCAAAGCCAGAGGGTGATTGCGTTCCATGCCCGGACTGCGAGGGAAAGGGTATTATTGCAAAACGGGTCTTGAAACTGGATGTCGGAAAGGTGTGCAAGACCTGCAACGGCTCCGGATATGTGCCGAAGTAACTCCAGTAGTAGCTGGTCTCCTCCCCAGAGGATGTCCAGGAGGGCGGCAACAGTACCCTCTACATCGGCTTCTACCTCACGGAACTGAAGATGGCGGACTTGACCAACTGCAATGCCGCATCCTATACCCAGTGGACGT
>CANPFP010000054.1 GCA_947573385.1 uncultured Bacillota bacterium | reverse complement strand
GTAAAAAAGTTAAATTGGTAGACATCTGGTAGACGTCCTAAAATATGGAAAGCCGTCAACCCCCTGCGGCGCAGAGGATTGACGGCTTTTTTTGGTAGACATTTGGTAGACGGGGCAATCTTCCACCCCTATAACATTTGTTGCGGCGTATGCGGAATAAAATGCGTGCTATTCATCCTTCAGCAGCCATGCAAAGCTGTTGGGCCACAGTTCAATGCTGTGGATATCATCATATTTGGTATCGTACATCAATTCAGTATATCTGCCCTCCCGGTCCGCGCCGGCTCGGACAAAATCCCCGCTGAAATTAAACAGACAGATCAGCTCCCGGTCTCCAACCCGGCGGCTCAGAGCCAGAACGCGGCGATCACTGCTCTCTTCTGCTCGGACATCGGCGCCGGCATCAAAACAGGGCTCTCCGGCCCGGAGGATTTCCAGCCGGCGCAGACCCTGGAACAGCTTGCCCTGATAGGCAGCCGGATCGTTTCGGTGCTCCGCCAGCCCCCACAGGAATGCGCCCCGGTGGATGTATCGGCTGTCCGCCTGCTTGTCCGGGTCGTCGTGGTAGGTATAGTCGTTGAGCTGACCGATTTCGTCCCCGCTGTACACCACCGGAATGCCGCTTTGAGACAGCATCCAGGCATGGAGCATCAAATCACAGGCCACCGCCCGCTCCAGTTTAAAGGAATTGCCCTCAATGTCGGCGGTCTCTACCCCGCACAGGGAGGCGGTGGTACCGCACAGCCGGGCATCCCCCAGGCGGGGATCGTCGTTGTACAGCTCGCCCCGGGCGTTGCTGCCCGGGAAGTTACCGGTAAACCAGTTGTTGAGGTAGCGTTTATGGGCTACCTCGTCGGAGCCGAAGCGCTCTCTCAGCCAGGGATAATCCAGCCCCCAGCCGATATCGTCGTGACAGCGCAGATAGTTGAGGAATAAAAAGTCCTTGGGCAGGGAGCAGAGAATCTCCATCTGCCGTTTGAGCAGGGATACATCTCCTGTGGCCAGGGTGTGCCAGGTGGTGGCCATGGTGGTCACGTTGTACAGCATATGGCACTCGGGCTTTTCCGGGGTACCGAAGTAGGGGGCTACTTTGGCCGGCTCCATCACCACCTCCCCCAGCAGCAGGACGCTGGGGCAGACAACCTCACACACCATACGCAGCATCCTGGCCAGGGTGTGGACCTGGGGCAAATTGCGGCAGCTGGTGCCCAGCTCCTTCCAGATGTAGGGGATGGCATCCAGACGGATGACATCCACGCCCCGGTTGGCCAGAAACAGGAGGTTTTCCGTCATGTCATTGAACACGGTGGGGTTGGCGTAGTTCAGATCCCACTGATAGGGGTAGAAGCTGGTCATAACGATCTGGCCGTCCTCCAGCTGGGTGAAGCTGCCGGGGGCAGTGGTTGGGAACACCTGCGGAACCGTCTTCTCAAACTCCCGGGGAATATCCCAGCTATTGTAGAAAAAATACCGCGCCTGATACTCCCGCTCCCCGGCTCGGGCCTTCCTGGCCCACTCATGATCCTCACTGGTGTGATTCATAACAAAGTCCAGGCAGACACTGATCTTTTTCTTCCGGCAGGCGTCGGCCAGCTCTTCCAGGTCTTCCATCGTGCCCAGCCGGGGCTGGACCGTGCGGAAATCCGAGACGGCGTAGCCGCCGTCGCTGCGGCCCTTGGGCGATTCCAGCAGGGGCATCAGGTGAAGATAATTCACCCCGCACTCCTGGAGGTAGGGCAGTTTTTTCTCCACACCCTTCAGGCTGCCGGCAAAGGCGTCCACATAGAGCATCATGCCCAGCATATCCCGGCGGCGGTACCAGTTGGGGTCCTCCTCCCGTCTCTTGTCCTGGTTTCGGAGGGAGACCTTCCGCTCATCCCAACAGCGCCTGAGCATATTCAAAAAGTACTGAAAGGCCCCCTCATTGTGGTATAGTTCACAGTAGAGCCATTTTAATTCGTCATAGTGCCTTGCCAGCCGGCCGTCAAATACAGTTTGTCTCATTCCAAACAACCTTCCAGCTCAGCCAGGGTGGGCATAGCGGGGATGGCCCCGCTGCGGGAGCAGGTGAGGGACGCCGCCCGGTTTGCAAAGGTCAGTACATTCTCCAGCTCCGCCCGGGTCAGGCCCTCCAGGGGCTTTTCTCCCCGGAGACAGAGACGGCTCAGCACGGCACCCAGGAAAGTGTCTCCCGCTCCGTTGGTGTCGGCCACCTTAACGGAGACACCGGGAACGGTAAAGCACTCGTTCCGCCAGCGGCAGAAGCTGCCCGCGCCGCCCAGGGTAACAAATACCAGGGATATGCCCTGTTCCGTCAGCAGGCGGCTGCCCTCCTCCAAATTGTCAGAGCCGGTAAGCAGGGGCAGTTCCTCCTCAGACAGCTTAATGATATCCACCAGCGGGAGGGGAATGCGCATCCACTCAATGGCCTCTGACTCATCCCGCCACAGGGCCGGGCGGTAATTTGGGTCGTAGCTGACCAGAATCCCGGCTTGTCTGGCGCTTCGGGCGGCAAAGATAGTCCCGTTTCGGGCAGCTCCGCCGGACAGACTGACCGAGCCGAAGTGCAGAATTTTACTGTTGCGGATGACAGACTCGTCCACCTCCTGGGGCGGGAGCTGGCAGTCCGCTCCCCGCACAAAGCGAAAGCTGCGTTCGCCAATACTGTCCACCGAGACAATGGCCATGGTGGTAGCCTGTTCCCCAGTACGCAGACCGGAGCAGTCCACACGGTCTTTCTCCAACACGCTGCGCAGATAAGCGCCGAAGCCGTCATCACCCGTCTTGCCAATAAACGCAGTGGACGCGCCCAGCCGGGAGGCGGATACGGCCACGTTGGCCGGAGCGCCGCCGGGGTTGGCCGCAAACAGAGGTACACCTGTCTCACTGACGCCGGTCTGTGTTAAATCAATCAGAATTTCTCCAATAGCTGTAATATCCTTCATAAAGCAGCCTCCCTGTCAAGATTTGCCTGCCCATCCAGACATGGCTTACCTAAACTATATCAAACCTGAGCTGCTTTGTCCAGAGTCTTCCGGCCCTGGAAATGACAAAATCGGGCCGGAGGTTTAAATCCTCCGGCCCGATGCGCCGACAAATGAAACCAGATTATGCCCAGGGATTCTCGGTGGGATAGGGCAGGTTCCTGGGCTGGTTATAGGCGATATCCTGCACGCCCAGGAACTTGAACACCTCAAACAGGGCCTTGCCGTAGTGGCCGAAGGCCACCGCCCCGTGGTGGGGGTAACGCTTCTGGATGAGGACGTGGCGGTAGAACCGGCCCATCTCCGGGATGGCGAACACGCCAATGCCGCCGAAGGAGCGGGTCTTCACGTCCAGCACCTCGCCCTGGGCGATGTAGGCCCGGAGGACCCCCTCGCTGTCGCACTGGAGACGGTAGAAGGTGATGTCGCTAGCGGCGATGTCGCCCTCCAGAGTGCCCCGGGTGAAGTCAGGCTCGCTGTCCTTGGGCTCCAGCAGACGGTGCTGGATCAGCTGGTACTTCACCGCCCGGTCGGCGCACAGCTTGCAGGACGGGGTGTTGCCGCAGTGGAAGCCCATGAAGGTGTCGGTGAGCTGATAGTCAAACTTGCCCTTGATGTCTTCCTCATAGATGGAGGCGGGGACGGAGTTGTTGATGTCCAGCAGGGTGACGGTGTCGCCGGAGACGCACATGCCGATGTACTCGGACAGAGCGCCGTAGATGTCCACCTCGCAGGAGACGGGGATGCCCCGGCTCACCAGACGGGAGTTGACATAGCAGGGCTCAAAGCCGAAGGTCTCGGGGAAGGCGGGCCAGCACTTGTCTGCGAAGGCCACATACTGCCGGGAGCCCTTGTGGGCCTCCGCCCAGTCCAGCAGGGTCAGCTCCAGCTGGGCCATGCGCTCGTTCATTTCGGGGTAGTAGCAGCCCTCCCCCATCTCCTTGGCCATGTCCTCGCAGACAGCGGGGATGCGGGGGTCGTTGGTGTGGGCCTTGTAGGCCACCAGCAGGTCCAGCTCGGAGTTCTCCTCAATCTCCACGCCGATCTCGTACAGGCCCTTGATGGGGGCGTTGCAGGCAAAGAAGTCCTGGGGCCGGGGGCCGAAGGTAATGATTTTCAACTGGGACAGACCGATGAGGGCGCAGGCGATGGGCTTGAACTCGCCGATCATTTTGGCGATGTCCTCCGCGGTGCCCACAGGGTACTCGGGGATGAAAGCCTTCAAATGGCGCATCCCCAGATTGTAGGAGCAGTTGAGCATGCCGCAGTAGGCGTCGCCCCGGCCGTTGATCAGGTCGCCGTCCCCCTCGGCGGCGGCCACGTACATGCAGGGGCCGTCGAAGTTTTTGGCAATGAGGGTCTCAGGGGTCTCGGGGCCGAAGTTGCCCAGGAAGACCACCAGAGCGTTGCAGCCCGCAGCCTTCACCTCGTCCACCGCCTTGAGCATGTCCTTTTCATTCTCCACGGTGGTCTTGCACTCATAGATGTTCAGGCCGTCCCTGGCGCAGGCGGACACGATGGCGGAGCGGCGGCGCTCAGAGAGGTCGATGATAAAGCAGTCCCGGGAGACGGCAATGATGCCCAGTTTTACCTCGGGGATGTTAGTAAGCATGGTAATTCCTCCTCAATTCTAATTTGCAGTTCCTGTCCCTGGGGCGGGAGATCAGATATCCGCAGCAATGTCGATATTTTCGCCTTTCAGGCCGATATGGGCCCCCTGGGCGGCTTCGGAACTCTCCGAATGGGCCAGCAGCCACTTGTTCCGGGCGGTGAGCCACCTGTCCTCCTCGTTCAGGGGTGCGGCGCCGGGGACGGCGGTATTGGTGCCCCGGGGCAGGACCACGGCCACCCGGAAGCCCTCGGTCTCGTTGACGTGGCAGGGGGCATAGTGCAGTGTGGTGGCGTAGACCTCCACCGCCACACCGGCGGGGACGCGGAAGGCCTTCACCTTGGCGGTGTCCAACTGGCCGTCCACAATCTCGTCCTGTCTCGCCAGCAGGAGGATAAAGTCAACCGTGCCCACGTTCACCTCGCTGTCCCGGTGGTACTCCAGGCAGTTGAGCCTGGTATTCCGGCCCCAGCACATGCCCAGCTGGACGGGCATGCCGCCGTAGGCGTTGTTCTGAAGCTGTCCGTACAGGCAGGTGGCCTCCAGCACGGGGATGCTGGGCTCATAGGCCACCCCGGCTTCCGGCAGGGGGATGGTCTCCATGGCCTTCAGCAGGCAGGCGGTGTCGTAGCCCTCCAGCACCTGGCCGTAGGGCTTAAATTCCGGGTCGTGAATGGAATGAATTTTCATGGCGTATCACCTCGTATTTTGTTCAGACAGGCCTCACACAGCCTTCCGCTGATGGGGAGGAACACCTGGGCGCAAGGACCCACCAGGCAGGCGCACACAACGGTGCCCAGCCCCACCACGCCACCCATCAGCCACCCGGCCAGGGCAAAAAGGATATCCACTCCCACCCGGACGGGGCCGAAGGGCTTTCCCGTCCTGTCGCTGAGCACCACCGCCACCAGGTCGTTGGGGCCGGTGCCCGCCTCGGAGCGGATGACCACCGTCATGCCGAAGGCCAGAATCACGCACCCGGCCACCAGGGCCAGCAGCCGCCAGGGCAGGGCCAGCTCCTCGGGGAACAGGGGGGCCAGGGGGAGGGTCCACAGGTCGATGATGGGCCCGCCCAGGGCCATGCACAGCACCGTTCCGATGCGCACATAGCCGCGGGCGGCGGCCAGCAGCACCAGCACAATGAGCAGGCACACCAGCAGGTGGACCCGGCCGTGGGTCATCCGCGCGGGCCAGGGCAGGGCCCGGAACAGACCCTGCACCAGCACGTTGAAGGGGTCGGAGCCCAGGTCGGACTCCAGAAACAGGGTAACGCCCAGGTGGGCCACCGTCAGCCCGGCCAGCAGCAGGATTACCCGGAGGGCGAGTTCGGTCCGGCCGGCCTTTTTCACAGCTGCACACCGTTCATGGCGGCGAAGACGTCCTTCAGCGCCGGATAGACGGCCTTGAACTGCTGATAGCGGACCTCATACCGGGCGGCCAGCTCAGGGTCTGGGGAAATTGTCTCGGCGGTGCGGACCAGCGCTTCACAGGCCGCCGCCACGGAGGGATAACGGCCGCAGGCCACCATGGCCAGCATGGCCCCGCCCATCCCCGGGCCCTGCTCCGACTCGGGAACGTCCAGCTGAATGTTCAGCACGTTGGCCATAATGGTCTTCCACAGGGGGCTCTTGGCGCCGCCTCCGCAGATTTTGCTGCGGTGGATGGGGATGCCCAGGGCCCTGGCCACCTCGAAGCTGTCCCGGATGGCAAAGGCAACCCCCTCCAGCACCGCCTGGGTCAGGTCGGACCGGCTGGTGTCCATAGTCATGCCCACAAAGGTTCCCCGGGCGTTGGTGTCGTTGATGGGGGACCGCTCCCCCATGAGGTAGGGCAGGAAGCAGACCCGGTTGTTCCCCAGCTTGTCGGGGGTGATGTCCGCCTGTTCGGCGGCGTAGTCAGAGGTATGGAAAATGTCCTCCATCAGCCACTTGTTGCAGCTGGCGGCGGAGAGCATACAGCCCATGAGATGGTAGTGCCCGTCGGCGTGGGCGAAGGCGTGGAGGGCGTTGTTGGGGTCCACCCCGAACTTCTCGCTGGAGATGAACACGGTGCCGGAGGTGCCCAGGGAGATGTTGCAGGCACCCTCCCCCACGGTGCCGGTGCCCACGGCGGCGGCGGCGTTGTCCCCCGCCCCGGCGCAGACCGCCACGTTCTCAGGCAGCCCCAGCTGCCGGGCAATTTCGGGCAGCAGCGTGCCCACCTTCTCGTAGCTCTCAAAGAGCCGGGGCATCTGGGTTTCCGAGATACCGCAGAGGTTCAGCATTTCCCGGGACCAACACCTGTGCTCCACGTCCAAGAGGAGCATTCCGGAGGCGTCGGAGCAGTCGGTGCAGTGGACGCCGGTGAGGAGGTAGTTGATATAGTCCTTGGGGAGCATGATTTTGGCAATTCTGGCAAAGAGGTCCGGTTCATTCTCCCGCATCCAAAGGAGCTTGGGGGCGGTGAAGCCGGCGAAGGCGATGTTAGCGGTGAGCTTGGACAGCTTTTCCTTGCCCACAACACCGTTTAAGTAGTCCACCTGCTTTGCCGTGCGGCCGTCGTTCCACAGGATGGCGGGGCGAATCACATTGTCGTGTTCGTCCAGCACCACCAGGCCGTGCATCTGGCCGCCCGCCCCGATGCCCGCCACCTGGCTGGCGTCGAAGCCGCGCAGCAGCTCCGGGATGCCCTCCAGCACGGCCTTTTTCCAGTCCTCGGGATTCTGCTGGCTCCAGCCGGGCTGGGGGAACTCCAGGGGGTAGTCCCTGGAGACGATGTTTTTAATCTCACCCTCGCCGTCCATCAGCAGCAGCTTGACGGCGGAGGTGCCCAGGTCGATTCCGATATACAGCATGGCCTTCTCCTTACTTGGAGCCGGACTTGCGGCTGGTGACCACGTCGAAGATAACGGCAATCAGCAGCACGCCGCCCTTGATGACGTACTTCCAGGCGTCGGGCAGGCCCATAATGGACATACCCATGTTAATCACGCCCAGCAGCAGAGCGCCGATGACCACACCGCCCACCGTGCCGCTGCCTCCGTAGGCGGAGGCGCCGCCGATGAAGCAGGAGCCGATGGCGTCCATCTCATAGGAGGTGCCGGCGTTGCCGTCCACCGAACCCAGCCGGGCAGTGACCAGCAGGCCGCACAAGCCGGCCAGCAGGCCCATGTTGGCGTAGGCCATGAAGTAGATTTTATCGGTGTTGATGCCGGAGAGCTTGGTGGCCTTCTCGTTGCCGCCCACGGCATAGAAATACCGGCCAAAAGCGGTCTTGGCAGTGATGAAGTTATAGATCAGGCAGATGGCCACCACCCACACCAGCATGACGGAGATGCCCCGGTACTGGCTGAGCATCCAGCAGTACCACAAAATCAGGGCGGCAATGATGCCCGACTTGGTGAAGTCGGCCAGGGCGCTGTTCTGGCGGTAGCCCTTCTTGGCCCGGTCCCGGCGGCTCTTGGCGGTGCTGAGAAGCACCCAGATCGCCACTGCCGCCCCCACGATGATGGGGGAGAGCTTAATCTTGCTGTCGTCCAGGCCGGGAATCTTGATGTAAGCGGTAAAGATATTCAAAAAGGTGGGGTCCTGGATGGCCACGGTCTTGCTGTCCAGCACCATGCGGCCCAGGCCGCGGAAGATGAACATGCCGCCCAGAGTGGTGATGAAGGGCGGGATACGGACATAGCCGATCCAGTAGCCCTGCCACACGCCCACCACCAGGCCGATGACCAGGCACAGCAGAATTACGGGGATGGCGGGCATGTGCATATTGGTCACCATCACGGCGGCGATGCCGCCCACCAGGCAGATCACCGAGCCCACAGACAGGTCGATGTTGCCGCCCGTCAGGATACACAGCAGCATGCCGCAGGCCAGCACCAGCACGTAGCCCTGCTGCAGCAGCAGGTTGGACATATTCTGGGGCTGTACCGTCTTCCCGTCGGTGAGAACGGCAAACAGGACAAAGACCACAACCAGGGCAATTACCATGGCGTATCTGGTCAAAAACTTCATCAGATTGAAGCTGTTTTTACTCTCAGTCATATTGTTACCCTCCCTTGTTACGCCTTGTTGGTATCGCGGATGATATAGCCCATGATGCCCTCCTGGGTGGCATCCTTGGCGTCCAGCTCGGCCAGCAGGCGGCCCTCGTTCATCACATAGATACGGTCGCACATGCCCAGCAGCTCGGGCAGCTCAGAGGAGATCATCATCACCGACTTGCCCTGGGCCACCATCTGGTTGATGAGACAGTAAATCTCGTATTTCGCGCCCACGTCGATGCCACGGGTGGGCTCATCCATAATGAGGATATCGGGCTCGGTGAACATCCACTTGCCCAGCAGGGCCTTCTGCTGGTTGCCGCCGGACAGGTTGCCCACCCGCTGCTCGATGGTGGGGGTCTTGGTGCCCATGTCTTTGGTCATCTGCTCGGCCACGCCAATCTCCTGGTCCGCGTCGATTACGCCGCTCCGGCACACCTTGTCCAGCCGGGCCAGTGTGGTGTTGAAGCGGATGGACTCGCCCAAAATCAGGCCGTTGGTCTTCCGGTCCTCGGTTACGTAAGCCAGCCCCCGGCGGATGGCATCCTGGGGGGACCGCAGGTCCACCTTCTGTCCGCCGATGTACAGCTCGCCGGTGATGCCGGTGCCGTAGCTGCGGCCAAAGATGGACATGGCCAGCTCGGTGCGCCCTGCGCCCTGAAGGCCGGAGAAGCCCACCACTTCGCCCTTGCGGATGTGGAAGGAGATGTTGTCGTCTACCACCCGCTCGGGGTACAGGGGGTGGTGGACCGTCCAGTTCTTCACCTCCAGGTTCACCTCGGGCTGCACATTGTGCTCCCGGACAGGGTAGCGGTCCTCCATGGAGCGGCCTACCATGCCCTTGATGATCCGGTCCTCGCTGAACTCGTCCACGCCCTTTACCAGGGTCTCGATGGTGGAGCCGTCCCGGATGATGGTGGCCTTGTCGGCGCAGTAAATAATCTCGTTGAGCTTGTGGGTAATGATGATGGAGGTGAGCCCCTCCTTTTTAAACTCCATCAGCAGGTCCAGCAGCATCTTGGCGTCCTCATCGTTGAGGGAGGAGGTGGGCTCGTCCAAGATGAGCAGCTTCACCTTTTTGGAGAAGGCCTTGGCGATCTCCACCAGCTGCTGCTTGCCGGTGCCGATGTCCTTCACCAGAGTCTGGGCCGACTCGTTCAGCCCCACCTGGCGCATGTGCCGCTCCGACTCGCTGTAGGTCCTGTCCCAGTCGATGTAGCCCATGGAGTTTTTGATCTCGTTGCCCAGGAACATGTTTTCCCCGATGGACAGCAGGGGGATGAGGGCCAGCTCCTGGTGGATGATGACGATGCCCAGGGCCTCGCTGTCCTTCTGTGTTTTAAACTGGCACAGCTTGCCCTCATAATAGATCTCGCCGGTGTAGCTGCCGGCGGGGTAAGTGCCGGAAAGCACGTTCATCAGGGTGGATTTGCCCGCCCCGTTTTCACCGATCAGGGCGTGGATTTCCCCGGTCTCCACCCTCAGATTCACGTTGTCCAGGGCCTTGACGCCGGGAAATTCCTTGGTGATGGACTTCATTTCCAAAATAACGTCAGCCAAGGGGTGTTCCTCCTCTCTATGGTCTGCCTGAAAATAAGGCGGGCGGGGCGTCTGCCCCGCCCGCCGGTGGTCCTTACATTGGGGGTTATGGAATCAGCCGTTGGTGGCCTCCAGGTAGCCGTCAGCGCCCACCTTGTAGTAGCCGGGGGTGACCAGCTTCTCTTCCATGTTGTCAGCGGTAACCACGTCGGGCACCAGCAGGAAGGAGGGGCACTTGTTGCCGGGGGTGGTCTCATAGGACTCGGTGTCATAGGCGCAGTCGAAGCCCCAGCCGGAGGCGGAGATCAGGCTGGCGTCGGCGGTCTTGCCGTCCAGGATGGCCTTGGCCAGGTCCAGGGTGACAACGGCCTCGTTGGCCACAGCCTTATACACGGTCATGGACTGCACGCCGTCCTTGATGTTGCGCAGGTTGGCCACGTCGCCGTCCTGGCCGGTGATGATAACAGAATTGCCGCCGGCGTAGTCAGAGAGGACGGCCTGGGTCACGCCCAGGGCGGTGGAGTCGTTGGAGCACAGCCAAGCATCCAGCTTGGTGCCGTCGGAGTAGTAGGAAGCCAGCACGTTCTGGGCTCGGTTCAGGGCGGCCTCAGTCTTCCACTGCTCGGTGCCCACCACGGAGAACTCGGTCTGGCCGGACACCACGTTCAGCTTGCCGCTGTCGATGTAGGGCTTCAGGGTATCCATCGCGCCGTTGAAGAAGAAGGGGGCGTTGTTGTCAGCGGGGTCGCCGCCGGTGAACTCGATGTTGAAGGGGCCGGCCGCGTTGTCCAGGTCCAGGGTATCCTTCACATAGGTGCCCTGGAGCTTGCCTACGGTGTAGTTGTCGAAGGACACGTAGTAAGACACGTTGTCGTTCATAATCAGACGGTCATAGGCGATAACGGGGATGTTGGCGGCGCCGGCTTCGTTCATCACGGTGTTCAGGCCGTTGCCGTCGATGGCGGCGACGATCAGCAGGTCCACGCCCTGGGAGAGCATGTTCTGGATGTCGTTCACCTGCTGCTCGTTCTTGTTGTCGGAGTAGGTGACGATGGTATTGTAGCCGGCGGCCTTAAACTGCTCGTCAAGGTAAGCGCCGTCCCGGTTCCACCGCTCCAGGGACTGGGTGGGCATGGCGATACCAACGGTCTTGCTGGCCGCGTCGCCGCCGGGAGTGGACTGGCTGCCAGAGGACTGGCTGCCGCCGGAGGGCTGGCTGCCGCTGGTGCCGGGGTTGGAACCGGCTCCGCCGCCGCAGGCGACGAGGGAGAGGGACATACAGGCTGCAAGGATCAGCGCAAGTGTCTTTTTCATTTTCGTTTCCTCCTGTTCGTTTTTTCCCCGGATACCGGGGAAATGACAGAAGCAGCTGCTTCTGTGGCTTCAATTCTATAAAGTTATTTTACTAATGTCAATCTTTTTTTGTCGCCCGGCAATAACTTTGTTGGTTTTGCATGGAATAAAGCAGAGAAAATTGGGTATATTGACGGCTAAAAAAATTTGATTACTAAAGCGGTTTTTGCTAACTTGGCACAAACGGGAAAAAACACCGGATTTTTTACAAATGGAATTGACTGTTTCAAACTTCGTGTTACAATATAATAAAGGGATTTTACCAAAGAGGAGAGGATTTGCAATGGACCTGGACGCCGGTCTGACAGACCGCCGCCGGCAAACCCGCAGCAGCATTTACCGCAATATCTACTACGCCAAGGGCTTCTGTTCCCGGCAGAGCCTGGCCCGGGAGTTGGGTCTCAGTCTGCCCACCGTATATCAGAACCTGTCGGAGCTGATGGCCGCCGGCCTGGTGCGGGACTCGGGGGAGCAGCAGTCCACCGGGGGGCGGAAGGCCAGCGGCCTGTCCATTGTGCCCGATGCCCGGGTGGCGGTGGGTATCTCGGTGACGGAACACCGCCTGCGCCTGGCGGCGGCCGACCTGCTGCTCAACGAGCTGGCCTATCAGGAGGTGGACATCCCCCCTATCGTCCGCTTTGCCGACATGGGCGGCCTGCTCTCCCGGGTGCTGGAGGACTTTCTGGACCGGTTTTCCATCGACCGGGCCCGGCTGCTGGGCGTGGGCATCGCCCTGCCCGCCGTCATGTCGCCGGACAGCCGGTTTATCACCGCCGCCCCCACCCTGCGGCTGAAGGACACCTCCCTGGAGGGGCTGGCCAGCTCCATCCCCTACCCCACCTATGTGGAGAACGACGCCACCAGCGGCGGCCATGCCGAGCTCTTCGTCCGGGAGGGCAACCGGAATATGGCCTACCTCTCTCTGGAGAACGGGGTGGGCGGGGCCATCCTCTTCGGCGGCGCCCCCTACGTGGGGGACAACCGGCGCAGCGGGGAGTTCGGACACATGTGCGTGGAGCCGGGCGGACTGCGGTGTACCTGCGGCAGCCTGGGCTGCCTGGAGGCCTACTGCTCCCCCCGCCGGGTGCGCAGCACCTTCGGGGTGACGCTGGAGGTGTTTTTTTCCAAGCTGGAGCGGCACGGGGCCCAGTATGAGGAGTATGAGGCCCTGTGGGACAATATGCTCCGCCATCTGGCCATCGGCATCAACAACATCCACATGGCCCTGGACTGCGACGTGGTGCTGGGTGGCGTGCTGAGCGAGTTCCTGGCCCCCTATCTGCCCCGCCTGCGGGAGTATGTGGCCGGCATCAACCCCTTCGACACCGACGGGGAGTATGTGCATCTGAGCACCCTCCGGCGGCACACCGTCCCCCTGGGTGTGGCCCTCCACTTTGTAACGGATTTTCTGGAACAGATATGAGCCCTTCCCACAAAGCAGCAGGGGCCGCCCCCCTGGGCGGCCCGCCTTTCGGGAAACCTCCCGACTTCCTTTAAAAAATGCACGTCCGCAAAACAGACGTGCATTTTCTTATTCCTTGCCCACAAACAGGCACCGGATGGCGTTCAGCACCGCCAGGACCATAACACCCACATCGGCAAAGATAGCCAGGTACATGTTGGCGATGCCCACCGCCCCCAGGATCAGGCAGGCGGACTTCACCCCCAGGGCCATGACGATGTTCTGGTAGACAATGCCCAGGCACTTCCGGGAAATCTGGATGGCCTTGGCAATTTTCCGGGGGTCGTCGTCCATCAGGACGATATCCGCCGCCTCGATGGCCGCGTCGGAGCCCATGGCCCCCATGGCGATGCCGATATCAGCCCTGGACAGCACCGGGGCATCGTTGATGCCGTCGCCCACAAAGGCCAGCTTCCCTTTGCCGGACCGCGTCTCCAGCAGCCTTTCCACCTGGGTCACCTTGTCCGCCGGAAGCAGCTCGCTGAACACCTGGTCAATACCCAAGTCGGAGGCCACCTGTTCGGCCACCGCCCTTGCATCCCCGGTAAGCATAATGGTTTTGTCCACACCAGCGACCCGCAGGGCGGAAATCGCCTGCCTGGAGCCGGGCTTTACCACGTCGGAGACCACAATGTGCCCCGCGTAGGCCCCGTCCACCGCCAGATGGACGATGGTGCCGGCCTGGTGGCACTCCGGACAGTCGACGCCCAGGCGTCGCATCAGCTTGTCATTGCCGGCGGCCACCGCCGTCCCGTCCACCTGGGCGGTGACGCCGCAGCCGCTTTGTTCCTGGATATCGGTCACCCGGCTCCGGTCGATCTCCTTCCCCCAGGCCCGCTGCAAACTTTTGCTGATGGGGTGGGAGGAGGAACTCTCCGCCAGGGCGGCGTACTCCAGCAGCTTCTCCTCCGCCAGGGCGGCGTGGTGGATGCCGCTCACTTCAAAGACCCCCTGGGTCAGGGTGCCCGTCTTGTCGAAAACCACCGTTTTTGTCTGGGAGAGGGTCTCCAGATAGTTGGAGCCCTTGATGAGCACGCCCACCTGGCTGGCCCCTCCGATACCGGCGAAGAAGCTGAGGGGAATGCTGATAACCAGGGCGCAGGGGCAGCTGATCACCAGGAAGGTGAGGGCCCGGTAGAGCCAGCCCCCCCAGTCCGGGGCCAGGCCCAGCCCCAGCATACGGACAAGGGGGGGCAAAAGGGCCAGAGCCAGGGCGCTGTAGCAGACGGCGGGGGTATAGATGCGGGCAAACCGGGAGATAAAGTCCTCTGACCGGGACTTCCGGGAGCTGGCATTCTCCACCAGGTCCAAAATTTTAGACACGGTGGACTCCCCAAACTCCCGGGTGGTGCGGACCTTCAGCACCCCCGTCATAGAGATGCAGCCGCTGATGACCTCGTCCCCCGGGCCGGTCTCCCTGGGCAGGCTCTCTCCGGTGAGAGCGCTGGTGTTCAGGCTGGAGCTGCCCTCCAGCACCACCCCGTCGATGGGTACCTTCTCCCCAGGCTGGACCACAATTACCGCGCCCACCTCCACCTCGTCCGGATCCACCTGCTCCAGCCGGCCCTCCC
>CANPFP010000053.1 GCA_947573385.1 uncultured Bacillota bacterium | reverse complement strand
CCCTGCTTCTGGTTTGAGATTGCCCCCGACCACTACGGCTACGGCATGGGCTGCTGGGAGATGCTTCCCGCCACCATGGCCAAGCTCCGCGCCCGCATCGACCGGGACCCCAAGCCCGTGGAAAAACTGGCCCGGGCGGTGGAAAAGCGGGGGGAATTCCGCCTGGAAGGCCAGGAGTACAAGCGCCCCAAGGGGGACCCCGGCCCGCTGCTCCACCCCTGGTACAACCGGAAGGGACTGGGCTTCACCTGCGAGCACAACTGCGAGGGGGTGTTCTTCACCCCGGAGCTGGCCGGCCAGGTGCTGGAGGGGTGGAAATCCCTGGTGCCCCAGTATCAATTTCTGTGCACCCTGCCCGGGGACCAGGAACCGGAACATATGTGAGCATGGAGGGCCCTTCCAGCCGGAAGGGCCCTCATTTTGCAGGATTCCGCCTGCAATTATGCAAAATGTAAAAATTCAGGAGTCATATTTGTTGAATAAAACGAACAAAAACACTTGACAGAATTACATTAGTGTGGTAAATTATAACCAGACAAAGGAAAGGTGAGTCCAATGTACAAGTAAAAGTCCCGGCAACTGAAACTGAGTGTCTGGTCAAAAATATTCTGTATTAAAAATCTGTGATCGGCCATGAGAGGGAGCCAAGGAGAGACAACCAAGCTTCAGGATTTTCAAAAGATCTGGAAATCAGGGTATCTCCAAAACGACCGGAAGAGACAGACAGTTTCAGTCAGCGCAAAGCGGCAGACCTGACAGCAAGCAGGAAGGGAATCCGACCGAGGGTCCTCACATATGAGGAGTTGGGCCGTAATAACGGCAACAAAAGAGATGGTCGTAGAAGAACTGGAGGATTGCTGAGGGGAAGTGGCGGAGCGTATCCAATAGAAATGGAGGTAGCCATATGATGTTAGATAATAAGACAGAACAGAAATGACCCTTGACTGTAACGGATTACGAAACGGACAGTCAAGGGTCATTTCTTTTTTTGTGGGACGGCCGCAGGGCCGTTTTTTTATTTGCACAGGACAAAATGTCCCAATGGTTATACATATCACCAGGTGAAACATCTCCCTTTCCTCTGGCAGACGTTTTCACCGTCCATCAAAGACTATCCAGGCGGTCGGCGGCGCGGTCGATTTTTACCTGTAAATGTTCCAGAACTATTTGCAGATTGTCCCGGTTGATGTCGCCGTTGCCGGCGGACAACTCAGCCAGTACCAGCATCTGGCGGAGGGTACGGTCAATTTCGTCCAGTGTGTCCAATGCTTTCTGAACCGGCACATGTTCTTCCATTCGGAGGGGACGCTCCTTTCACAATGTGATAAACCAGCATAACACAGTCAGGAGAAAAAAGCAACGGAAACCATTGAATTAGCACTCTCTACTTGCGAGTGCTAAAAATTCACGGTTTGTTCATGCTTTTTTTCTGAGAGCGGCCTATACTACAACCATACCGCAGATTGTTCCGTGAAAGGAGTGTTTGTTATGAACATGAATCAGTTTACCCAAAAATCCCTGGCGGCCATTCAAGGGGCTCAGGACATCGCGTTAGCGCACGGCAACCAGCAGATTGAACAGCCCCACCTGCTGCTGGCCCTGGTGGGGGACGGGGAGGGCTTTATCCCCCAGCTGCTCACCGCTGTGGGCATGACCGTTCCCAGCTTTGAGGCGGCGGTGGGGGCCGAGGTGGACAAGCTGCCCAAGGTCTCCGGTTCCGGTCGGGAGAGTGGGAAAGTGTATGTCTCCCAGGATGTGGACCGGGCTCTCCAGGCCGCCGGGGGAGAGGCCCAGGCCATGAAGGACGAGTACATCTCGGTGGAGCATGTCCTTCTCGGTCTGCTGGCCCACCCCAACGCCGCCTTGAAGGAGCTGTTCCGCACCTACCGCCTGGACAAGGAGAAGGTGATGCAGGCCCTGGCCCAGGTGCGGGGGAGCCAGCGGGTCACCTCCGACAACCCGGAGGAGACCTACAACGCCCTGAAAAAGTACGGCTCCGACCTGGTGGAGCGGGCCCGGCAAAACAAACTGGACCCGGTCATCGGCCGGGACGACGAAATCCGCAACGTCATCCGCATTCTGTCCCGAAAGACCAAAAACAACCCCGTCCTCATTGGCGAGCCCGGTGTGGGCAAGACGGCCATCGCCGAGGGGCTGGCCCAGCGGATTGTTCAGGGGGACGTGCCCGTCTCCCTGAAGGACAAGACCATCTTTTCTCTGGACATGGGCGCCCTCATCGCCGGGGCCAAGTACCGGGGGGAGTTTGAGGAGCGGCTGAAGGCCGTCCTCAACGAGGTGAAGAAGTCGGAGGGGCGGATTATCCTCTTCATCGACGAGCTCCACACCATCGTGGGCGCCGGCAAGACCGAGGGCTCCATGGATGCAGGCAACCTGCTCAAGCCCCTTCTCGCCCGGGGGGAGCTGCACTGCATCGGGGCCACCACCTTAAACGAGTACCGGCAGTATATCGAGAAGGACGCAGCTCTGGAGCGGCGGTTTCAGCCCGTTCTGGTCAGCGAGCCCAGCGTGGAGGACGCCGTTGCCATCCTCCGGGGACTGAAAGAGCGATATGAGGTCTACCACGGGGTAAAGATTACCGACGGAGCCATTATTGCCGCCGCCGCCCTGTCCAACCGCTATATCTCCGACCGGTTTTTGCCCGATAAGGCCATCGACCTGGTGGACGAGGCCTGCGCTATGATCCGCACGGAGATGGACTCCATGCCCACCGAGCTGGACATCATCCAGCGGAAGATCATCCAGCACGAGATTGAGGAGGCCGCCCTGAAAAAGGAGACCGACAAGCTGTCTCAGGAGCACCTGGCGGAGATCCAAAAGGAGCTGTCTGACATGCGGGACGACTTCAACGCCAAAAAGGCCCAGTGGGACAACGAGAAGGGGGCCATCGGCAAGGTACAGAAGCTGCGGGAGGAGCTGGAGACGGCCAATGCCGCCCTGGAGAAGGCCCAGCGGGAGTATGACCTGGAGAAGGCGGCGGAATTGCAGTACGGCCGCATCCCCGAGCTGAAAAAGGCCCTGGAGGTGGAGGAACAAGCCGCCGGCCAGAGCAAAGCCCGTTCCCTCCTCCGGGACAAGGTGACCGAGGAGGAGATTGCCCGCATCATCGAGCGGTGGACGGGCATCCCCGTGGCTCGTCTGATGGAGGGGGAGCGGGAGAAACTGCTCCACCTGGAGGAAATCCTCCACCGCCGGGTGGTGGGTCAGGATGAAGCCGTCCGGCTGGTGAGCGAGGCCATTCTCCGCTCCCGGGCCGGTATTGCCGACCCCAATAAGCCCATCGGCTCATTCCTCTTCCTGGGTCCCACCGGCGTGGGCAAGACCGAGCTGGCCAAGACGCTGGCCGAAGCCCTGTTTGACAGTGAGAAGAACCTGGTGCGCATCGACATGTCTGAGTACATGGAGAAGTTTTCCGTCTCCCGGCTCATCGGAGCCCCTCCGGGCTATGTAGGCTATGAGGAGGGCGGCCAGCTCACCGAAGCGGTCAGGAGAAAACCCTACTCCGTGGTCCTCTTCGACGAGGTGGAGAAGGCCCACCCCGACGTGTTCAACGTGCTGCTCCAGGTGTTGGACGACGGCCGGATCACCGACAGCCAGGGCCGGACGGTGGACTTTAAAAACACCATCCTGATCCTCACCTCCAACCTGGGCAGCCAGGCCCTGCTGGACGGCATCAACGAGGACGGCGAGATCAGCGACGCCGCCCGAAACCAGGTGAGCGAGCTGCTCAAGCGGTCGTTCCGGCCCGAGTTCCTCAACCGGCTGGACGAGGTTGTCTTCTATAAGCCGCTGACCAGGGAGAATATCACCCACATTGTAGACCTGCTGGTGGACGATCTGAACCGCCGGCTGGCCGACAAGCAGCTCACCGTTTCCCTCACCCCCGCCGCCAAGGAGCACATCATCGAGACGGCCTACGACCCCGTCTACGGGGCGCGCCCCCTGCGCCGCTGTCTCCAGCACACGGTGGAGACCCTGATCGGCCGGAAAATCATTGCCGACCAGGTGGAATCCGGCGCGGCACTTATGGTAGATATGCAGAACGGAGAGCTGACAGTTTCCGCAGGCTGACGGCAAATATAAAATTAAGAAGTACCAGCCCTGTGGCTGGTACTTCTTTAACGAAATACACAAAAATTTAATCCAGCGGCTTCATGGTGGGGAAGAGGATTACCTCCCGGATGGAGTCAGAGCCGGTGAGGAGCATGACGCACCGGTCGATGCCGATCCCCAGGCCACCCGTGGGGGGCAGGCCGTATTCCAGAGCGGTAAGAAAGTCCTCGTCCATCATGCCGGCCTCGTCGTCTCCCCGCTCCCGCTGCTCCACCTGCTTTTGGAAGCGCTGCCGCTGGTCAATGGGGTCGTTGAGCTCGGAGAAGGCGTTGCCCATCTCACTGTGGCAGATGAACAGCTCAAACCGCTCGGTGAGCCGGGGGTCCTTGGGGGACCGCTTGGCCAGGGGGGAGACGTCCACCGGGTGCATGGTGATGAAGGTGGGCTGGATCAGCTTCTCCTCCACCCGCTGGTCGAAGCACTCATACAGGGCGTTGCCCCAGGTCTTGTCCGCCGTCTCGGGCAGCTCCACCCCGATGGACTTGGCGGCGGCCACCGCCTCCTCGTCGGTGGAAATGGCCATAAAGTCGATGCCGCAGTACTGCTTCACCGCCTCGTGCATGGGCATACGGGGCCAGCCGGGGGTCAGGTCGATGTTCTCCCCCTGCCACTGGACCTGGTAGGTGCCCAGAATCTTCTGGGCGGCGGAGGACAGCAGATCTTCAAACAGGTCCATCATGTCGTTGAAATCGGCGTAGGCCTGATAGAGCTCAATGGTGGTGAACTCCGGATTGTGCTTGGGATCCATCCCCTCGTTGCGGAAGATGCGGCCGATCTCATACACCCGGTCCATGCCGCCCACGATGAGCCGCTTCAGGGGCAGCTCGGTGGCGATGCGCATGTACATATCGATATCCAGAGTGTTGTGGTGGGTGATGAAGGGCCGGGCGGTGGCGCCGCCGGAGATGGTGTTCAGAACAGGAGTCTCCACCTCCATAAAGCCCCGGCCATCCATAAAGTCCCGGACGTGCTTGATGAACTTGGAGCGGACAATGAAATTGCGCTTTACCTCCGGGTTGACAATCAGGTCCACATACCGCTGGCGGTAGCGCAACTCGGTATTAGTCAGGCCGTGAAACTTTTCGGGCAGGGGAAGAAGAGACTTGGACAGAAGGGTGACATCCACCACCCGGACAGACATCTCGCCCCGCTGGGTACGGAAGACAACTCCCTTCACCCCCACAATGTCGCCGATGTCGTATTTTTTAAAGCGGTTGTAGGTCTCCTCATCCATCTCGTCCCTCCGGGCGTAGAGCTGGATGCGGCCGCTCTTATCCTGCAAGTCGCAGAACGACACCTTGCCCATTCCACGCTTGGACATGAGCCGGCCGGCGATGGACACCTCTTTGCCCTCCAGGCTGTCGAAATTATCCTTGATGTTGGCGGAGTCGTTGTCCGTCACATATCGGGTGATGGTGAAGGGGTCGTTGCCGCTGTCCTGAAGCTCCTTCAGCTTGTCCCGGCGAATCTGGAGCAGCTGGGACAGGTTCTCCTGTTCCCCGGTCTGGTTGTTCTTATCGGCCATGTTGACTTCTCCTTTATCTCTCGATCTTCAGCAGCTTATACTCTACCGGTCCGGCGGGGGCGTCCACGGTGACATCGTCTCCGGCGTTCTTGCCCAGCAGGGCCTTGCCAAAGGGAGAGTCCTCCGAAATCGCGCCGTTTATGGGGTCGGCCTCCTGGGAGCCTACAATCTTGTAGGTGAGCTCCTCGTTAAACTCCTTGTCCAACACGGTGACGGTGGAGCCCAGGCGGACATAGTCGCCCTCGGTCTCATCCTCCTCAATGACCACATAGTTGGACAGAATCTCCTCCAGCTCGCTCATGCGGGCGTAAAGCTTGCCCTGCTCGTTTTTCGCTTCGTCGTACTCGCTGTTTTCCGACAGGTCGCCGAAGGAGCGGGCTTCCTTAATAAGGTCGGCCACCTCCTTCTCCCGTACGGTCTTCAGATAGGTCATCTCATCCTGCAATTCCTTGAGCCGCTGTGGGCTCAGCTTGTATTCCTTTGACATAAAGCCTGCACACCTTTCCAATAGAACTATGAGCCAGCGTTCCCGCCCCAAAGGGCGGGAACAGGGTCATTTGGATATAATCATACATTCTGTGCTATTATATTGGTTTCTACCTGGTCTGTCAAGTGATTTTTATATCTTTGGGAGCCAGCTTTCCCCCCTCCCACAGGGCGGCCAGCAGGGGCAGGCGTTCCCGGTCCGTCTCTTTCAGCCCCGGGGCGGAAAGGCGAAGCCCGGCCAGCTGAGGCCGGGGACCCCACAGCTCCAAAGGGTCCTCCTCCGGTATGGGACATCCCTTCTGAAAGGCCAGAGCCGCGTGTCCACGCTCCCCTTCCGGCAGGATGGGTACGCCGAACTCCCGGCGCAGCCAGAGGGCCAGCTCCCCGCCCCCCCGGGGGGCGTCGATGACCAGTCCCCGCACCAGAGGACACAGCGCCGCAGCGGTCCGGGCCATGTCCCGGTCTGCACGCAGCCCTCTCAGCGCCACCGTGGACCGTCCGGGGACCAGCCCCTGCCGCTGGAGAGCGGCCAGGGCCAGAGAAACCGACTGAGCCCGGACGAAGCGCTCTGTCTCCACCGGCCGCAGGCCGAAGCCGGCCAGCGCAGACCAGCTGTCGAAGTCCGGTGGCGTCAACACCCGCAGTACACCCCCGCGGCGCAGCCCTCGGGCCGCCCGACGCAGACGGTACGCGCCCCAGAAGCCCTCCGGGTCTGTCTCTGCCTGCAGGACGGGCAGACCGTAAAGCCGCCCGGAAGCCGCCTTCCCCCGTCCCCCGGGCGATATCACAAGCTGTCCAATCAACACAGATCCCTCCCTCTCCTCACAGAGTATGCGGGAGAGGGAGGGATATATTTATCCTTTAAAAAAGCCCTGTATTTCGCCTAAAAGCTCCATCGCCTTGAATTTGAGGACATAGCTCTCTCCGTCCCCTGTGACCAGAGCGCCCTGGTCCGAGGTGAAGTGACCGGCTTCCAGAGCCTGGTCCACCGTCTCGCTGGCCGCTCCCAGGCACAGAGGCGGAAAGGCTACACACCACCAGTTCTGTCCCTTGCCCTCTCCAATGGTCACCCGGAGGGCGGTATAGTTTCCGGCGGGAAGGGCAAAGCCCTCATACTCTTTGGTGGGAAACCAGCAGTCCTCCAACACGGCGGTCACGGGGTAGTCGTACCCCTGCTCCTCTACCACCGCCCGGCCGGCGGCGGACAGGGTACTCAGATGGCCCTCCAGGGCCGCCTGGGCCTGGTCCAGAGTGGCCCCCTCCGGGTAGAGCGATTCCGCCTTTTCCAGCACCCGGTCCCGCACCGCCAGCTTCAGCGCCTGGTCCTCCTGGCTGTCTGAGTTGGCAATTACGTGGAAACGGATGACACTGTCCGCCAGCTCCTTCTGCTCCTGTCCCAGCCAGCTGCCCGCAGCCACCGCAATCAAAACGCCAAACATCAGCGCGATTTCCCAATTTTTCAGTTTTCGGTCCATATGCCCTCCCTGGGACGGAAAACCGTCCACACTGTAATTTTCTTACAGTATGGACAGCAAAATCCCTTCCTATACCGGATTTTTTCAACAAATTCCTTGCATTTTTCTCCTTTTCCGTGTAAGATAAAAACAGAAGCATTTCTGCGGGCTTACTTTATAAAAGGAGGACACAAGAAATGAGGAAAAAATTCCTGGCTTCCCTGCTCTCCCTGTCGCTGCTGACGGCCCTGTGTGTTGGAACCGCATTTGCGGAGACGGCTGCTCCCACCAACGACAGTCTGCTCTGCGACGGCGTACTCCAGACCCCCACCGTATACAAAATCAACGGCAGCAACTACTTCAAAATCCGGGACTTGGCCGCAGTCCTCAACGGGACGGCCAAGCAGTTTTCCGTGGGCTATGACGGGGAGAAGCAGTCCGTCACCGCCAACACCGGGGCGGGCTATGTCAAGCAGCCCACCGACCTGACCGGCGCGCCTGCCGGCGGAAACAAAACCGCCTCTGCCAGCAGCGACACCATCTACATCAACGGCGTTCTCTGCAAGGCGGAGGTCTACAAAATCGACGGCATGAACTACTTCAAGCTCCGCGACCTGGGCCAGGCCCTGGACTTCGGCGTGGGCTGGGACGGCGCCACCGGCACCGTCACCCTGGACACCACCCGGGGCTATGAAACCCAGACCCCCTCGGCCCAGAACATCTCTGACGAGGAATTGCTGGAACTGGCCAAAGCACTCAGTGAGGATGCTGTTTCTGTTGGGCTAAACATAGCTAACGCGGATTTTCTCCAGTTTGATTACAGCGATTCCATCACTGTAGACGATGGGTTTATGATACGGACATACTGCCGCGTAATCGGTTGTCAATCCATCGCTCAGGCCGAGCAGCAGGCCATAGATTTGTGGTACCGTATTTATTCCCGCCGGGCTCCCAGCGTTTCTGAGCATGAACTAGAAATGATGCGTAGCCAGCTTTTGGAGCAAAACGGCATATTATACAAAAACTTGGACGGTGGCGTTGGAGGTTTCCCAAACGAAGAAACTGTATTGGAGCGAATAGTTTCCCGGACCACTGATGAAGTGGTCATTGCTGGGCACATCTCTGATAATGGAGAAATTATCTGGACCTTTGAATTTTCCCTGGTTTTAGAGAACGGTCAGTGGAGATACCTGAACCACTGAGCACTTTAAAGAAACCATAAAGCCAGCGGCGCGCCAACCGGCGCGCCGCTGGCTTATTCTATCTGGCAAGGAGGAACAGGTTGGTGTCGGTAATAAAATTGGGAAGGCTGTACAGCACGACCACCGCGTCGATATTGTTTTCCTCCACATAGCCCTTGATGCTGCTCAGATTGTAACGCAGGTCAAACAGGTGAATCTCCGAAAAACGCTCCGTCAGGAAGGGGGCCAGGGAGTCGGAGTAGGAGTCCCGGACGACCAGCACCTTGGGGGCGTCGGTATGCTCGGTCTTAATGACGCAAAGAGCCTGATTACCCCCCAGGAAGTAGGAGTATTTGTCCTTCACATCCAGATAGCTGTCCACATAGAGACTGCCCTCCTCGGGGGAGCCCTTAAACCAGGAGGTCACCTTGATCCCCTCGTCCGGGACATAGGTGTCGATGGAATCGGGGGGCAGCCAGCGCACCCCGGAGGAGGAGAAGAGCGTGCCGTTAAACTGGTCGGTCACCGTCGTTTTCCGGTAGTCGTTCAGGTCGATGGGCTCCAGGCCCAGGGCCTCAAAAATGGCGTTGGCCCCGTAGTAGGCCCCCAGGCTGGTCCAGTGGTGATCGGTGCGGTAGTAGATGTCCTCTCCGCTGTGCGCAGTGAGGGCGGAATGCAGGTCGATGGTGGAGGCCCCGGTGGAGAAATAGAGCTGGTCTATGATAGCTTTTTCGTCAGCGGTGGGGGCGCCCGCCGGGAGGCGGTCCCTCCAGATTTCGGCAGCGGAGGGAATAAGGCCGAAGTACACCGGGACGGACACATTGCCCACCAGGGCGTCTACATAGCCCATATCCTCTTTCAGCTTGTCAGGGTCAGGGGCCTTTACCCGGTTGATGAGGGTGTTCTGCGCACCGAAGTAGACCCCGTTGTTCTCCTTCTTGCCGGACAGCCGCTCGCTCCAGGCCTTGGCGGCCACCCAGAAGTCCCGGCCCGCAATGTGGTCGGAGACGTAGTCCTCCGCGTCCTCCATGAACTTTCCGCTGCCCAGCGTCTCCAGCGACAGCTTGGGCGGCTTTTGCAGGTAGCGGTTCTCCAGGGGAGAGAAATCCTTGTCAGGCAGCAGCAGGCTGATGACGCACACGCCCCCGATGAAGGCGCAGAACAGAACTGTGAGGAAGATACTGAATTTTTTTGTCATGCTCTTGCCTCCTCAGAAATTGGAATACAGAAAGGGGTTATAGGTGCCGTCCACCAGGTAGGCGGTGCAGGCAATCAGTCCCCCGGCGATCAGGACGGTGCAGACCGCCTGCTGGCCTCTGGTCCCCAGCCGGCGGTAGACCGATGCCCCCAGGGGGGTGGAGGCCAGGGCCGCCAGGCACAGGATGGGCAGGTAGCTGACCAGGCAGTAGCCGAAAGACGCATTTGCCAGGGGGACGCCTCCCAGGCCGAACATGACCTTCAGGTAGGCCTCCAGGTGGGAGAAGTCCTCAATGGCGAAGATGGCCCAGCTCACCATAACAAAGAACATGGTGTACACATGGCCCACCAGGGCGGGGGCTTTTTCCAGCGGTTTGAGCAGGAAGAACTTCTCCACCATCAGCAGGGCGAAGAAGTACAGCCCCCAGCACAGGAAATTCCAGCTGGCCCCGTGCCAGATGCCGGTGGCTGCCCAGACCACAAGGAGGTTGAACATCCACCGGGGCTTGGCGCACCGGTTGCCCCCCAGGGGGATATACAGATACTCCCGGAACCAGGTGCTGAGAGAGATGTGCCACCGCCGCCAGAACTCGGTAATGCTTTTGGAGATATAGGGGTAATTGAAGTTGGGCAGGAACTCAAAGCCCAGCATCCGGCCCAGCCCTACGGCCATATCGGAGTAGCCGGAGAAGTCGAAGTAAATCTGGAAGGTGAAGGCCAGCACCCCCAGCCAGGCCCCGGCCACCGTCAGCTCGGCGGGGGCCATGGCCTTATAGCTGTCCCACAGCATCCCCACGTTATTGGCAATGAGCAGCTTTTTGGCCAGGCCCACCATGAGAATCTGCACCCCGGAGGCAAACCTCTCGGTGGAGCAGGTCCGCTCGTTGATCTGATCCCCCAGGTCCTTGTATTTGATAATGGGGCCGGCGATGAGCTGGGGGAACAGGGTGACGAAGGTGCCGAAGTTGAGGATGCTCCGCTGGGCCCGGGCATCCCCCCGGTAGACGTCGATGGTGTAGCTCATCGTCTGGAAGGTGTAGAAGGAGATGCCGATGGGGAGGTGGACTCCCAGCACCGGCATAAAGGTGAGCCCCACCGACTGGAGGGAGCCGGCGATAAAGTCCCAGTACTTGAAGAAGCACAGCAGGGCCAGATTGAACACAATGGAGGAGGCCACCGCCATTTTCGCGCCTTTGATGTTCCCTCTGGCCTTGCACCGCTCCACCAGAAGACCGTGGGTGTAGTCAATGGCAGTGGACAGGAACATGATGGACACGTAGGCCCGCTCCCCCCACCAGTAGAAGAACAGGGAGGAGGCCAGCAGCACCACATTGCGCCCCCTGCGGGGGACGATATAGTACAGGAACAGGGTGAGGACCAGGAAATAAAACATGAAAATGGGGGTGGAAAAGACCATAGCGGTCACCTCATTCAGCATTGTAGGGGCCGGCGCTTTCGCCGGCCCGCTTTTTACAGGAAAGAAGGGCCGCCGAGGGCGGCGGCCCCTACTCAGGATGCCTTAAAACAGGGCGTTAAATTCGTTGACGATGTCGTCGCAGTTCTCATGGACGATCATCATCACGTAGTTGCCGTTGGAGACGACGCGGGAGTTGTTCTGCCACTGCTCGGTGGGACCGGGATACCATGCGCCGCCGGGACCGTTGCCGTCGCCTACCATGTAGTTGATGCGGGCCTGGAAGATAGCCTTGACGGTGTCCACATCCTTGCTGTCCTTCACCTGAACCAGGCCGAACTCGCCGTTGTTCATGGACATCATGCAGATGTATACCAGCATCTGCTCGGAGCTGACGCCGGTGAGACCGGCATAGTACTGATCCAGCAGGCCGCTGTCGGCCAGCTCCAGGAAGCCGAATTCATACTTGCCGGTGATGGTGCTGTAGAAGGCGGACAGGTCCACATTGGTGGAGGGGGTGCTGCTGGAGCTGCCGGAGCCGGAGGAAGAACCGCTGCCGCTGCCGTCGGGCTTGGGATCAGGCTTGGGGTCGGGCTTCTGCTCAGGCTTGGTCTCTTCCTTCCAGTCGCAGGTGACGGCGCAGGTGGCCTTGGCGCCGTCGTATTCCACGGTGATGGTGGCCTTGCCGGGAGCGACCGCCTTGATCGTGCCGTCCTTGGACACCGTGGCAATTTCGGGCTTGTCAGAGGTAAAGGAAACCGTAGAACCGTAAATGATGGGCTCGGCGGTCCAGCGCAGCTGGAAGGTTGCCCCGGCCTTGGTCAGCTTGACCTCCGTCTTGTTCAGAGTGATGGTAACGGTGGGAAGGGGCTGGAGGTCTCCATTGCTGCCCGAGCCGCTGGGGTTGGAGCTATCCGGCTGGGAGCCGTCGGGCTGAGAGCCGTCGGGGGTGGAACCGTCAGGCTGGCTGGAGCTGCCGCCGGGGGCGATGACGCTCACGTCGGAGCCGCTGCCGGGGTTGGAGGAGGAACTGCCGCCGCCGTTTCCGCCGCCGCAGGCGGCCAGGGACAGGGCCATGGCGGTGGCCAGCACCGCCGCAAAGATACGTCTTTTCATACTAATTAAACTCCTTTTCTGTTGGGGTTATGTTTCGACCCGGTTTTGGGTTCTGAGAGCTTTGACGCAGAGAGCGGAAAAAGGTTCCCGGCTGGGAGAAAAAATTTGCGGTGGGAATATTATACTGTCTTTCTCCCATGCTGGCAAGGGCGTCGAAAAAAATTTCCGGTCCCCCCTTGACAAAGCAGGGGCTGTGTAGTATGATAATGCCAACACATGAACAAGTGCTCATATGTTGAAAGGAGAACGCTATGGAAGGGAAAGCCATCCCTCACTGCGAGGAGCCCTGCGTCCACCTGGACGCTGTAGAGAAGGTCCGCGCCCAGCTGCCCCCCGACGAGCAGCTCTACGACCTGGCGGAGCTGTTCAAGATCTTTGGGGACAGCACCCGGGTAAAGATTCTCTACGCCCTGCTGGAGTCGGAGCTGTGCGTGTGCGACATCGCCAAGCTGATGGAGGTGACCCAGTCCGCCGTATCCCACCAGCTGCGGGTGCTGAAAAACAGCAAGCTGGTAAAATTCCGCCGGGAGGGCAAAACAGTGTACTACTCCCTGGCCGACGACCACGTCATTCATATCCTGGCTCAGGGTATGGAACATATTTTAGAGTAACAGAAAGGATGTTTTATCATGAAAAAGACCTTTAAGCTCATCGACCTGGACTGCGCCAACTGCGCCGCCAAAATGGAGACCGCCATCAAAAAGCTGCCCGGCGTGGCGGACGCCTCCGTCTCCTTCATGACCCAGAAAATGACCATCGACGCGGACAGCGCCCAGTTCGACGCCATCATGAAGCAGGTGGTGAAGGCCTGCAAAAAGGTGGAGCCCGACTGCGAGATTGTGCTGTGAGCACCTTCTGGGACCGGGTGGCCTGGCTGTATGACCTGGCGGAGCGGAGCAACCGGGCGGTGAACGCCGCAGCGGCGGCCCGGGTGGCCGAGCTTGTCCCTGTGGGGGCCCGGGTGCTGGACTGCGCCGCCGGGACGGGGACGTTTTCCCTGGCGGCGGCGGAAAAAGCCGCCTCGGTGCTGTGTACCGACCAGTCCCCGGCCATGCTGGACCGGGCCCGAAAAAAGGCTAAAAAGCGGGGGCTGACCAACGTCAGCTTTGCCCTGCGGGACGTGACCGCCCTGTCCGAGCCGGACGGCAGCTTCGAAGCGGTGATTGCCGCCAACGTCCTTCACCTGCTCTCTCAGCCAGAGAAGGCGGTGCGGGAGCTGTGGCGGGTCACCGCCCCCGGCGGGCGGCTGATTCTGCCCACCTACCTCCAGGGGCGGGTGGGGACGGCCTACGGGACCATGATTAAAATTTACCAGGGCGTGGGCTTTCACTATGAGCACGCCTTCACCCCAGAGACCTACCGGATGCTGCTGGAGAGCCTGAACCTGGCCCCGGTGCTGGTGGAGGTAATACCAGGCCGTGTCCCCGAGGGAATTGCCTTGCTGGAAAAGTCCATATAAAGAGGTGTTTGTTATGACCCGAAAGCAAAAAAAGATGCTTTACCGCATCCTCATTGCCTTTGTATTGTTTGTTGTCTGCCTGCTGTTCCCCACGATCTGGCTATCCGGCCCCATTCCACTGCTTAGCGTGGTTCAGGACCGGAATGGCTGTGGGGCGTATGCTCTGGCGGAGTGGCCGCTGTTCCTGGTCCCCTATCTGGTCATCGGCTGGGACGTGCTGTGGAAGGCGGTCCGCAACATTGCCCACGGCCAGGTTTTTGACGAAAACTTCCTTATGTGCGTGGCCACCATCGGGGCGCTGATTATCGGCGAGTACCCCGAGGCGGTGGCGGTGATGCTCTTCTACCAGGTGGGGGAGCTGTTCCAGAACGTGGCCGTCTCCCGGTCCCGGCAGTCCATCTCCGCCCTGATGGACATCCGCCCCGACTACGCCAACATCGAGCGGGACGGCCAGCTGGTCCAGGTGGACCCGGAGGAGGTGGCGGTGGGAGACGTGATTGTCATCAAGGCCGGGGAGCGGGTGCCTCTGGATGGGAGCATTTTAGAGGGGGCCTCCGCCCTGGACACCGCCGCCCTCACCGGCGAATCCCTGCCCAGGGACGTGGCCGCGGGGGATGAGGTAATCTCCGGCTGTGTCAACCTCACCGGCCTGCTCCATGTGAGGGTGAGCAAGCCCTTTGGGCAATCCACTGTGGCCCGGATTCTGGATCTGGTGGAGAACTCCAGCGAGAAAAAGGCCCAGGCGGAGCACTTTATCACCAAATTCGCCCGGTACTACACCCC
>CANPFP010000052.1 GCA_947573385.1 uncultured Bacillota bacterium | reverse complement strand
AACCAGGCCTACATCCAGCTGGGTGAGCAGCGCTACAACGGCGACCTGCGCCTGAACGACAACGCCACCGACGACTTCGGCCGCCCCTCCCGCTACTGGGAGTATGACGGCAAGGCCATCGGCACCTATGCCAAGGAAGAGCTCATCCGCAAGGAGTACACCAAGGCCGTTACCGGCCGCGAGCTGTATGACCTGCTGGGCTCCGACCTGCTCAACGAGAAGGTCTGGTCCCTGGACGTGGCCATCGACGGCATCGAGGACTACGACATCGACAACTCCCTGTTCAACGGCACTGCCCTGAACCGCAACAACAAGGCCACCGTGGGCGGCACCGGCAACGGCGTGCTCACCCAGGTCTTTGTCGATACCGACAAGCACGAGATCGACATTGCCATCATCAACACCTATCTGGCCCGTGCCAGTGCCGACTACGACACCCGCAAGGAGACCCTCTCCCTGGATGTCTACGGCATCAAGGAGAAGACCGGCTACAAGGACAACTACGTCAAGACCATCACCGCCGACGAGGACAAGGACGACTTCAAGGTCTCCGTCGATGATTTCGACGTGGCCGGCGTGAAGAAGGGCGACCTCTTCCTGGTGACCGTGGCTGACGGCGCGATCCAGACCATGAAGGACGTGGAGACCATGTCCGCCGTGGAGATCAGCTCCTTCCAGTCCCGCAAGCCCGCTGAGCGCGGCACCGGCAACCTGACCACCGGCGGCGAAAAGTACAACTTCGCTGACACCGCCGAGTATGACAACCCCTGCCTGAAGGCCTACACCGACGGCAGCGGCAACATCAACCTGAAGGACCTGACCTACAACGTCTATCTGGACGAGTACGGCTATGTCATCGGCGTGATTGAGGTTGACAAGCCCACCAACTATCTGTTCATCACTGGCGTGAACAGCGGTGACAACAACCTGTCCAACATCACCGTGAAGGCCAACGCCATTTTCCTGGACGGCACCATGGAGACCATCGAGATTAACCGCGGCGAGTCCGATCTCACTCTCGCTGGCAATAACGATGACTCTGTTATCAACAAGTGGTTCACCTACACTAAGGACAAGAAGGACATCTACACTCTGGACGCCATTGCGGAGCCCACAACCGGTGACGGCGCTGGTGTTAAGGGTCAGTCCCATGTCACTTGGAGTGATACCGCTACCGTCAATCGTACCATTGACAAAAAGCACATCTACATGAGCACTGTTACCGAGACGCTGAGCACTAGAGCAACCACCGAGGCTCTGGCCTACGGCAACGACAAGTCTGTGTACATTGCTGCCGACATCGACCGGATTATCACCACTGGCTCTACCACTGATATCGTGATCAGCGGTGTGAGCAGTGCTGTCACCGGCATCGACAATGTGGACATCAAGGCCCTGACTAAAGCCGAAGCCAAGGCCGCCGCCGCCACCCCCGCCGACAACGGCACGATTACTCTGGACAATGTCTCCCACGGCGTTTACACCCTGTATGACGCTGACGGCTGGATTATTGCCATGGTTATCGTGGGCGAGGACAACGGCTCCAACAGCGCCTTTGCCTATGTCCACAACGACAGCGTCGCCCAGGAGTACCTGATGAGCGACAAGACCTACAAGTGGGAGCGCACCGTTGTGATCGACGGCGTGGAGACCACTCTGACTGAGGTCAACGACACCCGCATCTCCCTGCTGGAGAAGATGGACGAGAACAAGTGGTACCGCGTGCGCACCAACGCCAACAACGAGGTTACCGCCATCCTGGGCTCCCCCACCGCTGACGGTACTCTGGACAGCGACACCGACGTGGGCGGCAAGTTCGGTGACTGGAACCTGGATTGGGATACCGTTCCCACCGCCTACAACACCGACTATGACACCACTGGCAAGACTCTGGTTGACTCCTTCACCAAGCCCGGCGTGGAGACCGTTCTGTACCACGAGGCCTTCGTCAACAAGGTGCCCCGTGCCGACGGCCACACCCTGTATGTGGAACAAGCGGTCAATTCCGGCCTGCGCTTCACCAAGGACGTGAAGATAATTCTGGACCAGAAGAACGCCAACAAGCGTGAGACCTTCTTCGGCGAGGGCCAGGACGATCTGAAGCAGTTCCTGAAGGGCCTGCACCCCTCCAACGACACCGCTCCCTACACCTATGACTACGAGGTCAGCGCCATGCTCAAGGGCGGCGTTGCTGACGTGATCGTCATCAAGGACCTGGTTGCCGAGGGCGACAGCGGCGAGACCCCCATCGTCGGTGAGAAGATCGACGGCCTGTGGATTAACCTGACCGACACCGCTGGTCTGACTATCACCGGTGTTACCACCAAGGCCACTGCTCCCAGCGAGGAGGGCACTGTTGCCGGTATCATCGACGCTCTGACCAAGGCCGGTTACTCCTTCGACGAGAAGGATGGCGTGGTGTATGACGCCACTGCCAACAGCGGCACAGGCGGCTGGGTCTTCAACGTCTACAAGATGATTGGCGGCCAGCGTGTGAACCGTGCTTGGACCTGGGATCACAATAATGACGCTATCAACACCAACGGTGTACCCATGACCGTTAACGGAAGCGCCGTTGTGGTGTCTACTGCCAGTACCACTTGGGCTGCCGTTGCTAACGAGCTGAATATCACCGAGGTTGGTAAGTGGATCAAACTGAGCGACGGCACCTATGAGGCCGAGAGTGCTGGCACCAAGATTGCGGCCGACGCCAAGGCTGAGTTCGGTTACTACAAGGTGACTGCCCCCACTGTCGCCGCTATCGACGGTATTACCGTGGACACCGCCGTCAACGGTGCAGCTGGCCCGATCCACCTGAAGAAGGGCGCCACTTTCACAGTCACCTACACCTTCGGCGGAACTTACACTAATGCCGCCGGCGGTAGCAAGACTGTAACGCCCGCAGGCGCAACCACGCCCAACGTGGCTGCCGGTGCGGCAATTACCGGTTTGGACAATGTAACCTATGGAGTCGCGTCTAACGTGCTGACTATTACCAAGGCTGCTGCGGCCACAACGGCGACTGGTTCTCCCGCACTGACCCTGACCTATACGGTCACCGGCGCCACGGATGTTACCTTCTCCTAATTTTTCGGCAGCTCTTTATACACAGCGCGACCCCCGGGCCTTACGGCCCGGGGGCTCTTTTGTCACTCTTCCAGCTCCAGGATAGCGAAAACGTAGTAGGTTTCACCTTTGTCATTCAATTGACGGCCCGGACCCATGGCGCTGTACCAGCTGAGGGACCTGTCGCTCCAGGAGAGGTTCATTACACCCGGATCGGCTGCCGAATGGGGCTCAGGCGCGTAAGGACTGCCCCAAACAGCGGAGAAATTCTGCGCTCGGTCTCCCTCCACAAGAACGAAAATCGGTTTGCGCGGGAAGACCAGCCGATTGGGGCCGCTTTCCCCGGATGTCCCGGTGCCCACATAGGTGGCGTAAAAGAACTGACAGTTGCGGCTCTGAGCCAGCGCGTGTGTCTCCGCCGCCCGCGTCTCGGCTTCGGCTTTGATGGCCGCGTCGATTTTGGCGTTGTCGGCGTTGAAATCCTCCATCAGAATGCGGTCGTCCCGCTCCCACTGGGATAGTTGGTAATTGGGTGTGTGGTTGGTTGGCATAGATTTGTTCCTCCTTAACGGTAATTGAGTGCGCAAGCCCCCCTTGTCAAAGGGGGGAGGGCCACGAAGTGGCGGGGGGATTCCGACTGACGGAAGGTTTTCGTTTCACAGAATCCCTCCACCACCGCCTTCGGCGGCGGTCCCCCTCCCTTTCACAAGGGAGGCTTTTTTCCCTCTACCCATACCGCAAACTCCCCCAAAGTGGTACGTTTCCATACATTTAATGGAAATGAGGGCGCAGTGCGCCCTTTTTTCTTGACACTCACGCTTTAAAGGGATACTATAAATAAGGAAACAGAAAAATCAGGAGGTCAACCCTTATGCGCTCTGATGTAGTAAAAAAAGGCATCCCTGCCGCGCCCAACCGCTCCCTGCTCTATGCCCTGGGCTACACCCGGGAGGAGCTGGAGCGGCCGCTGATCGGCGTGGTCTGCTCCTATAACGAGATTGTCCCCGGCCACATGAACCTGGACAAAATCGCGGAAGCCGTCAAGGCCGGCATCCGGGCCGCCGGCGGCACCCCGGTGGAGTTCCCCGCCATCGCCGTGTGCGACGGCATCGCCATGGGCCACGTGGGCATGAAGTATTCCCTGGTCACCCGGGACCTCATCGCCGACTCCACCGAGGCCATGGCTATGGCCCACCAGTTCGACGGCCTGGTGATGATCCCCAACTGTGACAAAAACGTCCCCGGCCTGCTCATGGCGGCGGCCCGGGTGAACGTGCCTACCATTTTCGTCTCCGGCGGCCCCATGCTGGCCGGACGGCTCAACGACGGCCGCCGCACCTGCCTGAGCCACATGTTCGAGGCAGTGGGCTCCTACTACGCCGGCAAGCTGGACGAGGAGGGCGTGGAGGAATATGAGAACAACGCCTGTCCCACCTGCGGCTCCTGCTCCGGCATGTACACCGCCAACTCCATGAACTGCCTCACCGAGGCCATCGGCATGGCCCTCCGGGGCAACGGCACCATCCCCGCCGTCTGGTCCGCCCGGCTGCGGCTGGCCAAGCACGCCGGCATGAAGATTATGGAGCTGGTGGAGAAGAACATCCGCCCCCGGGACATCATGACCGAGGCCGCCTTCCACAACGCCGAGACCATCGACATGGCCCTGGGCTGCTCCACCAACACCATGCTCCACCTGCCCGCCATCGCCCACGAGTGCGGCGTGACCCTCAGCTTCGACATGGCCAACAAAATCAGCGACAGCACCCCCAACCTGTGCCACCTGGCCCCCGCCGGCGACACCTACATGGAGGACCTGGAGCGGGCGGGCGGCGTCTACGCCGTGATGGCCGAGCTGGCAAAGAAAAACCTGATCGACACCTCCCTGCTCACCTGCACCGGCAAAACCGTGGCCGAGAATCTGGAGGGTGTGGTCAACCGGGACCCCGAGATCATCCGGCCCCTGGAAAATCCCTATTCCCAGACCGGCGGCATTGCCGTCCTCAAGGGCAACCTGGCCCCCGACGGCTGTGTGGTAAAGCAGTCCGCCGTGGCCCCCGAGATGATGGTCCACACCGGCCCCGCCCGGGTTTTCGACAGCGAGGAGGATGCCATTGAGGCCATCTACGCCGGCAAGATTGTGGCCGGCGACGTGGTGGTCATCCGCTATGAGGGCCCCAAGGGCGGCCCCGGCATGCGGGAGATGCTCAACCCCACCTCCGCCATCGCCGGCATGGGGCTGGACAAGGATGTGGCCCTTATTACTGACGGCCGCTTCTCCGGGGCCACCCGGGGCGCGTCCATCGGCCATGTCTCCCCCGAGGCGGCCTCTGGCGGCAACATCGGCCTGGTGGAGGAGGGCGACATGATCGCCATTAACATCCCCGCCCACACCATCGCCCTGGCCGTCACCGACCAAGAGCTGGCTGTCCGCAGAGCCAAGTGGACCTGCCCCGAGCCCAAGATCAAAACGGGCTATCTGGCCCGCTACGCCAAAATGGTGTCCTCCGCCGACAAGGGCGCGATTTTGAGCTGAGACGCTTCCCAAGGCCCCCTTGCCAAAGGGGGCTGGCGCCGCCGCAGGCGGCGACTGGGGGATTCCGTTCTGCTCATAGACGGAATCCCCCCGCCCCTCCGGGGCACCCCCCTTTCACAAGGGGGGCTTTTTTTCTGCAAATATGTAAAGCCCCCTTGACATAGAATGTAAAGCGTGCTATACTCAAATCAGTAAAGCGCACTTTACATTTTTGCTTTGACGGAGGTGGTCCGGTGACCAATCGAATTGCGGAGCTGCGCAAGGCCCGAAAAATCTCCCAGGCGGAGCTGGCCGACGGGGTGGACGTCACCCGGCAGACCATCATCTCCCTGGAGAGCGGCCGGTACAACGCCTCCCTGCTGCTGGCCCACAAAATAGCAAAGTATTTCGGGCTGACCATTGAGGAAGTATTTCTGTTTGAGGAGGAGATTCCATGAAAGACTGTTTGAAAAAAGCGGCCCCCTATGTGATGTTTGCGGCGGCCTGGGTTCTGATTCTGGCCACGTTCCTGCTGGGGGAGCGGATCAAGGAGCAGCTCAGCCTTGTGCTGTTTACGCTGGGCGGGGTCCTTTTGGGCTTCGGGGCGGTTGGAATCGCGCTGAGCCGCATCCGGATGTCCCCGGAGCAGCAAAAGGAGTATGAGCGGAGCGAACACGATGAACGGAACGTGGCCATCCGGGAGAAGGCGGCCATGTCCTCCTGGTACTGGACGCTGTACATGCTGTGGGCGGTGTTTATGGTCATCCAGATTTTCGTAGGCGGCTTGTGGGGCGTGGCCGTGTCCGTCGTGATCGTGCTTCACTGTACCTTCTATATGATCAACATTCACCGCTGGAACAAGAAGATGTAAGGAGGACTCCGAATATGCTGGTAAAACAACTTTTGACAGGCGGCGGGGACTATAAAAAATCCTTAAAACAGCGCCGCTGGGCAGCGATAGGAATGTTAGTCATCGGACTGGTGGGCTTCGTGTGCTATTTTCTGCTGGTGCCGGACAGCCATCTGTCCGGCCACGCCCAGGGGTTCTATCTGGGCGCGGCCAGCGGCATCACCGCCGGGGCTTTGATTCTTTTTATCCGCACGCAATACCTGCTCACCCATCCCCAGGCTCAGCGGAAGGCCAAAATCAAAGAGACGGACGAACGGGAAATGCACATCATGCGCACCGCCGCGCAAATGGCGGGTGGACTCACCATTTTCGGGGTGGCGCTGTCCCTGTTCATCGTCCTGCCCCTGAGCATGGAGGCCTACTACGCCCTGGTAGGGGTTGTATTCTTCTACGCCGCCGTCTTTTTCCTGTCCAGCCTGTGGCTGTCCAGAAAGCTGTGAGCCGGCGGCTGGAGCTGACCGTCACCTCCGAGCTGGCGGGTATCAAGGTGGATACCTTACTGAAGCGCCATCTGCATCTGTCCGGGACGGTGGTGCGGCGGATCAAGTGGCTGGAGGACGGTATCCTGGTGGACGGCGTCCGGGTCCACACCGACTTTCGTCCGGCGGCGGGACAGGTGCTGTCGGTACGGCTGTCTGACCCGGTCCGAAACAGCGGCATCGTCCCCGCCCCCGGGCCGCTGGATATCGTCTATGAGGATGAGGACCTGATTGTTTTGAACAAGGCTCCAGGAGTGTCTGTCCACCCAGGGCCGGGGCATTTTGATGATACGTTAGGTAATTTTCTGGTGCATTATTACGAAACGTCGGGGCAGGAGGCGGATTTTCACCCCGTCCACCGGCTGGACCGGGGGACCTCCGGCCTGCTGGTTGCCGCCAAGCACCCCCACGCCCAGGAGGTGCTGAAAAATCAGCTCCACACCAAGGACTTCCGCCGGGTCTATCTGGCGGTGTGCGAGGGGGTCCCGGACCCGCCCTCCGGGGTCATCGGCGCCCCTCTGGGGCCGAAGCCCGGCTCCCTCATGGAGCAGATGGTCCGTCCCGACGGCAAGCCCGCCCGCACAAAATACGGGGTGCTGCGCCGCTGGGGGGACCGGGCGCTGGTGTCCCTGGAGCTGGAGACTGGCCGCACCCATCAGATTCGGGTCCACATGGCCCACACCGGCCACCCCCTCACCGGCGATTTCCTCTACGGCACAGAGGACCGAGCCCTCATTCCCCGTCCCGCCCTCCACTCGGGGTATCTGTCCTTCCGGCATCCCCTTACCGGGGAAAACATGCAGTTTTCGGTTCCTCTGCCCGAGGATATGGCCCGGCTGAGACTGTAAGTCCTGACAAAAAAGTACTGGAAATCTTGTCCTCCTTGTGCTACAATGATAGGTGTATAAATTTAGCCGCAGGAGGTAATGTCATTATGTCCTATCGAGATACTTACAAGGCCTGGCTGGCCAATCCCGCTTTGACCGCTGAGGAGAAGGCTGAGCTGGAGGCCATCCAAAACGACGACAAGGAGATCGAGTCCCGGTTCTTCTCCCAGCTGGAGTTCGGCACCGCCGGTCTTCGGGGTACCATGGGGGTTGGCCTGTACCGGATGAACCTCTACACCGTCAGCCACGCCACCCAGGCCTTTGCCCAGGTGATTCTGGCGGAAGGCCCCGAGACGGTAAAGCGCGGGGTGGCCGTGTGCTACGACTGCCGGAACCACTCTGAGGAATTTGCCCGGGCGGCCGCCCGCATCCTGTCCAACAACGGCATCCCCGTCCGTCTGTTTGACGCCCTGCGCCCCACTCCCGAGTTGTCTTTCGCCATTCGGGAGTACGGCTGTATTGCCGGAATCAATATCACTGCCAGTCACAACCCCAAGGAGTACAATGGCTACAAGGTCTATTGGGAGGACGGCGCCCAGCTGCCCCCCAACCACGCCGACCAGGTGGCAAAGATTATGAAGGAGCTGGATGTGTTCGACGGGCCCAGGCTGAGCTGCCCAACTCCTGCCCCCATTACCATGATGGGCGAGGAGACCGACGAGAAATTCCTGGCCAATGTGATGGCTCAGGTCAACGACCAGGCGGCGGTGGACAAAGTGGCCGACACCTTTAAGATGGTGTACACCCCCTTCCACGGCACCGGCCACAAGCTGATTCCCGAGGCCCTGAAGCGGCTGGGTATGAAGCACGTCATCTGCGTCCCCGAGCAGATGGTCATCGACGGAAACTTCCCCACTGTGGTCTCCCCCAACCCGGAGAATCCCGAGGGCTTCTACCTGGCG
This sequence comes from uncultured Bacillota bacterium, assembly GCA_947573385.1. Taxonomy (GTDB): domain Bacteria; phylum Bacillota; class Clostridia; order Oscillospirales; family Oscillospiraceae; genus Lawsonibacter. The sequence goes on along the minus strand of CANPFP010000052.1, from coordinate 6,098 downwards.
GTGGAAATTGCCAAAAAGGAGGGGGCCGACTTCATCCTGGGTTCCGACCCCGACGCCGACCGGGTGGGCATCATGGTGAACACTGGCAACGGGGAGTTTAAGGTGCTCACCGGCAACCAGACCGGCGTGCTCCTGCTGGACTACCTCATCGGCGCCATGAAGCGCACCGGCAAGCTGCCTGCCAATCCCGTGGCCCTGAAGACCATCGTCACCACCGAGATGGCCCGCAAGGTGGCCGAGGTCAACGGGCTTAAGTGCTTCGACACCTTCACCGGCTTCAAGTTCCTGGCCCAGAAGAAGGACCAGCTGGAGGGCAGCGGCGAGGGCAACGTGATTATGTCCTACGAGGAGAGCTACGGCTACATGCTGGGCTCCTTTGTCCGGGACAAGGACGCCGTCACCGCCGCCGTGGCCATGACCGAGATGGCCGCCTGGTATGCCGGCCAGGGCATGACCCTGTACGACGCCCTGCTGGCCCTCTATGAGAAGTACGGCTTCTACAGCGAGCGGACTATGAACCTGGTTATGCCCGGCTTGGACGGCCTGAAAAAGATGGCTGAGCTGATGGCAAACCTCCGGGAGCATCCCCCGGTGGACATCGCCGGCGTGGCCGTGAAGGAGCAGAAGGACTACAAGGACGGCAGTGTGGTCAATGTGGCCGACGGCAGCAGGTCCGCCATGGAGCTGTCCGGCTCCAACGTTCTGCGCTACGAGATGGCCGACGGTACCAGCCTTATCGTCCGGCCCTCCGGTACCGAACCCAAGGTTAAGGTGTACATTCTGGCCAACGGGACCTCTAAGGAGGATGCCGAGACCAAGGTTGCCAAATACGCCGCCTGGGCGGAGAGTCTGAAAGGGTAATCAAACTGAACAAAGCCCACTTCCGGCAGCGGAAATGGGCTTTGGTTTTTATTGCTATTTTATGGAGGATGTGCTACACTGAAATTGGAGACAAACTGATATGCCCCTGGCTCCCTCTCTGATCAATCTATAGTCATGTTTCCGTTTGTCTCATAGTATACATAAAGAGAAGTGATCCAGCTGAAGCGCTCCGCGCTTTAGTCGGTTGTTTGCTGAAAATCGAGGTTGATATTGATGTATCAAAAACTAATTGCCCAAATGAGGAACACATACCATGATATTACCGCGAAGGATGGTGAAAAGATTAAGGATTGTGTACAGCTGCTCCTCAAGGACATCCATATGGACAACCGGGAGCGGTATCCTCTCCCGGTGGTTCAATTGCTCCGGCAGGTTGGATTTGACCTGTTCCGAACTGAATTTCAAAATCCACAGCAATCCGGACTGATTGCTGTGGACAGTGCCCTGGGAGAACAAAATGCACTTTTTGCATCTGGACGCATTATTTTGGTCAACCGAAATGACTCAACGGCGCATCAGCGGTTTACAATCGCCCATGAGCTGGCACATTATATATTTGATTACGATGAACAAAACCAGCTTATTTATTACAAACCTTATCTTACTAGCGAAACCGATGACGACGTTGAACTCCGGGCAAACCGCTTCGCAGCTGAACTGCTTATGCCAACCGACGATTTTAAAAGGTATTTTTATGATCTGAAATCAGAACAGGGGGATGCGTTCAGTCTACCGAACACAGTTACCGAGTTGAGCCGCATCTTTGATGCCCCGCCCACCGCAGTCCAAAAGCGCCTGTATGAGACGGGCATACTTACTCAACAGGAGGCGGATGATAATGCCTGATGCCCCGCCTAAACCTGCCGACGTCCCTTTTGTGGCTCCCCCTTCAGAACCAACCCAGCCGGAAAAGTCTCCTGTCTCGCCGGATTCCCCACAGACATCTCCACTATCAAAGTCAGAATCCAACCATGCCACTCCGGTGGATTCGGACGACTCCTTTAACCGAATCGACCTTGAGCGCTTTGATAAATGGAGTGTTGGAAAACTGATGGAGCGTGATATCTCATATACCAACATCCTATCCCAATATGAGATGTATGTAGGAGGGGTTTTGTCCAATAATCTGACCCGGCAGGACCACTTCTATGAGTTATCTATGCTGATTCTGTTTTTCTCGCCAATCCAGTTTTTTATCTGTGTTGCTTACTGCCTTCAGCATCAGATGGAGGTCACCGCTATTGCCGCACTGTTGGCGTCTGCCGCAGAAATTTTGGGGGTGATTATTATCATTCCGAAAATCATTGCGGAATATCTGTTCAATACCGGTGAAACCACCAGCATTAAAGATATTGTATCCGCCATTCAAAACTATGATGTGGAGATTCGGCAAGAAATCCGGAGCACTGCGGAAAACAAATAAAGCAATATCCCCCGGTTCTAAATAGAACCGGGGGATATTTTTTCTTAAAAGGGTACACCAATACCCTTATTTCCAATAAGTGTATGGAAACGTACCACTTTGGGGGAGTTTGCGGTATGGGTGAGCGAAAAAGTCTCCCTTGTGCAAGGGAGGGGGACCGCCGCCGAAGGTGGTGGCGGAGGGATTCTGTGAAACGAAAACCTTCCGGTAGTCGGAATCCCCCCGCCACTTCGTGGCCCTCCCCCCTTTGGCAAGGGGGGCTTGCGCACTCAATTACGTTTAAAGGAGGAACAAATCTATGCCAACCAACCACACACCCAACTACCAACTATCCCAATGGTCCCGGGACGACCGCATTCTGATGGAGGATTTCAACTCTGACAACGCCAAAATCGACGGGGCTCTGGGGGAGCTGGCCGCTGCATCGGCCGCCCACGCCGCTCTGCTGCCCGGGCTGGGCAACTGCGCCGTCTGTGCAGGGTCCTACACCGGGACCGGAGACTACCAGTCTGCACCGCTGTACTTTCCCGGAAAACCCGTGTTTCTGATGGTGCGGGGTAATGCCGCCTATGGAATGCTCGCCATTGGCGGGGCCAGCACAGCTTTCAGCATAGAGGCAGATATGCCCTCATCCTTTCAGATGACCTGGGGCGACCGGTCTGTCTCCTGGGTCGGAAGTGGCAATTTCGGAAAATCACTGAATGACAAAGGACGTACCTACCACTACATGGCCCTGCTGGCTATGGACGAATAAAAAGAGCGCCCCGGGCTTTCACCCGGGGTTGGCTCTTAAACTGTGGAAATTTTGTTGATTAGATACATTAGATCAGGTCAAAGGTGCGCCGGTGTCCACAACCTTGATAATGAAGCTCATGGAATGCACATCTCCGTTCTTGTCGGTTACATTCAGGAGAATTCGAGCGCTCTTAGTGGCCCCAGAGCCGTTCAAGGTGCCAAGACCAGAAACTATGTCGGTGACAACAGTGCTCACCAGGGTAGTACCAGAATTCTTCCACTTACAGGCCAAGGATGTATCAGCGGAATCCCAAGTGTAATCAGTCGTCTTGTAGGTAATCTTAGTCGCGCCGTCAACGTTAAGGGCAACCAGATAGTTGGCGAAGTCGATTGTGGCCTGAGCGGCAGTGCCGACACCGTAACCCTTGGACAGGTACTTGAAGCCGTCAGCGCTGTAGGCGGTCATGGTATCGCCGTTGAAGGAAATAATACCGTAGGTGCCGTTCTTCTCGTCGATCTCTGCCTGGATATCCTGCATCCACTTGGCGGCAGCCAGGGCCTTCTCAGTCACTTTGTTGAGGGTCACAGGCACGGTCACGTCTGTGCGTCCGCCGGTATAACTAATGGTGGCGGCACCCGCCTTCGCGTCATACTTCACAGAAGCGATATTAGACTCTGTACGCGTGCTGCGCACCAGGTCAGCGATCGCCTCGGGATCGGGCAGATTGGTAGCAGTGATGTCCACGCTACCGTCGTCGTTGCGCCACACCAGAGCGTCGATCTTGTCGGAGCCGTTGTCGTCCACGGTATCCAGCTCGCTGATGCCGTTGAACACGATATACTTGGCGGAGCCGTTGTCGTTCAGCACGGCGGAGACATAACCGGTGAAGGTCTTGGAGTTGGCCAGCCAGTCAATGGCGCTCTGGAGGTCGGAGAACTCGTCCCAAACGCGCTCGGGCTTCTGGCCCTTCACGGTGCGGTCGTTCTGAACAACGATAACCTTGCCATCCTTGCCCAGGGTGATACCGGCGTCTTCACCGGTGCCATTCTTGGTGAAGGTCCTGTTAAACAGAGTACGGCCCCTGTTGCTGCTGTAGAACTCGGCAGTCTTGGGATCGGTAGCGTCGTCCGGGTTCGCCTCATACTTCACAGAGTAGGTCTTGAAATCGTTGTTGCCGCCGTTGTAGCCGTCCTCGATGTCCGTGGTGTAGTCCTTCGCGCTGTAGCGGTCGTCGGTGTTAACGTCTGCGGGCTCAATGACAGGGATATCGGTGATGTAGCCGTCCTTGTCGTAGGTCACCTTCACCAGGCAGTCCTTACCGGGGTGGGCGGTGCCGGTGATGTTGTTGACCCGAGTCTTCATGGTGTCGTACTTATCCTTGACGGTAACGGTGGTGATTACACCGTCCACAACAGCGTCCATCTCCCAATAGGTGCAGTCGTTCTCGTCGTCATACCACTCGTTCTTGGCGCTGTCCAGGATGTAGATGTACTTGTCGGAGCTGCTGTCATCCTCGCCGACCACGACAGCGCCGATGATGTACAGGTCCTCGTCGAACACGGCAATAATGCCGGAATTATCAGCCAGGGTATTGGTCACCGAGCCATAGACTCTCAAGTCCACATCCTGCACGCCGGTGTAGACGCCGGTGACCTTGGTCAGGCCGATCTGAGCGCCGCTGGCATTGTTCTCGTCCTTGGAGACATTATTGATCTCCATGGTGAGGTACACAGAGTCGTCGTTGCCGTAGGCCCGCTTGTTCACGATAGGGGAGCCACTGGCAACGTCGGCGACCACACGGACGCTGCCGCTGTTGATCTTGACCTCAACATCTTTTTTGGGTGTTCCGTTGTCATCCTTAGCGGTCTGCTCGGCCCAGCGGTTCGTGACAGTATCGCTGGTGCTGTTGTAAATCAAAGCGGGCTTCAAGGTGTAGACAGTAGTGCCGTTTTTGGTGGTGGTGGTGTAGGTAAACCAGCGGTTATACTGGTTTGCGCCACCGTTCAGCTGGGGGTAGTTGCTGTTGTCGAGCATGTTGTTGTTGCTGCTGGGGGCTCCGCCATCATCGGGATCACCACTGCCGTTCTTAGTCAGGTTCTTGTTGGTCTCGGTGACATCGATCTGGATCTCAGACATGGTGCCATCCAGGAATACAGCGGCGCCGGGGAAGGTCTTGATGCCCATGTGGCTGCCAGTGCCGTCGTAGGCGGCCAGGAACAGGTAGTTCTTGGTGCCCTCGAACTCACGCACGCCGGCGATATAGCCGTACTGATCGAAGTACAGGATGTAGCTGTGGTCCTTCAGAGAACCGGTGGCGTACTGGTCCAGCTCGTTCTCGTAGATGCCGTTCTTGGCATAGTCATACTGAGTGCCGCCGGTAACGACATAGCTCTCCTCGCTGTACTTGGTAATCTTCACGTCGCTCTGGGTCTCGGGGGTGGAGACGGCGACGATCTCGTACTTGCCGTTGGTGCCAGAGCCGTTGCCGATCTCGGCCCAGTTGACCAGGAGGTAGTCGTCCTTCTTGTAGTCCTCGATGCCGGGGACCTCCTCCACCTCGATGGTCTTGGTGGTGGGATTGGGCTTGGAAGTGGAAGTCTGGTCGGGGGCGTAGACTTCCACGCTCAGGGTGCCCTTCTTGGCGTTGTAGTCGGCGGTAGCCTTGGCCAGGAAGGTGTTGATGGAGACAATGGTGATCTCCTTCTTGGTGTTGTCCACAAACACCTGGGTCAGCACGCCCTTGCCGGTGGTGTCGTAGGTCCGGTCATTGGTGCGGATCATGTTGCTGGCCTTGATGGTGTCGTCCGCCTTGCCGTCCACATAGTAAGTAACCTCGTACTCCTTGATGGTGGCGGCGCTGAGCAGGTTGTACAGGTCCTTGCCGGAGATGCCGGTGGTGTACTCAGCCTGGAGCTGCTCCTCCTTGGCGTAGATGCCGATCTCCTTGCCGTCGTACTCCCAGTGGCGGGCGGGACGGTCGAAATCGTCGGCGGCGGTGTCAATCAGGCGCAGGTCGCCGTTGTAGCGCTGCTCACCCAGCTGGATGTAGGCCTGGTT
>CANPFP010000051.1 GCA_947573385.1 uncultured Bacillota bacterium | reverse complement strand
AACTCACCTCGGCGGGTCACCTCTCCGCGCGGGATATCTCCTTCGCGGAGGAGATGGCACCGCCCACACAGCCCACGATGTGATATAGACTTTTTGCGTCTATGCCAATCTGACAACCCGATTTTTCGTTGGCTTTGCTGAATAGCTTTCACGGCGAAAGTGTGCCATTGTGTTTCTGCTCCCCCCAAAAATAAAATGCAGAAAGAAGGAAACAACGCATGAAAGCAAATACCAGATCCGCGCTCACGCCCCTTGACCTGTGTACCCTCATCGCCCATGAAACAGTATCTCTTCTGAACGCCGACGCGGAGGCACTGGATTCCGCTCTCCGGCTTCGGACAGGGCTGGATGTTTACGCAGCAGCCAGTGAACTGGGTAAAGAGGTCATACCGCTCCTGATGTGGATCGACCGGGAGATGGAGAGCGCCCGCCAGTATACTGCCACAGAGCAGGACACACCCCACCTGATCAGTCCAGACCGCTTGCTCCCGGTGCCGGATGCCGCCGCCCAGCTGAATGCGGTCTGGATGCTGTTTCAGACTGCGGTGAATGCTCCCGAGGACTATCGTCAGACGCTCCTGGAAACAGCCAGAACGCTCACAGAGATGGGTGGGCTGGAGGATATGCTCCTGACCACCAAAATCCCCGCTGCAGGATTCGTGAGCGTGGAGGATCTTCGGACGGAACTGGAGGATGTGCGTGTGGCGCTCCACCTCCAGGAGGCAGCGGACCATATCGCCGGACAGCCGGGTCAGATGCTCTCACCTTGATCCCTGGATCACTACACCAACAGCAGAGGGGCGCTCCTGCCAGGAGTGCCCCTCTCAGATAGAATGGAGGATGCTAAATGACAAAAGAAGACTTTGAGGGAAAACTCAACGCTCTGGTACCCCAGCCTGACCCTGAGATCACTGCCGCGCTGTTTGCGTTTGGGCAGGAGCTGGGTCAGGAAGAAGCCTGCGACGGAGTGCGGGAGCTGCTCAACAGCATGAGTTTTGTCTCCCGGCACTTCTCCGCCGTGACCACGCAGAGCGTTTACGAGATCATCCAACACGGCTCGGCGGCCCTGCCTGGTGAAATGGTGGCGGCAGCTGTGTATCTGGAGAACGGCAACACACTCCAGGACGTCGCTGAGATGGCAGACCTGGGAATGCTCATGTGCTTCCACTGTCCGCGGGACATGGAGGAACTCAGTCCGTTGGCGCTGTGTGTTGTGACAGAGGGCGGACACAGCCGGTGCTTCCACACGCTGCACTTCGGCACGTTCGATCCTGATACTGCTCTGCGGTCTGCGCGGCAGTACGCTCACGACCGGCAGATCTCCGTCACAGACGCTCTGCTCTCGCTCACCACGGACATGGTGCTGGACGCCAACGGCGGTGCAAAGAAGATCCTGGTGGGCGGCGATCCAGATATGACTCAGGCGCTGTCCGCCGTCTTCTCCCGCTGCCCTGCGGCAGCCGCGCGTCTCACCTTCGACGCTGACCGCAGCCAGACGGCAGTGGAGTACAACCCGCTGTGGCTGGAGCTGCGTCAGAAGCAGGGACCTGCTCAGAGCGGGATGCAGCTGACGGTGTAGCGGGGTGCGTCAAGGGCCGTTCCCGATGCGGAGCGGCCCTCGCTCTTGTTCCCCCGCTGTGCGCCACAGCGAGGCCCCTGTGTGCCGCCCGGCCCGACAGGGCAGCATCCCTGCCCCTCCCGACTGACACGCCGCCCTGCGCGGCCGTGTGGCGAAAGAGAGAAAATCGGCGTCCCCAAAATGTGCAGGTGAACCGGGGGGTCGAAAAAAGTGCAGGATAAAGCGCGGGGGTCGCAAGCGCCCCTCCGCGCGGGGAACACCGCCCCGCAGAGCGGGTCGGGGACGTTTAGGCGGGGGTCATTTTTCACCCCCTGGGGTCAGCTCGGGGGTCTGCTTTCACAAAAAGCCCGCCGTTGCCCGCTTTTTGCGGGTTCCCGGCGGGGATATTTACGGATTTCAGGAGGAACATCATGCCGAGAGAAAAAATCAAGTTCGCGCTGCGGATCTCACCTGAGACTCAGCAGCTCGTCAAGGAGATGTGTCCGCGGGACAACTGCCGTACCCAAAACGAGTTCATCGAGAGGGCCATCCGGTTCTACGCCGGGTACGTCTCCGGTCAGGAGGCCACCGCCTACCTGCCGCCCGCACTGGCCTCCGTCCTGCGCGGCACTGTGCAGGACACGGAGAACCGCATCTGCCGTCTGCTCTTCAAGCTGGCGGTGGAGCTGGACATGGTGATGAACGTGCTGGCGGCGGGGATGGAGATCAGCGACGACGCGCTCCGCAGTCTCCGTGGCCGGTGCGTCCAGAACGTGAAGAAGACCAGCGGCAGCATCACGCTGGACAAGGCGGTGGAGTACCAGCGGGGCGGCGTGTGACAGAAAGGCAGTGACGATCCATGCCCCGGATCATATTCAAGTGTCCCTACATCAAACCGGGGACAGAGAGAGCCGCCGCACACCTGAACAACTACGTCCGCTACGTCGCTACCCGTGACGGTACGGATCTCCTCAAGCCGGACAAGGCCGGCCAGCCTGCCACAAAAAAGCAGCGGGCCATGGTGGAGCGGCTCCTCCGGGACTTCCCCATGTGCCGCGGGATGTTCGAGTACGAGGACTACCAGTCCTCCCCCACCCGCGCCGCCGCCTCGGAGTTTATCACCAGGGCGATAGAGGACAACTACGACCAGATCGCCAAGCGGGAGAACTACGTCAGCTACATTGCCCAGCGCCCTCGTGCGGAGCGGCTCGGCGCGCATGGTCTGTTCAACGGCACAGGCGATGCGCTGGAGCTGTCCAGGATCGCGGAGGAGGTGGCGAACCACCCCGGCAACGTGTGGCTGCCTATTATCTCCCTGCGCCGGGAGGATGCCGCCCGCCTCGGCTACGACAACGCCAGACAGTGGCAGGCCCTCCTCTCCACCTACGCTCCACAGATTGCGGACGCTATGAATATCCCGTGGGAACAGTTTCGGTGGTACGCCTCCTACCACGACGAGGGAGCGCATCCCCATGTCCACATGGTCTGCTACAGCGCGGACGGGCGCTCCGGCTTTCTGGATAAGGAGGGCATCGCCAGGATCAAGTCCGGACTGGCAAAGAATATTTTCCGCCAGGAGCTGACGGAGATCTACCGGCAGCAGACCCAGCGGCGGGATGATCTGGTGCGGCAGTCCGGCGAGGTCATGAAGGAGCTGATCCGGCAGATGCTCTCCGGCACGCTGGAGAATCCCCGCATCGAGCAGCTCATGGGCGAACTGGCCCAGCGGCTGAAAAGCACCTCCGGCAAAAAACAGTACGGCTACCTCAAGGCGCCGCTGAAGGCTGTGGTGGATGAGATCGTGGACGAGCTGGCAAAGGACTCCCGTGTCTCCTCCGCCTATGACCTGTGGTACCAGCTGCGGGAAGAAGTGCTGCGGACGTACCGGGATGACCTTCCAGACCGGCTCCCTCTCTCCCGGCAGACGGAGTTCAAGCGGATCAAGAATGTGGTGGTAGAGGAAGCGGCGCGGCTTGGTGAGCACACCGAGGTGTTCACGCCGGCGGATATCCAGGAGCCACCCCAGGCCGGCGAGGACGCCGGCCCCGAGCCGGAAGCGGAGTCGGAAGGTTCGGATGTGCCGGAGGAGGCCAGCGAAGCGCCACCCGCCGTGGTGTGGAGTGATAGATACAAGCGGGCGCGGTCTTTTTTGTACGGGGATGACGATACGCCCCAGGATCACGAGCAAGCCTGCCGTCTCTTCATGGAGGAAGCCCTCGGCGGCAACGCCTTGGCCATGCATGACCTGGGCAGACTGCTTGCGGTCGGCGCAGGCGTGGAGGCTGACGCGGAGCAGTCCCATGCGTGGTACGCCAAGGCACTCTCCGCCTTCCAGACCGTGGAGCGGCAGCGCCCCAACCGCTATGTGGAGTACCGCATCGGTAAGATGTACGCCGGGGGGCTTGGGACAGAGCAGGATGACACTGCGGCGGCGAAGTGGTTCTCCCAGGCGGCAGCGCGGGGCTACCAGTACGCCCAATACTCTCTCGCTGGGCTCTACAGCCGGGGCAAGGGTGTGCCGCAGGATGATGGAAAGGCGCTGGAGCTGTACACACTCGCTGCGGCGCAGGGGTTCCCCTACGCCGCCTGGGAGCTGGGAAAGCGATACCGTGACGGGATCGGCTGTGCGGCGGACGGGCGGCAGGCCGCCCGGTATTTCTCCGCGGCCTATGACGGATTCCGGACGCTGGCAGATCAGCGCCCCGATGACCGGCTCCAATACCGCATCGGCTGGATGCTACTCCATGGCGTAGGGACAGAGCGGGATGAGACCGCCGCGCTGGAGTGGCTGGAGAAGTCCGCTGAACTGAAAAACACCTATGCGGAGTATCAGATGGCAAAGCACATCCTCGCAGATCCCTCTGCCAAGCCGGAGCGGACTCGTCAGGTGGTGGGCTGGCTGACCCATGCGGCGGAGGCCGGACTGGACTGCGCTCAGTACGTCCTTGGCAAGCTATACCGTGACGGCGGGCCGGTAGCGCAGAACATGACCCAGGCAGTGATGTGGTTCTCCCAGGCAGCCGAGCGGGGCAATCAGTACGCCATGTACGCCCTGGGCAAGCTGCGTCTGGAGGCAGACGATCCCGCCGCCGCCCGGCGCTGGTTCCAACAGTCCGCTGATCTTGGAAACCAGTTCGCGCAGTACCAGCTGGGCAAGCTGCTGTTGTGCGGCGATGGCGTGGCAAAGGATACAGCGGGCGCTGTCCGCTGGCTGACGGAGTCTGCGGAGCAGGGAAACCAGTACGCCCAGTATGCCCTCGGAAAGCTGTACCTGCTGGGCAAGGATATTCCCCAGGACAGGGAATCCGCCGTCCGCTGGTTCACACTGGCGGCGGAACAGGGCAATGAGTACGCCCGATATTTTCTCGACCACATGGACGACTCTCCCTCCCTCTTCGCCAGCGCCACCCGGCTCCTCCACCACATGGGCCGCATCTTCCAGGAGCAGGCCCCGCCTCCCAGCGGTGGGATCTCCTTTGTGGACAGCAAGCTGAGGAGAAAGATCAGAGAGAAGAAGATCGCCATGGGCCACAAGCCCGACGACCATGAGGAACAAGGTATCGAACTGAAATAATGACACTTTATTTTTATAGCCGCCTGTGATATACTAACGGCGAGGTGATTTCCAATGACGATGCAGCAGAAGCGTGTCGCGGCGGTCAAAACAGCGGACGCTATCAATGCGATAGAGGGTGTGCCGGTTTCTGAGTATGCCCGAGAATTATCTTACCGCTGGGCAAGAGGGGAACTGGGCGATGATGATATGCTGTCCGCTCTTTTGGAATCTCACAAAAAGTTAGCGGAGCAGGTGCGGCGGAATGGCTGATCCATATCTCTATGAGGGCAGTACCGTTCTGCGAAACAAACTGGATATTCTGGATGAAAAGACTCTCGACCTGGTGGAGGCGGAACAGTCTCGGGCCAAGATGATGGTCCTCTACAAAAGAGGGTTCCAGAATTTTTCTCCAGCGGGTCTGTGTGAGATACACAAGTTCCTGTTTGGTGGAGTCTACTCATGGGCCGGGCAGTATCGGATCATCAATATCGAAAAGAGAGAACGCCTGTTGGGTGGGCGGAGCGTGTGGTATAGCAATGACGAGAATATCCCGCAGGACTTGGAATCGGCGTTTCAGTCGATTCACTTACTCAAGTGGAAGGATTTTTCTCGGGACGCCTTTGTCCACTACCTTGCGCAATGCTTTCCAAGGCTTTGGCAGATCCATCCGTTCCGTGAAGGAAACACCAGAACAGTCGTTATGATGTTGACCTTCTTTGCAGAACAGCATGGCTACTATATGGACCAGGAGCTGATGGCGGAAAGTGCCGGATACGTCCGGGACGCCTTTGTCATGGCCAGCTTGGAACAATACGCAGAACGGGAGCATCTGGAGAGAATCCTGCTGGACGCTGTCTGTGATGAACCGATCCTCTATGATGAAGACTCTCTAAAATCAATTGAATCGGCGCAACGGCGGCGAGAGCGATATCAGAAGTATAAAAATGAGGACTATGTCCCCCAGCCGCACTACAAACGAGAAAACTGAACATATGAAATGCAAACTCAGGGCGCCCTATGGCGCTCTGAGTTTTTTTGTCAAGGAGGTGAAGAAAGTGCCCTATATCCATTTTACTGAGGAACAAAAGCTCCGGGCCAGCGAGACGGATCTGCTCGACGACCATGAGGAGCCGGTCCAGCAGCTCCGATGACCGCCGCTCCAGAGGATCTCCAAAAGTCTCGCATGGGGGCGCGGCCTCTTGTGCGAAAGGGCTCTCCCGTGTATAATGTTCAAAAGAGATTCTTACAGGAGGCCACCACATGGAGCTGAACTTTTCAAGTGACTTTGACTCCGCCAAGCGTCTGGACGAGATCATGAACTCCTATTCCGGGCGGGATCGTGGTTCCATCCTGGCGGATGAACACTCTCTGGCGGTGACGCTCTTCCTGCTGGAGTATGGAAAGATCACGGTCACGGAACACATCTATCCCTACGACAGCGACATCCAGAGCGACAGCGAGATGATGGAGGTCTACTCGGAGCTGGCGCGGGAAACCCGCTGGAAGCGGTTTGCTCACACAGAGATCGAAAGAATACGCGCCAACGCCCTCCGCCAGATGCGGCAGGAGGGGAAGCCGTCCTATGACGGAGAGTTCATGTGCTGGCGGGAAGGCCGGGTCTTTGCCCACTGCGGCAACATCAACCTGCCACAGCTTCTGCTCTACCTTGCCGGTCACGAGCAGGCGGAACGGTTCTATCTTTTCACCTACCCGTACTGGACGGAGGATCACACAGCGAAATACTACCGCTTCGACCTGTCCGAAACCGCTATCAAGGGCGCGGGGATCTACCGTGAATCCATCTGGGAGAAGTTACAGCAGGCGTCCGCAGCCAGCGTTGTCTTCCCTACGTTCCCCCAGCAGGAGGATGATCCGGCGTCCCCGTCATAAGAATATCAAAACCAATCAGAGCCAGAGCGCCACAGACACGGCGCTCTGGCTTTTTGCGTTTATCAGGAGGTGAAGAAAATGCCCTATATCCATTTTACCGAGGAGCAGAAGCTCCGGGCCAGCGAGGTGGATCTGGTGGAGTTCCTCCGCCATCAGGGGGAGAAGCTGATCCGCTCCGGGCCGGAGTACCGTCTGGCCAGTGATCACAGCATCACCGTCCAGGGCAATGAGTGGTACGATCATGCCATAAAGGAAGGCGGCGGCCCCATCTCCTTCGTCCAGCAGTTCTATAACCTCTCCTACCCAGAGGCCATCACCTGTCTGCTGGGCGGGGAACAGGGAATCGTCTACGCTTCCGCCCAAAAGCAGGAGGAAAAGCCCAAAAAGGAATTTGCACTGCCCTCTGCCGGCCGGGAGATGCGGCGGATGTACGCCTACCTGCTCAAGCACCGATTCCTGGACCGGAACGTGGTCAATGCCTTTGTCCGGGCGGGACTGCTGTATGAGAGCTGTGAGAAATTCAAGGACAGAGAGTATCACAACGCCGTCTTCGTCGGTAAGGATGAAAACGGCGTCCCGCGCCACGCCCACAAGCGCAGCCTCAACAGCCTCGGCAAAACCTTCCGCATCAACGTGGAGGGCAGCGATCCCCGGTGCAGCTTCCACTACACCGGGACCAGCAACCGCCTCTATGTCTTTGAGGCGCCCATTGACCTGATGTCCTTCCTCTCCCGCTACCCCCGAGGCTGGCAGGAACACAGCTTCGTGGCCCTGTGTGGGACCGCGGAACACGCCATGCTCTGGATGCTGGAGCGGAACCCCTGCCTTCGCACCGTCTGTCTCTGCCTGGATCACGACGAGGCGGGCATCGAGGCCAGCGGACGGCTGGCGGAGATCCTCCATGAACACGGCTATGACGATGTGGGGATGCTCCAGTCCGAACACAAGGACTGGAACGAGGATCTCAAGGCCCGGCGTGGTCTCCCTGCTCAGGAGGCGGAGGAGCATCCCCAGCTTATTGCCGCTTCGGAGGTCTGCGGCAGGATCGGAGTCTACATGGAGGAGTGTGTCATTCCAGAACGGGTAGGCCGGGAGCTGACAAATGCGCTCTGCGGATATGAGATGAATCTCCGCAGGGACTACCCGGAGGGAGCCATGACCTGCATCGAGCTGGCCTCCGCGCTGGCTCTGTACGCCTATGGCCGGGGGCTGCGTCAGCTGGGTGAACCACATAGCAGTGAGGAACTGTTGGAGCAACTGCGGAGCTGTATCCATCCCCACCAGAATCGGAGCAGCCTGAACAGCCGCACCGCTGTGTTGGCGGAACAGGCTCATGCTGTTTTGAAGCTGGCCTCCAAGCCTGGCATCCGCAGTGAGGCGGAAAAACGACAGCTGACGGAAGGCTGGCTGGAGCTGGCGCTGTCCTGCGCAAAGATATCCGTCAAGTATGAGGCGGACGTTTTGAAACAGCAGCAGAAACAGGAACAAGCGGCACTACAACAAGAAATGGGGTGAATTTATGACGCCGCAGACGATCATGTTAATTTTACTGGCGGGCGGGATGCTTCTGCTCATCGCCGCCGCCACGCACTTCTCCGGAAGTGGGAATCTGGACAACATCAAGTCCAAGACGGTTGGCGACGGCCAGCATGGAACCGCCCGCTGGGCCAACAGGAAGGAGATCCAGCAGACCTACCGGCACATCCCCTTCCATGTGAGCGAGTGGCGCTCCGGCAAGAACCTGCCCAAAGCGCAGGGGCTGGTACTGGGGTGCGTCGGAAAGAAGAACGCCGTCACCGCCCTGGTGGACACGGACGATATCCACTGCCTGATGATCGGCGCGTCCGGCGTGGGCAAGACGGCGTTCTTTCTCTACCCCAACATGGAGTACGCCTGCGCCAGCGGGATGAGCTTCCTGGCCCTTGATACAAAAGGGGATTTGGCCCGGAACTATGGCGCTGTGGCCTTGCAGCACTACGGCTACAAGGTGGCGGTGATCGACCTGCGCAATCCCACCAGGTCAGACGGGTACAACCTCCTCACGCTCATCAACCGCTACATGGACATCTGCCGGGAACAGCCGTCCAATCTGGCGGCGAGAGCCAAGGCGGAGAAATACGCCAAAATTCTGGCGAAAACTATCATAAACCCGGAGGGAGACGCCTCAAACTACGGGCAGAACGCATTTTTCTACGATGCCGCTGAGGGACTGCTCACAGCAGTCGTTCTCCTGCTGGCGGAGTATCTGCCGCCCACAGAGGAGGCTCCCCAGGAGCGGCGGCACATCGTCAGCGTGTTCAAGCTGGTGCAGGATCTGCTGGCGCCCAGCAAGACCGCCAAGGGCAAGAACGGCTTTCAGGTCATGATGGACACACTTCCCGACACGCACAAGGCCCGGTGGTTCGCTGGCGCCGCACTCAACTCGGCGGAGCAGGCCATGGCCTCGGTCATGTCCACGGTGCTGTCCAGGCTGAATGCTTTCCTGGACTCCGAGCTGGAGCAGGTGCTGTGCTTCGACAGTGCCATTGACGCGGAAGCCTTTGCCTCCCAGAAGTCCGCCATCTTCCTCGTTCTGCCGGAAGAAGACCCCAGCAAGAACTTCATGGCCGGCCTGATGATCCAGACGCTGTCCCGTGAGCTGTTCTCTGTGGCGGACGAGAACGGCGGCAAGCTGCCCAACCGGGTGGTGCTGTTCTGCGATGAGCTGGGCACCATGCCCGCCTTCGACATCCTGCCTCTGTTCAGCGCCGGCCGCTCCCGCAAGCTGACCCTGGTGCCTATCATCCAGAGCCTTGCCCAGTTGGAGAAGAACTACGGCAAGGAGGGCGCGGAGATCATAGTAGACAATACACAGGACACGATCTTCGGCGGCTTCGCCCCCAACTCTCAGACCGCCGAGGTGCTGTCCAAGGCCCTGGGCAGCCGCACCGTCATGAGCGGTTCGGTGAGCAAGGGCGGCGGAAAAGACAGCGCCAGCCGCTCCCTCCAGATGATGGAGCGGCCTCTCATGACGCCGGATGAGCTGAAGTCCATCCCCAAGGGCCAGTTTGTAGTGATGAAGACGGGGACGCACCCCATGCAGACACGGCTCAGGCTCTTCCTGGACTGGGGCATCTCCTTCGGTGATCCGTATCTGCTGCCGGAGCGGGCCGCACGCACCGTGGCCTATGCCAACAAGCAGGAGCTGGAGCAGGCGATCTTCCGCTGTCACCACGCACAGCCGGCGGAGAGCGATACCCCTCCCGCTCCCCCGGTTCCTCCGAAAACTCCAACTGCCAGAGGCGGCGCGTCCTACGCCCAGGCCAGACGCACCAGGCGGGAGCCTCCTCCCCCCGTGGTCGTTCGCACAGATGGGGGGCAGGAGTAGTCTATGGGATACTTCGAGAAGATCTATCAATCCGATCTGAACCACCGAGCAAGGGCTGTGTATATGTACCTGAAGGACCACGCCGACAACGAGGGCAAGTGCTGGCCGGGGATACGCACGATCTCCGCCGAGCTGCGGCTGTCCCGCTCTACCGTCAAGCGGGCCTTGGACGATCTGTGCAGGGCGGAGCTAATCTCCAAGGAGCGGCGCTTTCGTGAGAATGGAAGCCTCAGCTCAAATTTGTACCGGCTGATGTAGCGTGACAAAATTTAAGTTCTCCGCCAGGGGGTCATTGCGCCCTGGCGGAGAACCGAGGGTAGGTCCACTGTGAACCAACCAGAAGGACCCACTCTAAGGGAGAGTTAAAGACAGAGAAAATGACAAAAACGCCCTAACGGTCGTTAGGATAGACACTGCTCTGGCAGAAAGCCAAGCAAAGCAGACAAGGATCTGACAGAACTGTAAGCCGTACATACCCCAAAATCCCGCAGCCATGAAATCACCTCCCCATGGGGCGATTTTACGGCATCAGGCCGTGTTGCTGCTACCAACTATTCCGCAACTATGGGTTGCAAGCTGTGTTTTAGCCCATTTTTCTAGCAAAAAATAGTTTTATATCCACTCTAAGTAATCATCTGTTTGGAAGGGCCTGCGCCAGAACACTTCATTGGCCTGTGCCTTCAACACTAACGTCTTACGCTCTTTCAGCACGCTCCTGTCTAACCTGCTAATATAATAGGCAGCACCAATTTGACAGTCAGATCCATCATAGTCCTCATTCAGCAAAAATTCAAACAGCAAATCTGCCAAGCCTCCATCGCTCTGAAACTGCGCGAAGTAAAGATCAATTTGCAGATGAAAGTTTTGGTTGCACGATTGAATCAAGTATTCCTTTAATTTGTCACTGTCCCATTCTCCGTCATAAAACGGGGTCTCCTTTTTTAGTTCATCCCATGAATTATATCGCATAATTACTCTCCCTATATATGTACCTCAATACCCCCGGCGTTTCAAATCTGCCGCCAGCTTTACATAGAACTCCCGTACATCGAAGCCCCGGATGTTCTCCCGGTTCAGATCCACCACATCCCCGTGGGAGATCCCCCGCTTCTTGGGGCTCCAGGAGGGTGAACCGCCAGCCAGAGAAGCTGGAGCAGGACGGTGGCCGTAGCGGTCACGAAGAACAGCCATAGCAGCTCACAGCCCTCCGCCAACCGCTGGATGCGCTTAGTGGGGCCGGACTTCGGAATAGGCCAGAGATTCACCCAAAGGAACGCCGCCGCCAGAGGAAGAAACAGCCACCCGGCACCAGAAACTGACCATTCTGCGTACAGAAGCCAGACCAGCGGCAGGGCATTCGCCGCCGCCGTCAGCAATAGGCAGTAGACGATCCGCCGGACATACTTCATAAAACCGCCTCCTGTTCAACAGCGCCCGCCGGCGCTTCTCTGCGTTTATAGTAGACCCTGCCAACGGGGTTGTCAAGGCAAGAGGCTGGGTGGTTCTTTTCTGAAAGCTGATTGAAGTGGGAGAAGGAAGATGGTATAATCAAAGCAAGAAATTTGAAAGGCTTGATTTAGTCATGAAAATTTGGGGGCATTATGAGTCGGTCAAAATACAGGGCAGTCAAAGAACAGCAGAAGTATATGTTCCAACCTTATTAAATTATGGAACGTTACCTTTCTTCTTTTTCATAGTACCATTTGCTATCATACATTCTAGTGGGGAAGGCCTTGAAGGAATGAAATCACCGCTTTTTTTGCTGTTTACTTTGGCTCCTTTCGGTCTTAGCTTTATGTCCATATATGCAATTATTAAAATAAAACGTAATCTAAAGCGTATATTGAATGGTGAATTGATTATAAGAACTGGGGAATTGTATATCGTTAGCAGCAGGTTATATGGTGTTCGAGATAACTCATGTTATTACCGATTTGCTATCCGCAACCATTCAACTAAAAATGGCTACCCTGAAGTAATCTACGAAATGCCCCAAAAACTCTATAAAAAGTTTTGCGTTCAAGGAGGAAATCGATCTGTTTCTCATGCCTATTTCGTAGAATTTGCGGTTTTACCACCAGAAGGTTCATCTGAATTCAGGCTCTGGAACGCGTCCAGCAAATTAAGGAAAGGGGCACAAAGTTCCTCGCGTGAAAATATCGAGCACTATGCGAAACTGCCGATATCATGCGCAGAGGTGGTGGAGATTTTTTATATACGAGAGTTATCATATATCTGCAAAACAGATAATGATTTACTTTTTTCCCGTGTGTAACAGAAATAAAATCCAAGTGCATCAGAAACAGGATATGAAGGGCTGAACTCGCCATGGAAACTGTCAAACGCGGCTATATGCCGAAAGATACCGTCGAATTTGGCCTCAAGGCTGCGGCCAAGCTGGCCGCCACTCAGGAGCTGGCAATAAAAAGTATCTGGTTCGAGTTTTTAGAGTCTCAAGATTCAACAGACCGTTTCGACAGCAATTCGGATGTCGTTTTTGAGTTGAACGATGGGAGCAGATGGGGTGCCACCTTCTTCACCTACCAGAACATTGAAACGCTGAGAAAGAAAAATCAGCGGTCTGGTGAATGCCTAAACGGTTCTTACTTTTGTGCAGAGGCAATGATCTTGGTATCTGAAATGTCGGAAGAAGTCATAGGGGCTGTTCTCCAAGAGATGTTATCATCAGGTGAGATTGAAATGTACTGCCATAGGCTCCATGAAACAAATTGCTAAAATAGACCTAACATTTGTATAAAGGATTGAGGCAATCGTGGAAACTGTCAAACGCGGTTATGTGCCGAAAGATACAACCGAATTTGGCCCCAAGGCCGCAGACAAGCTGAACGCCGCCGCCCAGGAGCTGGCGTTCCTGCTGGACCGGGGATACGACACCAAATCCGCCTCCACCTTCGTGGGCAACCACCACCTGCTCTCGGAGCGCCAGCGGCTGGCCCTGGCCCGGATTACCTCTCCCCGCGCCGCTCTGGAGGAGCGGGAACGGAAGCGGCTCCGGGAGGCCCCGGAGGCCCTGGTGCTGGACGGCTTCAACACCATCATCACCCTGGAGGTGGCCCTGTCCGGCTCCCTGCTCCTGGAGGGCATGGACGGCACCATCCGGGATCTGGCCGGACTGCGGGGGAGCTACCGCATCGTGGACAAGACGGTGCGGGCCGTGGAGCTTCTGCTGGCCCGGCTGGAGGCCCTGGGTGTCAGAGAGGCCCTGTTCTACTTGGATCAGCAGGTGTCCAATTCCGGACGCCTCCGGGCGCTGCTGCTGGACAAGGCGGCGGAGCGGGGCGTCCGGGTCCAAGTGAAGCTGCACCCCAGCGTGGACGGCGTTCTCTCACGCCTGGAGAACGTAGTCACCACAGACGCCATCATCATGGACAAGTGTGGTAGCTGGTATAACCTGAACCGGGAGCTGATTGAGGAGGCCGTCCCGGAGGCGTGGGTCCTGCGGCTGGAGCCATCATACATCTGAAATTTCTGTTAGGCTTTTTGTCAAGGGCAGGTGCGCAAACCCGTTACCCTTGCGCCCGGCCCTCGTTCCGGCTCCCGTCTGTGCCGGTTTGTCATACGCTTTCCATGAAAAATGGTGGAAAAATGGCGGCTGTTGTGGTAGACTAAATACAGATGCAGGAGGTGGTTTTGTTATGATAACGATTGAAAATTGCTTGCCCCCTATCATGGGATGGGTCTGTTTTGCGATAATAGCTATATTGCTCGAAAATTTATGCTCCTGCTATTTTCCTTTCTTGTTATCATCGAAATTTTATTATCGGGTTCGGAACAAAAAACTGCAAAGTATTTTGATTTCTCCCCGGCGTACCAGATCAAAAGATTCTGAAACAGCACCAGAGGATCGAAATAAACTTCCGCTTTTAGGATGTATTTATTGTGTAGTCATCTTCCCTTGGCTTTTCTGCGAGATTGTAATTCTGCTTATAGTTCTTGCGCTTGTGCTTTTGGAGTCGGATTTTCTTTATTCACCGTTTGTGACAAATCTAATATCTATTTGTGAGTTTCTATTTGTAAATGAATGTTTTTGGATATTCATTGCAGGAATGCCCTTACTTTACATGATAGATTATTCCCTTGGCCTACGCCGTTGGCAGAAGCATCACAAACGGTGAGGCCGGTGTTGCCCATGCGTACCTCGGTCACGCAGGCTGAGTGATGAGTGATGGCGGTGTTTAAGGAGAACAATAAGCATGAGCGAGTTTTATAAACTAAAGTATTATGTTATCGAGGCGTTTTACGAGTACATTATTGCAGAAAACTTTACAATAAGGCAATCTGTGGATAGATGCTTATATGAGTTTGGAAAACAAATATCCGAAGGTGGCTTGGATGCATTGGCTGTATATAGCACTCTTTTTTACAGGGCGGCTTTCCATTCAGCCGATGAGTTGAGGTTCTTTAGAAAGCATATAAATAAATTGAATTGCCTATTCTCTTCTGAACTGTGTCATGTTCTTTCTG
>CANPFP010000050.1 GCA_947573385.1 uncultured Bacillota bacterium | reverse complement strand
CCGCCCGGACGGTGTACCGGTCCCGGCCGATGCCGTTGAGGGCGGCGTTCTCATATGCTACGTCAACCGCCTTGGGGTCGATGTCCACCGCCACGGCGGACCGTGCCCCCAGGCACAGGGCGGCGATGGACAAAATTCCGCTGCCGCAGCCCAGGTCCAGCACGTCCCGGCCGGGTACGGTGTGCTCCTCCACCCCCTCCAGGCACAGCTGGGTGGAGGCGTGGGAGCCGGTGCCGAAGGTGAGGCCGGGGTTGAGGTAGAAGGGCACCCGCCCCCGGGGGACGGGCTCCTCCCGCAGCCACTGGGGCACCACGTAGAGCCGGGTGCCGATCTCCAGGGGCTTGTAGTACTTCTGCCAGCTGTAGGCCCAGTCGTTGTCGGTGAGGGGGGTGGCAGTAAACTCCTGGTCCAGCCCCCGGGTGTACTGCTCCAGCTGCTGTTTTCCGTCCTCGTCGTCGGTGACGTAGAACTTCACCCGGGTAACCCCCTTCATCCGGTCCAGCAGGTCCTGGTCCACATAGTCCCAATATTGCCGGTTTTGCTCCAGGAAGGAGAGAAAATCCTGCTCGTCCTCAATCACCAGGCTGTCCATTCCGGCGGCGGCTAATTTTGCGCACACCTGGTCCAATTGATCCGGGGTGGTGTTGACGGCAATTTCCAGCCATTTGATCTCGTCCATGGTTACACATCCAATCTATTTTCTTGGCCAGTCCTGAAACCAGGCGTCTTTCCACTGGTCTGCCATGGGGTTAACGGTCCGTTCCCATATAGAACAGGGCCAGCGTACCCGGACCGGAGTGGGCGCCGATGACAGGGCCGACGTAGTTGATATAGACGTCCTGTACACCGAAGCGCTTTTTAACCATCTCCGCCACCGTCTGGGCGTCCTCCGGGCAGTCGCCGTGGCTGATGAAGACGGTGAGACTTCCGGAGTCAATGGCGGTATTCTCCATCCGGTCCACCAGGGCCTTGAGGGAGGCATGCCGGCCCCGGGCCTTGCCGATATTAATGAGGTGGCCCTCGTTGTCCACATGGAGGACGGGTTTAATGTGGAGCATGGAGCCCACCATGGCGGTGGCGGCAGAGATACGGCCCCCCCGCTTGAGGAAATGGAGGTCGTCTACGGTGAACTGGTGGCACAGGTTCAGCTTGTGATCCTCCACCCAGTCCCGGACCTCCTCGATGGAGTGGCCCAGGTCCCGCTGGCGGGCGGCATACCACACCAGCAGCCCCTGGCCCAGGGAGGCGCACAGGGTGTCCACGGTGTACAGCCGCCGGTCGGGATATTGGGCGCTCAGTTCCTCCACTGCCAGCCGGGAGGAGTTGTAGGTGTTGGACAGGCCGGATGAGAAAGCCAGAATAAGCACGTCCTTCCCCGCCTGGAGCAGGGGTTCCAGGGTCTCTGTGTACTGGGCCACGTTGACGGCGTTGGTGGTGGCCAACTCCCCTTTGCGCAGGCGGTCATAAAAAATGTGGGGGTCCATATCCCGGTTGTCAGGGTAGTTGTAATAGGTATGCTCATTCATAATAAAGGCCAAAGGCAGAACCTGAATGTCCAATTGGCGGACCATGTCGGCATCCAGGTCGGCGGAGGAATCGGTTAAGATAATAAAATCGGACAAGGGAAACACTCCTTTACTATTTTTTACGGTTCTTCTCCTCCTGCGGCTGGAGGATATGAAGGATCCGCTGGCAGGCCAGCTGATTGGCGTAGCTGCGCACAGCGAAATCCAGGGCCATTTTAGCCAGGTCAGACTCGTCCGCTTCCGGGTCGATGGCTTGGGCGGTATCAGTAAGGGCATGGTCCAGGGCATCCCGAAAGTAGGCGTACTGCTCCGGAGGACTCTTCTCCAGCGCCCGGCCGGCCCCCATCAGGGCTCCGATGTCCCGGACGGACAGCACCTGTTTCAGCGCCACCACGGCGGTGAGGTAGCCCAGGTGGATGGGGCCGTACCGCTTGCCCTCCGCCCGGGGAACCAGACCGTCTTTGATATAGTTGTTTACCATGGCGGAGGTGAGGACATTCCCTTCGTCAAAGCGGATGAGCTGCCGGGGCATATAGGAGATGAGCTGGTCCATATATAGGGCAATGTCAGGCAGGTCCTCCCAGGGGGCGGGGCGCTCCTGTTCCATGCGGTATTTGAGATTTTGCAGTTCGTCCATAGCCGGGACCCTCCTCCATCTACATAATGTGAAACATTATATCATGAAATTTCCGGTATTGTAAAGGGGAAAACCTACCGTTTTCTAAAATATTCCATCCGCCGGCGCAGGCGCTCCTGTGCGCTCTGATGGTCGATGGAGCGCAGCCGGGGGAAGGCCTTGAGCAGGCGCCGGTGGCCGAAGGACTCGCGGACCAGCAGCTCCTGCATAGATGTGTGCCACTCCTCCAGCTGGAGCCGGGCCTGGGCCAGAAGCTCCTCCCTCCGCTGTTCCCGCTCCTCCCGCTCATCGGCCAGCTCCGCCCGGCGCTCGGCCAGCCGGAAGGCCAGCTCGTCCAGATCCTCCTTCCAGTCTGCCCCCCGCTCGACGGCGTCCAGCACCCGGTCTGTCAGGTTCTCCCCGAACTCATTGGAGACCTCCTTAATTTTGGCGGCCAGCTCGTCCAGCTGCTCCAGGCGGTGGTTAAGCTTGACAATGGCGGATATGGTGGCGGCCAGGTCCACCGCCATCACCGCCCCCAGCAGTACCAGCAGGACAACGCCCAGTGCCTGGGGGATGATTCGGATGAACAGCAGCACCGTGGGGTGGAGCAGCTTGACCACAAACATACAGGCAAAGCCCCAGGCGATGGAAAAGCGCAGACAGATGTAGCCGCTGAGGTTAAAGGGCTGGTCGGAGTAGTCCCACCACCGCTGATGGAACAGCTTCTCCAGTACAAAGCCGGTGATCCACTCCAGAGCGGAGGTGAGCACCACCGAGCCCAGGAACAGCAGAAGCAGGTTGTCCGCCAGGGGGGTGAGAAAAGTCAGCACAATGACCACGCCAAAGCCGTAGATCGGGCAGACGGGGCCGTTGAGAAAGCCCCGGTTGACAAATTTTCCGGTCACCAGGGCGGCATAGCTCACCTCGGTGCACCAGCCCAGAAAGGCGTAGATGAAGAATATCCAGATAAAGCGATAGAGCATGGTCCGCTCCTCCAAACAGGATGATTTTTGGATATTATACCTGTTTAAGGGGAAAATGTCCATCCCTTTCGGCGGGAGCTTCGCCCTTGACAGGAGCGGTACACACCATGTATCATGGAACAAATGACACGCGAAGGGCGGAGACCGGATGAAGAAGCTGGTTTTGGGAATGTTGGCCCATGTGGACGCGGGCAAAACCACCCTGTCCGAAGGGCTTTTATACCTCAGTGGAGCGGTGCGCAGGCTGGGCCGGGTGGACCATCGGGACGCCTTTTTGGACACCGACGCCCAGGAGCGGGAGCGGGGTATTACCATTTTCTCCAAGCAGGCGGAATTTTCCTGGGGGGATACCGCCCTCACCCTGCTGGACACCCCGGGGCATGTGGACTTCTCCGCCGAGATGGAGCGCACCCTGTCCGTGCTGGACTGCGCTGTGCTGGTTATCAGCGGCACCGACGGCATCCAGGGCCACACCCGCACCCTGTGGCGGCTGCTGGAGCGGCACGCCATCCCCACCTTCCTCTTTGTCAACAAGATGGACCTGGCAGGGGCGGACCGGGACGCCCTCCTGGCCCAGCTCCAGGACAGGCTTGACGGCGGCTGTCTGGACTTCTCTCAGGGGCTGGAGCCGGTCACAGAGGACCTGGCCTCCCTGGACGAGGACCTGATGGACCGGTATCTGGAGGGGGGACCGGTCACGGCCGGGGACGCCGCCGCCCTCGTCGCCCGGCGGCTGGTTTTCCCCTGCTTCTTCGGCTCGGCGCTGAAGCTGGAGGGGGTGGAGGAGCTGCTGGACGGCCTGTCCCGGTACACCCTGTCCCCCTCCTACCCCACCGGCTTCGGGGCGCAGGTCTTCAAAATCGCTCGGGACGGAGCCGACCGGCTCACCTATGTGAAAATCACCGGCGGGTCGCTCAAGGTCCGCGCCCTGCTGCGGGAGGAGAAGGTCAATCAAATCCGCGTCTACTCCGGGGCCAAGTACCAGACCATCGACGAAGCCCCGGCGGGAACGGTGTGCGCCCTCACCGGCCTGACCGGGACCCGTCCGGGGGACGTTTTCGGTGTGGAGCCCCCCGCCGCCGGGCCCGAGCTGGAGCCGGTGCTGACCTATCAGGTCATCCTCCCCCCTGCCTGCGACGTCCACACTGCCCTCCGCAATCTTCGCCAGCTGGAGGAGGAAGACCCCCAGCTCCGGGTGGTATGGAACGAGACTCTGGGGGAGATCCACCTCCAGCTCATGGGAGAGGTCCAGCTGGAGGTGCTCACCCGGCTCATCCGGGAGCGCTTCGGAACGGAGGTCTCCTTTGGCGCCGGGAACATCGTCTACCGGGAGACCATCACCGGCCCGGTGGAGGGAGTAGGCCACTTCGAGCCCCTGCGGCACTACGCTGAGGTCCACCTCCTGCTGGAGCCGGGGGAGCGGGGCAGCGGGCTTCGCATCACCTCCGCCTGCCCCACCGACCAGCTGGACCTGAACTGGCAGCGGCTGATTTTCACCCACCTGACGGAAAAGCGCCACCGGGGGGTGCTCACCGGGTCGCCCATTACCGACGTGAAAATCACCCTGGTGGCCGGCCGGGCCCACGTGAAGCATACCGAGGGAGGCGACTTCCGCCAGGCCACCTACCGGGCGGTGCGCCAGGGACTGATGCAGGCGGACAGCATCCTGCTGGAGCCCCACTACGATTTCCGGCTGGATCTCCCCCCCGACTGTGTGGGCCGGGCCATGAACGACCTCCAGACCATGGGGGGCAGCGTGGAAGGACCGGAACAGGAGGGGGAGCTGTCCGTCCTGACAGGCCACGCCCCGGTGGCCGGCCTGCGGGACTACTGGCGGGAGGTCACCGCCTACACCCGGGGCCGGGGGCGGCTGTCCTGCGCCCTCCGGGGGTATGAGCCCTGCGCCAATCAGGAGGAAATTGTCTCCCGCCTGGCCTACGACCCGGAGCGGGATGTGGACAACCCGCCCGATTCGGTGTTCTGCTCCCACGGGGCGGGGGTAACTGTCAAGTGGAACAAGGTCCGGGACCACATGCACGTGGACAGCGGCCTGAGACTGGGAGAAGAAGCACCCCGCCCGGAACCGGCCGCCCCCTCGGGCGGGGAGCGGCAGTACCGGGGGGGCAGTCTGGAGCAGGATAAGGAGCTGCTGGCCGTCTTCGAGCGCACCTACGGCAGGGTAGATCGGGGGACGGGCGCCTTCCAGCCCCAGAAGAAGCCCGCCCGCACCAGCTTGGACGAGGGGAAATACGCCATCCGGGAGCAGAAAACCGGCCCGGAGTACCTCCTGGTGGACGGCTACAACATCATTTTCGCCTGGGACGAGCTCACTGCCCTGGCCCGGCAGGACATGCCCGCCGCACGGGGCGCGCTGGAGGATATTCTGTCAAACTACCAGGGCTTCCGCCAATGCGTGGTAATCCTGGTGTTCGACGCCTACAAGGTGAAGGGAAATCCCGGCTCGGTGGAGAAGAAAAACAACATCTACGTGGTCTACACCAAAGAGGCCGAGACGGCAGACTCCTACATCGAAAAAGCCACCTATGACCTGGGCAGAGAACACCGGGTCCGGGTGGCCACCTCCGATGCTCTGGAGCAGATGATTATTCTGGGCCACGGGGCCCTGCGGCTGTCCGCCCGGGCCTTTCAGGCGGAGGTGGAGCAAACCCAGGGAGAGATATCCGCCCTGGTGTCCAAGCTGAACCGGCGCAACCCCGGGGACCGAAAGCTGAAACACACAGCGAACATTATTGAGAAGATGTAGGGGCGGCCTTTCCAGTCAGTGAGATACGGAATCCCCCAGTCATTTGCTTCGCAAATGCCAGCCCCCTTTAGCAAGGGGGCCTTTGGAGCAGGAACGGACCGTTTTGCGCCGAAAAGCCCCCCTTGCCAAAAGGGGGAGGGCCGCCGGACGCAGTCCGGTGGCGGGGGATTCCGTCGTTTGCCGAGGTGTGTCCCTTATGCAGGGGCGGACATTGTCCGCCCGCTTTTTTTGCGCTCTCCCACAAGGGGGGGAGCCTCTTTGCCGTTATAGCGCCCGCAGAGCCGCCCCCGCCAGACGGGCCAGTGATCCGGCCACGGTAAGCAGGTCCTGGGGGTCGGCGTCCAGGGCGGCCCGGAGGACCCCGGCCAGATGCCTGGGCTCCAGGGCCTCCTTTACCGTCCTGACGTCGCCGGAGGACAGCAGCTCATACAGGGTATCCGCCACCGTCTCCCGCTGGGCGCCGGTCAGCCCGGCCAGCCAGTTTTTCAGGGTCCGGTCGATGAGACGGCTGCCGGCATCCACCTCCTCCAGCCGGACAAAGTCGGGCCCCAGCACCTGCCAGGAGTAGGGGTCGTGCTGGAACAGGCCCTGCTGGTCGCTGTCCACCACGGTGTGGGGCTCCTCGTGGGCCAGCAGCAGCCCCACCACCGACGACCGGGGCACAAAGCTGCGCAGACGGGTGCGCAGCTCCTGATAGCCCGGCCGGGCCAGCAGGTAGGGGGTGAGACCGGGGCCGTCGAAGGACCACACGCTGGCGATCCGGTCCCGCACCTTCACCGCGGTCAAAGCACCCCCTGCCGCCGCCAGGTTGCCCCCCTTGGAGTGACCCCCCAGCCGCAGCTGTCCGGGGAAGGACGCGGCAAAGTCCTGAATATACCCCGCCGCCTCCAGCTGAGCGGGCACCACGTCCATAAAGCTGAGATTAAAATCCTCCTTCCAGCCCACCAGGGTGCCGTCGGTTCCCCGGAAAGCCAGAAAGGCAGAGCCGTCGTCCAGCAGGACGGTGAGTGCGGCAAACTGGGTCTCCTCTTTGGGGACAAAGCGGTCGGCACAGCGGCACAGCCCCAGCCGGGCAAACCGGCGGGCGCGGGCCAGTGCCCGGAGGAGGGCAAGGTCCGTCTCACACCGGCAGCGGCCCCGCCGGGCGGCCGGAAGGGCCAGGTACTCCTCCGCCGCCTCCCCCAGGGGGACGGGCTTCTCCCCCTGGGCCGGGCCGTCGAAGTGGACGTAGGACAGCACGGACAGGACCAGCCCGTCCACAGGGCCAAAGGGGACCCGGTCCAGAGACAGGTCCCCCCGCCAGGCCAGGTAGTCCAAAAGGTTGCCCACCTCCATCACTCCTTTTCCCAGTCTATGACCGGGCGCGGAAAAAGGCTCATAGGATGGAACAGTAAAATAAAACGCATACCTGTCCGGCTGATGGACAGGTATGCGTTTTTTATGGCCTGAAGGTGTTTTAGGACAATTTTATTTTTTTAGACTGGTTTTCTATGCTTTGATATGGAGCTGGAGGGGTGCCGCACCAAAGACGGTTTATGTCAAACTGGTGCTCCTTTAGCTTGTTAGCCAGGTTGGAGACCCGGATAAAGTCAGCTTTGAAATCCTTTTTGGACCTGCTGTCCAGCAGCTCCTCCGCCTTTTTTATGCAGCAGCTGCGTACCAACTCCTGCTCCAGGTTTAAGACCTGGGGGATAGTGACAAGTTCTGATACCGCAGGACATCCTTCCAGAACAGCCAAATTTCTGTTCAAAATGTTGATATTCCCGGCGTCCGTATCGAAAACCAGCACAACCATGGTGCCAGAGCAAAGGGTCATGAGACGGGCGTCTGTTATCTCCTGGGTGACTACATTCAGCTTTTGCACTTTGCCTGGCCGGATCGCCTTTAAATCGGTTTTAAGCACGTTGACGAGTTTTCCCTCGTTTTCACCCTCCACATAATATTGTACAAATTTGCTTTTCATTTTCGCACCTCTCCACCCTCAAAGTTCCGCAATTGCGTAGATAAGGTCCACCGCCGGAGAGGTGGAAAACAAATCGTTTTCCACTGCGTTCTTCAGGGAATCGGAGCTGCGCTTCAGCAGGCTGGAAGCGTTGACGCAGGAGATGGGGTGCTCGATGTTGTTGGGGTCCTTCCGCAGGAAGGTAAAAGCGTGCTTGGGCAGATTCATATCTAGGATATCAGTGTTGTGTGTGGTAAAAAACAGTTGCTCATTGGGGCGGATGGAATCCACCATAAGGGAGAGAATCGCCTTTTCCATGTCGCTGTGGATGTAGGAAAACTTTTCGTCGCAGTAGTAAAACGTATTGCGGCCCTGAAGGAGCGAGGAGAGAACATCGGCAATCTCCACACCGGCCTTGGTACCGCTGGAGAGCCGGTTTGTGTCGAAGGGGTTCTTGTTTTGCAGAATGATCGACTCGTTCTGAAAGCGAATCACATAGGCGTCATCCGTATCCCGGGACAGTTCCACCTTTTGGATGGAGGGGTCCAGGGCTTTTAGAATATGCTCCAAAACAAATTGATATTTTTTATCCCGAAAATCAAACTGCAAAGTGCGGTTGGTATCTTTTGGAAATCTAAAAAGCCCGTACAGTCCCTTAACCTTTTCCAATTCCTCCAGATAGGTTTCACAGGGCGAATAAGGACTTTTAGCCAAACGTCTTTTACAGGATTCATAGCTGTCTTTTGCCCAGATGCTCTCCTTTCTAATCTCCAATTTGATGTCCTCTGCGCTGTATTTTCTGTCTTCGCAGGGAGTAATCGTACAGGTAATACAGTAGAGAACATTATCCTGACATACCAAATCAATGGCAAAACAGGCTTCTCGGGTCTTGTCGTGAATCGCGTCGGTGAGGTAGGTGTAATTTTTTTTATCCATAAAATTAAAGATATCTCTGAGTATAAACCCCAGTGTGGTTTTTCCTGTGGCGTTCGCGCCCATAATGATATTGACCTTCTTGTAACGGAAATTAGGATGGCCCTCCAGGTGCTCGTCCTTGATATAGGAATCGACGATCTTTTTTGGATAGGTCAGATTCATTTGAAAGTCCTTAAAAGCGTAAAAGTTGTCCAATCGGATATTTAAAACAATCAAAATGCCCCTCCTGACAGATATATTTTCTGATTTCACGAAGAAATCCACCTCCCTTATTTTAGCATCAATTTCCTTTTGATGCAAGCATTTCCTTCAAAAGTATGCCCGATTTTTAAGCCGAAATACAGGCCGCTGTTTTCCTATCTCATATCTTGGGTCCGCGCTGCATAGGATGAAACAGCAAAAGTCGGGGAGTGTTGTGCTTTGAAAGGAAATATGGAGGAACGGGCCGAGCGGCTGGCGCTCTACATTCTGGAGAACCGGGCGACGGTGCGTTCCGCGGCACAAAAGTTTGGGATATCAAAGTCCAGCGTACACAAGGACCTGGCCGAGCGCCTGCCCACCTTCAACCGGACGCTCTATCTCCAGGTAAAGGAAGTCCTGGAACAGAACAAGGCGGAGCGCCACATCCGGGGCGGCATCGCCACGCGGAAGAAATACAAAGGCGCATAAGAGACACGGCGGGGCTTGCGCCTCGCCGTGTTTTATGCTAAAATTGGGCTACTTTATGAAACAGAGGAGAACTATCCGCCATGAGTTACGCCGACCAGGTATTTATTCAAAATTGCAGAGATATTCTGTCCCATGGGGTGTGGGACACCGACCGTCAGGTCCGCCCCCGGTGGGAGGATGGCTCCCCCGCCCACACGGTAAAGCTGTTCGGAGTGGTGAACCGCTACGACCTGCGCCGGGAGTTCCCCATCCTCACGGTGCGCCGGCAGTATATCAAATCCGCCGTGGATGAGCTGCTGTGGATCTGGCAGAAGAAGTCCAACAACATCCGCGACCTGAACAGCCATGTGTGGGACGCCTGGGCGGACGAAACCGGCTCCATCGGCAAGGCCTACGGCTATCAGCTGGGGGTGAAGCACCACTACCCCCAGGGGGATATGGACCAAGTGGACAAAATCCTCTGGGACCTGAAGCACGACCCCGTCTCCCGGCGGATTCTGGCAATCATGTACAACCACCACGACCTGAGCGAGATGGCCCTCTACCCCTGCGCCTACTCCATGACCTTCAACGTGTCGGGAAACACTCTCAACGCCATCCTGAACCAGCGCTCTCAGGACATGCTCACCGCCAACGGCTGGAACGTGATGCAGTACGCCGTCCTCCTCCACATGATCGCCCAGGTGACCGGCTTCGAGGCGGGCGAGCTGGTCCACGTCATCGCTGACTGCCACATCTACGACCGCCACATCCCCGTGGTGGAGGAGCTTATCGCCCGGACCCCCTTCGACGCGCCAAAGTTCAGCCTGGACCCGTCCGTTACCGATTTTTACGATTTCACCCCCGCCAGCGTGAAGCTGGAGGGCTACCAGGCCCATCCCCTGGAGGGGAAAATACCGGTGGCGGTGTAGGAGGTATCCCATGAATGTAATTGTTGCGGTGGACCGGAACTGGGCCATCGGCAGGGATGGCGACCAGCTGGTTTACATCCCGGAGGACTTAAAGCGGTTCAAGGCCCTCACCACTGGCCATCCGGTGATTCTGGGCCGGAAGACACTGGCTACCTTCCCCGGGGGACGGCCTTTGAAGGGCCGGCGCAACCTGATTTTGTCCCGGAACTCCGGTTTTTCTCCTGAGGGAGCGGAGGTATTCTCCAATCTGGACGCCTTGCTGGCCGCCGCATCGGAAGACGCCTTTGTGATTGGAGGGGCGTCGGTGTACGCCGCCCTGCTGGACCGGTGCGGCACCGCCTATGTTACAAAGATCCTCCACGCATTTCCGGATGTGGATTGCTGGTTTCCCAACCTGGACGCCCGCCCGGAATGGCACCTCACAGAGGAGGGGCCGGAGATGGAAGATAAGGGGATCAAATTCCGGTACACAACCTACAAAAGGGTATAGGAAAAGGACCTTTTCGCTTTCGTGTTCCCGGTGTTCTCCAGGATGCAGGGCTGTAAATCAGAAATCCCCCGGTCATCGCCGCAGGCGGTAACCGGGGGATTTTGACTCTCAAAACAATTTACTTCCCACAGAAGTCTTTCGCAGTCTCCACGATATGCTCCGCAGACAGCCCAAACTGCTTGAGCAGTGCGGCGGCGGGGCCGGAGTGACCGAACTCGTCGTTGACACCGATGCGGCGCACAGGGGTGGGGCACTTCTCGCTGAGCAGGGCGCAAACCGCCTCGCCCAGGCCGCCGATGACGGAGTGCTCCTCACAGGTGATAACCTTGCCGCACTCCTTCGCGGCCTTCAGCACCAGCTCCTCGTCCAGAGGCTTGATGGTGCACAGGTTAATCACCCGGGCGGAGATACCGGCCTCGGCCAGCACCTTGCCCGCTTCGATGGCCTCGTTCACCAGCAGGCCGTTGGCGATGATGGCCACGTCGGTCCCCTCCTGGAGGACCTCGCCCTTACCGATCTCGAACTTAAAGGTGGTCTCGTCGTGGAACACAGGCACGGCCAGACGGCCAAAGCGCAGGTAGACGGGGCCCTGGTACTCATAGGCGGCTTTCACTGCGGCCCGGGCCTCCACGTCGTCGGCGGGGGACATGACCACCATGCCGGGGATGGAGCGCATCAGGGCAAAGTCCTCGCAGCACTGGTGGGAGGCTCCGTCCTCGCCCACGGAGATGCCGCCGTGGGTGGCGCCGATCTTCACATTGAGGTGGGGGTAGCCGATGGAGTTGCGCACCTGCTCAAAGGCCCGTCCGGCGGCAAACATGGCGAAGGAGGACGCAAAGGGCACCAGCCCCATGGTGGAGGCCCCGGCGGCCACGGCAATCATGTTGCCCTCGGCAATGCCGCAGTTGAAATGCCGCTCGGGGAAGGCCTTCTTGAAGGTACCCGTCTTGGTGGCCCCGGCCAGGTCGGCGTCGAAGACGATCAGGTCGTCGTGCTCCGCGCCCAAGGCGGCCAGAGCGTTTCCGTAGCTGTCGCGGGTCGCGATCTTCTTCACTTCTGCCATCTTACATCCCCTCCACTTCTGCCAGCTGGGCCTTCAGCTCAGCCATGGCCTTCTCATATTCCTCGTCGTTGGGGGCCTTGCCGTGCCAGCCAGCCTGGTTCTCCATAAAGCTGACCCCCTTGCCCTTGGTGGTCTTCATCACGATGGCGGTGGGGGTGCCCTTGGTCTCCCGAGCCTGGGCGAAGGCGGACTCGATCTGGTCGAAGTCGTGGCCGTCGATCTCCACCACGTTCCAGCCGAAGGCCTTCAGCTTTTCGGGGATGGGATAGGGGCTCATGACCTTGTCGATGGGGCCGTCGATTTGCAGTCCGTTGTTGTCAATGACGGCACACAGGTTGTCCAGCCCATAGTGGTGGGCCAGCATAAAGGCCTCCCACACCTGGCCCTCCTGGATTTCGCCGTCGCCCAGCAGGGCATACACCCGGCAGCCCTTACCGGCGTGCTTGGCGGCCAGCGCCATGCCGGCGGCGGCGGAGATGCCCTGGCCCAGGGAGCCGGTGGACATGTCCACGCCGGGGACGCTGTTCATGTTGGGATGGCCCTGGAGGTAGCTGTCGATATGCCGCAGGGTGGGCAGGTCGTCCACGGGGAAGAAGCCCCGCTCCGCCAGAGCGGCGTACAGTCCGGGGGCGGTGTGGCCCTTGGACAGGACGAACCGGTCCCGCTCCTCCCACTTGGGGTTCTTGGGGTCGATGTTCATCTCTTTAAAATAGAGGTAGGTAAAAACGTCGGCGGCGGACAGGCTGCCGCCGGGGTGGCCGGCCTTGGCCCCATGGGTCCCCTCGATGACGCCCATGCGCACCTTGCAGGCCGTGGCCATCAGCTGCTTCTTCTCACTGGCTGTCATAATGCTCTCCTTCGATTTGAAAATTTTTCTGGTTTTGCTGGGTTCTATTATAAATCAGCCGGCTGAAAAAAACAAGTGGAACCACACAAAAGAGAGGGTCCGGCTGCGCATTTTATTGCTTGGCATGGGCTGCAGGGGCGCACAGTGTGCGCCCGCAGGCAGATATTGTCCGCCCCTACATAGCCCAATTCTCAATCACCAAGCCGGGCACCCGCTCAAACTCCTTCACGTTGTTCGTCACAAGGGTGAGCTCCTCCGCCCTGGCATGTCCGGCGATCAGCATATCCAGCGGCCCGATTGGCGTTCCCCGCTCCTGTAAATAAGTCCTGATCTCTCCATACTCATACGCCGCAGCTGGCCCAAACGGCAGAATACTGAACGGCGTCAAAAATCGCAGGAGCGCCTGTTTATTTTTTCCCGGGCTTGCACTGTGTCTGACCCCATACTCCAGTTCAGCCAGCGTGATGGACGAAATACACACCCCGCTGTGCATTGTCTCTCTCAACCTGTGCAGTACCTGTTCCGGTTTTTTCTTTATGGCATAAATACAGATATTCGTATCCAGCATATAGGTCACAGCGTCTCTCTCTCCTTCTGGCCCCCCTGGTCCCGTCCATCCTCAAAAATATCGCCGGTGAAGCCGTCCAATCCGTCCAGAAAGGTCTGCCACAGGGATTCCTTTGGCACCAGCAGAATCGCGTCTCCCAGCTGCTGCACCACAACCTCGTCCACATTGAAACGATACTTCTTAGGCAGACGCACCGCCTGGCTTCTTCCGTTCTCAAATACCTTTGCTGTCTCCATGGGTAACACCTCCTTACCGATAGTATATACCGCGATATATACTTTAGTCAAGCGGTTGGCATAAAAACAGCGGGCCGGTTTTCCGGCCCGCCGCGCTTTATTCCTCCGTCTCACATTTATCGGTCGTGGTTACATGCGTGCTGATCACAACCTCTGCGTCTGCAATACCTTCTGAAACATCCACAGAGCTGTCTTTAAAAATGTCACCGTTGAAGAATATGCCACCGTTCAGATTGGTATCCACATCTTCGCTGGTGACGGTATCGCTGCCAAATCTGTGATAGCTGCCGTCCGCTTTCACAATGCCCACTTCCTTCACCAGGGTCCACTTTTCAATGGTGCCGTCCACGGTGATGGTAATTCTGGTATCCTCGGTAAAGTCCTCAAAGACATAGTGTTGGTCCTGGGCCAGGGCGTCGGTGATGTCGGCCGCATCCTCGCCGTTGACCACCAGAATGGCCCTGCCGTCCCGATTCTCCACCTTGGCCTCGGGGGACTGCACCATTGAGAACGTCTCGCCGTCCTCGGTGGTCACATCGGAGCGGTAGCGGTCCACCCGGACAACCGTGCCGATGTTAATCAGGAAGGACTCAAAGCCCTCCGGGTCGGCGGCGGCCACGCTGACCACCATCATAGCCATAGCGGCGGCGCAGATCAGGGCGGCGCGCAGGGGGCGGAATTTCTTCTTGTTGGTTTTCTCAGTCATAGCGATAATCTCCTCAATTTTATCCTCGGGAGCTTCGATCTCCCGGCACGCTTCACGGTACAATTTCGGGTCGAACATAGACAGATTCCTCCTTCTTCTCCTCAGACAGCTCCTTCCGCAGCCTGGTCCGGGCCCGGAGCAGCCAGGTCTGCACTGTGGACACGTTGGCCTTCATGGCGGCGGCGGTCTCGGCCACGCTCAGCCCCTCATAGTAGTAGAGATAGACGGCCAAACGGTATTTGGGCTCCAGAGCCATCACCGCCTCCAGCACCTCGGCCCGGACGGGGTCCTCCGGGGCGGCGGTCTCCCGCCACTCCTCCATGGGCACAGCGGTCCGCCGCCAGAAGGAGCGCAGCACGCGGCGGCTCTCGTTCACCGCCACCCGCAGAATCCAGTGCTTCATGTGCTCCTCGCTCTCGAAGTCCTTTTTGTGCTCGTACAGCCGTAAAAGCACCGTCTGCATCACATCCTCGGCGTCCTGGGGGCTGCCCAGCGCGTGGTACGCCACCCGGTAGATGGTGTCCCCGTAGGTCCGGGCCGCCCGGGCGAATGCCTCGTCCGTCATCGCCGCTCACCTCCTTGGAAATCTGTTCTTGAAAGGCCTTTCGCTATGTAATATCCATGAGCGCAGGCTAAAATCTCAGGGGACAGAAAAATTTTTTAGGTTAGAATTCAAAAGCCCCCCTTGTCAAAGGGGGGCGGGCCACCGAAGGTGGCGGGGGATTCTATTCTTGGGTAAAGCTCAGTAGAACGGAATCCCCCCACCCCCGGGCTTCGCCCGGCGGTCCCCCTCCCTTTAACAAGGGAGGCTTCTTTTTTAGGCTCACGACAGCAAAATCCGGTCGTTGTCCAGATCCTCGCCCACCCGGGCCTTGAACCGTTCCAACAGGTCGTTGACGGTCATGTTCTTCCGCTCCTCCCCCTGGACGTCCAGAACAATCCGCCCGCTGTCCATCATCAAGGTGCGGCTGCCCAGCTCCAGGGCCTGGTGCATGTTGTGGGTGACCATCATGGTGGTGATTTTGTGCTCCGCCACCACCTCCCGGGTGATTTTCAGCACCTTCTCCGCCGTACCCGGGTCCAGGGCGGCGGTGTGCTCGTCCAGCAGGAGGATTTTCGGGGGCACCATGGTGGACATGAGCAGGGTGAGGGCCTGGCGCTGGCCACCGGACAGCAGACCCACCGGCTGCTTCATCCGGTCCTCCAGCCCCATGTCCAGCCGGGCCAGCTGGTCCCGGAAAAAGGCCCGGTCGGCCTTGCCGGTGCGGCTGAAGTAGGCGTGCTGATGCTTGGCGGTGCGCAGATAGGCCAGGGCCAGATTTTCCTCAATGGTCATGTGGG
>CANPFP010000049.1 GCA_947573385.1 uncultured Bacillota bacterium | reverse complement strand
CCAGCGACCGGGGCAGCGCGCCCCCCAGGGGCCACATGTGGGAGAGGATAATGTTCCGCTCCTTGGGGGAGAGGGGGGTGAGGGCGGCAGCGTTCCGGGCGGCAAACCGGGGGTGGTCGAAGCACTGGTTGCCCGGGTGGGCGGACTTATCCTTGGAATCGTAGAGATACAGGTCGTGGAGCAGGGCACCCCGGACGGCAGCGCGCACGTCCATGCGGAGCAGCCGGGCCACCCGGTAGGTGGAGAAAGCCACAAACAGGGAGTGGTCCAGGGTGGTCACAGGTCCATGGTGTTTCCACCGGCCCATCATCCGCACTGGCTCGGAGTCCAGCAGCTCCCGGGTCAGCTCGATAAACTCCCGCTCCCGCAGCTTCCGGTTTATATAGCTCATTGGAATCAGTCCTTTCCTTATTCTTTGTTGTCACAAAGTCTCCTTTGTGCTTTTCACTCTGCCCACATCATACACGATTTTTTGAAAAATGTCATCTGAGAAATTTTTACAATTTTAACGGGTCTGTCCCGCTCCTTTTATAACAAATTTGAAGGAACAAAGCTCCGCCAGCCCCAAAGGGCCCCGTGCATGCAACTTTTGGGTGGAAATTCCCATCTCACAGCCCAGGCCGAACTCCCCGCCGTCGGTGAACCGGGTGGATGCGTTCCAGTAGACAGCAGCGCTGTCCACCCGGGTCAAAAAGGCCCGGGCGGTCTCCTCGTCGCCGGTGACAATGGTCTCGCTGTGTCCGGTGGAGTGGGCAGCGATGTGGTTCACAGTCTCCTCCAGGCTGTCCACCACCCTGACGGCCAGAATGTAGTCCAGAAACTCGGTGTCGAAATCGGCGGGCCCGGCGGGGACGCCGTCGATGATTTTGGCCGCTTTCGGGTCCAGCCGCAGCTCCACCGGGTGGCCGAAACAGTTGTGCTCCAGCCGGTCCTTCAATTTGGGCAGAAACTCTACGGCCACATCCCGGTGGACCAGGCAGACCTCGGCGGCGTTGCACACGCTGGGCCGGGAGCACTTGGCGTTTTCGAGGATATCCAGGGCCATCTCCTGGCTGGCCGCCCGGTCCACATAGATGTGGCAGATGCCGGTGCCCGTCTCCAGCACGGGGACGGCGGCGTTGTCCACACAGGCCCGGATCAGCCCAGCGCCCCCCCGGGGGATGAGCAGGTCCACCAGCCCTCCGGCCTGCATCAGCTCATTTGCCGAGGCCCGAGTGGTATCCTCCACCAGCTGGAGGACATCGGGGTTCAGCCCGGCGGCGGACAGCCCCTCCTTCAGTGCGGCCACAATGGCGGCGGCGGAGCGGTGGGCCTCCTTGCCGCCCCGCAGGACGCAGGCGGAGCCCGCCTTCAGGGCCAGGGCGGCGGCATCGGAGGTGACGTTTGGGCGGCTCTCGTAAATAATGGCGATCACGCCCATAGGCACGGCGGTCTTTTCAATGACCAGCCCGTTGGGCCGCTCCACCCGGCTGAGGACCGCCCCCACCGGGTCGGGCAGCTCCGCCACCTCCCGCAGGCCGGCGGCCATGCCGGCAATTCGGTCGGAGCTGAGGGCCAGCCGGTCCAGCATCACCTCGGAGACGCTCCCCTTGGCCGCCTCCAGGTCCAGGGCATTGGCCGCAAGGATGTCTGCGCTGTGGTCCTCCAGGGCGTCCGCCATGGCCAGCAGGGCCTGGTTTTTCGTTCTGGTATCCGCCAGGGCCATCCTTCCCTTGGCGGCCTTTGCGTTCTGTAACAGTTCCTGTGTCGTCATATCTTACACCTCAATCACATGTCAATGGGGCCACACCAAGCTCACCGCGCACAGGGCCAGGGAGAGGGCCATTACAAGGTCCACCGCCCGCCGGTGGCTGGCGAACAGCGTTTGCAGGGACGCTCCGGCAAACAGCCACACCAGGTTGCATACCGGCCCGGTGAAGGGCAGAAAAATTCCCACCGGAAGCAGCGCCCACAGGGAGGGGTTGTAGGGCAGCACATAGCCCGCCAGGGCGGTGATGCAGAAAATAATCACCTTTACATTGGTCAGATTGACCAGCAGCCCCGTGCGGAAGGAGGGGGCTGCCGGGTCGTGGTCCGGGTCGGTTCCGCTGGAGCGCACCATGTGCCAGGCCATCCACAACAGATAAGCCGCCCCCACCCAGGCGAGCATACCCACATACTCATTCAGCGCCGCCCCCAGCAGCCAGGTGAGGACCACCGCCCCCATGGCGTCCAGAAAGAAGCCGCAGAACAGCCCCCGCCACTGTCTCAGGGCGGACCCCCGCCCATACCGCAGAGCGGCGCTCAACGAACAGAGGTTTGCAGGACCGGGGGTAATGCCCCCCACAAAGCAGAAAATCAAAAAGCTGGGTATCAATGAGACTGGCACGTCAGCCACCGTCCTTTCTGTTGGTGGCCCTATCCTACCAGAAAAACTTCCATTTGAAAAGCAAATGTTTTTAAAGTATAATATTGATATTATCAATGATTTGGAGGAAGCGCTATGGAACTGAAAAATCTCCGCACCTTTCAGTCGGTGGTGGACCAGGGCAGCTACCAAAAGGCGGCAGAATATCTGGGCTACACCCAGTCCACCGTCACCGTCCACATCCAGCAGCTGGAGGAGGAGCTGGGCGTCCCCCTCTTCCAGCGGGTTGGCCGGCGTATGACGCTGACTCAGGCGGGGGAACAGGCCCTGGCCCAGACCCGGGAGCTGCTGCTGGCGGCAGAGCGGCTGTCCCAGCTGGGGCTGGAGCGGCAGGCGCCCTCCGGAACCCTGCGGGTTGACATGGCGGAGACCCTGCTGTGCTACAAGATCCAGCCGGTGATCCAGAAGTTCCGGAAGCTGGCCCCCCAGGTGCGGCTCATTATCCGCAGCCGCAATTGCCTGGACATCGCGGAAAATGTCCGCTCCGGGGCCTGTGACCTGGGGGTCGGCTACGACATGGACTGGAGCCGGGACGTGCTGGAGGTGGAGCCCATGGGGGAGTACGAGGTGATCTTATTGGCATCTTCGGAGTTCTGCCATCCGGATTTTGTAACCCACAACCAGCGCAAGCCGGTGTCCCTGGTCACTGACGAGCCGGACAGCATCTTCCGCCGCCGCCTGGAGGAATACCTCCGGGAGCGGAACATCACCCTGGACGCAACCCTGGAGCTGTGGAGCATCGAGACCATCAAGCGGTGCGTCATGTCCAACCTGGGTTTTACCTATCTGCCCCGGTTCGCCGCCCAGGGGGAGCTGGCAGACGGGAGGCTGGTAGAGCTGATTGCCCCCATCTCCGGCGTCCGGTTCCCGACCCTGTGCGCCCGGCACAAAAACCGCTGGATAACTCCGGCCATGGAGCTGTTTATGAAGCTGCTGCGGGAAAATCTGCGGGCGGAATGACGGTCAGCCCTGGCCGAACCGGCGGCGGAAGGGGGCGATGTTGCCCGACTTCCCGGGGCGCTCCAGGATGGAGAAGGTGACTGTCTCAAAAAAGCGCCCCCATCCCTCCTGATCCAGCAGCTCCTGCCAGAAACGGGCCACATCCTCCGGGTCGTTGCGGAACACCCCGCAGCCGTAGGCCCCCAGCACCAGCCGGGTGCAGCCCCATTTTGCGAACAGGGCCAAAATCTTCCGCATCCGGCCCTTCATGACCTCCCTGGCCCGGTCCGCGCTGTCCCCGTTGCGGATCACAATACCCATATTGACGGCTGGAGCGGTGATTACCGGGCAGGTGACGGCGCCTGCGGTCAGGGCATAGTCGGCGGTGCGGAAAAAGGTCACATCGCCAATGAGCATGGTGTCGGTATACACCGGGTCCCGGTTGGCCCGGTTGATCTCGTAGTACCGGGGCCCCTGGCCGGTGGTCTGGGTGTGGTAGAGGTTGGAGCAGAAGGCCAGGCACTCCTCCTGGGCTACCGAGCCGTTGAGGAACCCGCCCCCGGGATTTTTGGCGGAGGCGAAATTCAACACCCCGATCTTAGGGCAGAGCGTCTCCCCATCAGCCAGCCGAAAAACAGTGTCTACCGTCCCCTCGCCCCGGACCTCAATGACGGCGGAGGGCCCCTCCGCCGGGCGCGCGATCTCCCGGACCAGGGAGTCCAGGTCCTGGGCGGTCCACAGCTCCGTGGGCCGGGCGGCGTCAAAGAGAATCACCTTGCCGCCCAGCGTATACCGGCCCGCCCGGCTGATCTCCACCGTCTCCTGGGCCAGGGCCTGAAGCTGTTCCCGGTTCATACCCGCACCCCCAGGAAGCGGGTGCCCACCGCCTTGCCCTCGGCGATGTCGTAGAGACGCTCGGGGTGCTCTCCGTTGGTAATCACCATGTCGCAGCCGGCGGCGGTGACCATCTTGGCCGCCCGGAGCTTGGTCTCCATTCCGCCGGTGGCCAGCTCGCTGCCCTTGCCCCCGGCCAGGGCCTCAATCTCAGGGGTGACAGCCTCCACGGTGGGGATCAGTTTGGCGGCGGGGTCCTTCCGGGGGTCGGCGGTGTACAGCCCCTCGATGTCGCTGAGGAGGACCAGCAGGTCGGCCCCCACCGAGCAGGCCACAATGGCC
Source organism: uncultured Bacillota bacterium (assembly GCA_947573385.1). Taxonomy (GTDB): domain Bacteria; phylum Bacillota; class Clostridia; order Oscillospirales; family Oscillospiraceae; genus Lawsonibacter. The sequence continues at coordinate 11,156 of CANPFP010000049.1, read as the reverse complement.
CCCAGGGTGTCGTTGTCCCCCACCTTGATCTCGGCGGTGGCCACCGTGTCGTTCTCGTTGATGATGGGCAGGGCCCCCAGCTCCAGCAGCCGGGCCATGGTGTTCTCAAAATTCCGCCGCCGGTCGTCATGGTCGATGTCCTCGCTGGTCAGCAGGATCTGGGCCACCGTGTGGTTGTACTGGGAGAAGAGCTTGTCATAGGTGTACATCAGCTCGCACTGGCCCACGGCGGCGGCGGCCTGCTTGGTGGGCATATCGGTGGGCTTGCCGGGCAGGTTCAGCTTGCCCACCCCCATGCCGATGGCCCCGGAGGACACCAGAATCATCTCGTGCCCTGCGTTTTTCAGGTCGGACAGCACCTTCACCAGCTCCTCCACGTGGCGGATGTTCAGCCGCCCGGTGGCGTGGGCCAGGGTGGAGGTGCCTACTTTTACTACAATACGCATGGTTTTCACTCCTTACTGCGTTTTTCGCTGTAGGGACACATCACGATGTGTCCGCCCTCTCACAATGCGTCTGCCCTTTGGAGGGAAGTGGCGGACACTTCATGAAGCGTCCCTACTTTTTGCTCAAACTCACTGTCTTCTCATAGGCGGCAATCACTGCCTCCATGGCGGCCCCACGGAAGCCGCTCCGCTCCAGGGCCCGGATGCCCTGGATGGTGGTGCCCCCGGGGGAGCAGACAGCGTCCTTCAGCACGCCGGGGTGTTGGCCGCTCTCCAGCACCATTCGGGCCGCCCCGACGGCCATCTGGGCGGCGTAGGCAACGGCCTTGTCCCGGGGCAGGCCGCAGGCCACCCCCCCGTCGGCCAGAGCCTCCAGAAACAGATAGGCGAAGGCGGGGCCGCAGCCGGACATCGCGCTGGCCGCGTCGATAAATCCCTCGGGCACCGGGTCCACCAGCCCGGCGGGGGCAATGAGGGCGGCAAAGCTGTCCAGCTCGTCCACGGTCACCCCCTGGCCACAGTACTGCACCACTCCGGCCCCGATGGCGGAGGGAGTGTTGGGCATGATGCGGATGACGGGGCAGTCCAGGTCCACCATATCCTGAATCCGGTCGCAGGTCAGACCCGCCGCCATGGTGACCAGAATGAACCGGTCCTCCCGCTTGCGCAGGATGGGCTCCAGGGGGTCCAGCACCAGCTGCATCATCTGGGGCTTCACCCCTAAAAAGATGAGCTTGGCGGTGCGGGCGATCTCCTCGTTGGTGGACAAGGTCCCGCCGGGCAGCTCCGCCGCCAGGGTCTCCGCCTTGGCCGGGGTGCGGTTGGACAGCAGGATGGTCTCTGCCAGCCCGCTTTTGGCTGCCGCCTTGGCGATGGCGGAGCCCATATTGCCGGTGCCAATAAAGCCGATGGTCTGATCCATAATGGTTCCTCCTTAAGTTGGGACATTTTGTCCGATTATACCACTTTAAAAAATCTTAATCAATTCTTAATTGTATTTTTTCCGCTCCCGCTATATACTGGCCGTACTAATACGCTTAGTACAGTATCCGGAAAGGAGGAGCTGTGATGTTGAATTTAGACTACCGGGACGCCCGGCCCATTTACGAGCAGGTGAAGGACGGCCTGCGGCGGCTGATGGTCACAGGGGTGATACAGGAGGGGGAGAAGCTCCCCTCGGTGCGCACCATGGCCGGGTCGCTGGCCATCAATCCCAACACCATCCAGCGGGCCTACGAGGCCCTGGAGTCGGAGGGTTATGTCTACTCGGTGCCCGGGAAGGGCTCCTTTGCCGCCCCCAACACCGGGGTGGACGAGGGGCGCAAGCATGACCTGCTCCAGACCTTCGACCAGACGGCGGGGGAACTGCTGTTTCTGGGGGTAAGCGGCGAGGAGCTTTGGGCCCGCGTCCGGGCGCTGGAAGGGGGAGAAACGAATGATTAAGGTAATCAATGTGGTAAAGACCTTCGACGGCTTTCGCGCCCTGGACGGTCTCACCATGACGGCGGAAAAGGGCTCCATCTACGGGCTGGTAGGCCCCAACGGGGCGGGCAAATCCACCATTCTGCGGCACATCATGGGTATCTACCGCCCCGACTCCGGGTCGGTGCTGGTGGACGGGGATCAGGTCTACGAAAATCCGGCGGTAAAGGCCAGGATCGCCGCCATCCCCGACGACCTGTACTACTTCAACTCCGCCTCCACCCGGGACATGATGCGCTTTTACAGGGGGATGTACCCCAACTTCGACGTGAAGCGGTACGCGGCTCTGGCCGAGGCCTTCCCCGAGGTGGACGAAAAGCTGCCCATCCGCCGGCTGTCCAAGGGGATGCAGAAGCAGTCCGCCTTCCGGCTGGCCCTGTGCTGCAATCCGGAGGTGCTGGTGCTGGACGAGCCGGTGGACGGCCTGGACCCGGTGATGCGCCGCCAGGTGTGGACCTTGCTCATGGGGGACGTGGCCCAGCGGGGGACCACGGTGCTGGTGTCCTCCCACAACCTGCGGGAGCTGGAGGACGTGTGTGACCATGTGGGCATTCTCAGCCACGGCAAGGTACTGCTGGAGCGGTCCCTCACTGACTTGCAGGACAACGTGGTCAAGCTGCAGATCGCCTTTTCCGACGGGAAGCTGCCCGAGCTGCCCCGCGACCTGAATGTGCTCCATACCTCCCAGATCGGGCGGGTGTTCACCCTCATTGTCCGGGGCAGCCCGGCGGAGATCAAAACCCGCATGGCGGGCTTCGCCCCCATCCTCATGGAGGCCCTGCCCCTGACCCTGGAGGAAATCTTTATCTATGAACTGGGAGGTGAGGACTATGCGGTCCGCGACATCGTACTTTAACGGCACCCTCTACCGCAAGACCCTGGCCCGCTTTTGGCCTCTGTGGGGGCTGTGGGGACTGGGCTGGCTCTTTCTGCTGCCCCTGAACTTCCTCAATAGCTGGCTGCGCTACTCCCGCCGGTCGGACCCCGACACCCTGAGCTTTATCCAGCTCGACGCCACAAACGTCCCCGACCTGCTGTCCTCCGGCGTGTTCCTCACCCTGTTTTTTGCCATTTTGTGCGCAATGGCGGTGTTCGGCTATCTCTATAACAGCCGCTCCGCCTGCTGGACCCACGCCCTGCCTATGCGGCGGGAGGCCCTGTTTACCACCCAGTACCTGGCGGGCCTGTCCTTCCTGCTGCTGCCTCTGGCGGCGGCCGGGGTGCTCACTGCCGCGGTGGAGGTGTCCTTCCTGCCCATGGGCAGCTGGGGCGCGGCCCTGTCCGCCCTGCTGACCTGGCTGCTGGCCCAGAGCGGCATCTGCCTGTTTTTCTTCTCCTTCGCCGCCTTCTGCGCCATGTTTACCGGCCACATTCTGGCCCTGCCCGCCTTCTACTTTATCCTCAACTGCCTGGTCTCCGGGCTCTGGGCCCTGGTGGACGCACTGATGTCGGAATTCTTCTACGGCTACTGGAGCAACTCCGGGGTATTGACGGTGGTGGAATACCTCACCCCGGCACACGCCCTGAGCCGCGCGGTGAACTACGGCGTTGGCGATGAGGGAAACCATCTCAGCAGCCCCGTAACGGTGGCGGTCTACGCCCTCGCGGGGGCGGCCCTGTTCCTGGTCTCCCTATATGTCTACCGCCGGCGGCATGTGGAGACTGCCGGGGACGTGGTGGCCATCCCCCTGGTGCGGCCCCTGTTCAAATACGGCGTGTCCTTCTGCGTCGGGCTGTGCTTCGGTATGTTCACCGTCGCCTTCTTCAACTTCTACAGTCTCACCGCCCTGATTCCCTTCATCCTCCTCTGGTCGGCGGTGGGCTATTTCGCCGCCGAAATGCTTCTGAAAAAGTCCTTCCGGGTGTTCAGGGCCTGGAAGGGGGCGGCGGTGATGGCTGCTGTGCTGCTGGCCCTGTGCCTGGGCTGTCTGGCCGACGTGTTTGGCGTGGCGGGCCGGGTACCCGCCCCCGGTCAGGTGACGTCGGTGGAGGTGACGCTTGATATGGGTTACCCCTCCGACGGCGGCCGTTCTCTCGGCGCCTACCTCGATGATCCCAATCAAATCCAGATCATTACCGCCCTCCACCAGGCCATTGTGGACAACCGGGACCGCGAGGGCCTGGACCTCGACTCGGACAACGACTACACCTCCGCCTACCTCACCTACCAGCTCTCCAACGGCAGCGAGCTGAGGCGGAGATACGCAGGCGTCCCCATCCGCGCCGGCGACCTGGATACCCCCGGCACCGTGGCCCACGCCATGCAGCAGCTCCTTGCCGACCGGGAGCTGGTAGCCACGGCATACGGCTTTGACAAGTTCCTGGAGGACGGCCGTCTCACCGGAGCCTGGCTGGACCGGGTCAACAACGCCAAGGGCGAGTCGGAGTACAACATCTACGTGGACGACTACGCCCAGGAGCTGTGGGACGCGGTACAGCAGGACTTTGCCGAGGGGACCATCGGCGTGCGTTATCTCTTCGACCAGGGCAGCGACCGCCTGAAGGGCACCTATCGCACCGATCTGACGTTCAGCCTTACGGCTTACCAGAAGCCCGGCGGCAGCGGCTCCGTCCAGGTTGGCTCCAACGGCTACAACATCGACCGCTCCCTTACCGTCACCCTCACCCCCCAGGCGCGCCACACCCTGGCCGTGCTGAATCAAACCGGCATCCGGGAGGAGGGCTATGAACTGTGCCCCTGGGCGTATGAGGAGAGCGACCCGCTCTACCCCAACACAGTGAGCAGATAAATTTCCGCCCCGGAGGTCCTTTCGACCTCCGGGGCATTTCATGTCACAGGCTAATCAAAGGTTTCGTTGTCTTCCGGCCGCATATAATAGGTGGCTCCGTTCCGGCACACCTCATTCAGCCGCCCTGTGTCCACCAGGTACTCGATGAAAAAGCGGACATTGCGCTCGAAGCGCAGGGAGCGGGGGGGCTTGTGGGTGAGCAGCTTGTAGCACAGGCAGGCCGCCTCAGCGATCTGGCTGGCCGTCATGGGCCGGTCCACCAGGGAGAGGATTTCCTCCGCCCGGCGGTGGATGAGGGCCTGATTGGCGTCGATCAGAGGGCCGATCTCCGCTCCGGAGCACACCCCCCGGTGGGCCATGACGTAGAAGCCGCAGCCCAGCCCCCGCAGCTTCTCCCGGCTGGCGATGGCCATGCGCTGGCTCAGGTTGTAGGGCAGCTTGGCCTCCAGCAGCTCCCGGCTGAGGAGGGCGTCAGCGGTGTAACATACGTTGTCCGGGGTGACGGTACACACGTGTCCCGAGGAGTGCCCCGGCGTGTGGACAATGCGAAACTTCGCCCCGCAAAAGGAGAAGGGGCCGTCCGCCGGCGGAATGATCACATCGGGCGTGTGGAGCATGCAGGACGACTCCCGCTCCACCGTCCCGGGGGAGAGGGTGAGGAAGTAGCACTTGAGCGTCAGCAGGGAGGAGCACATACCCGCCTCGGGAAAGGTGAGGGCCACCTTCGTGCCGTATTTCTCCTGGAAATAGCCGTTGTTGGCGCAGTGGTCCACATGGGCGTGGGAGCACAGCACCCCCGCGGGAGTCAGCCCGGCTGAGCGCAGGGTCTCGTCCAGCTCCTCCCGCTCCCCTGGCAGGCCGGTGTCCAGCAGGACGCACCGGCTGTCATCCAGCCTGTACAGAGGGATCAGCTCGCTGGCCTCGATGACCCAGGTATTTCCCTTGATTTGTGTCAGGTTCATAAAATTCCTCCCAGGAAGATGACGCAGGGCACAGGGCCCGGCGGGGTTTTTAAAAATGGACGGTGGAAAATCCCTCTCTCCAGCCGATCTCACCGATTTTTATCTTGTGGATTTCAAAACAGTGCAGGGGAAGGTCCCGGAAGCCCTTCTGGTCCTTTAAGCGATCAATCGTTTTCTCCGCGTCTCCTACTGTTCTCTCTGCTTCAAATACACCATCAGCACGGCCACATCTGCCGGGGACACCCCAGACACCCGCCCGGCCTGGCCCAGGTTTTTTGGGCGGATGGCGTCCAGCTTCTGCCTGGCCTCCAGCCGCAGCCCGGCGATGGACGCATAGTCGATGTCCTCCGGCATGGGCCGCTCCTCCAGGCGGCGGACTTCCTCCACCTGGCGCAGCTGGCGGTCTATGTACCCAGCGTATTTGATGGTGATTTCCGTCTCGCCGGTGACGGCGGGGGGCAGGGCGGGACGGTCAGGGTCGAAGGGGGCCAGATCGGCGTAGGACAGCCGGGGGCGGCGGAGCAGGTCGGCCAGCCGGGCCCCGTCCTTCACCGGGGGCTCCCCGCGCTTCTCCAGCAGGTCGGCCAGCTCCAGGGTAGGCGGCGTGCCGGTGTGCTCCAGCCGGCGGACCTCCCGGTCTACGGCGGCGTATTTTTCCTGCACCTTTTCGTATTGTTCCCGGGAAATAAGCCCCAATTCATAGCCGGCGGGGGTGAGCCGCCGGTCGGCGTTGTCCTGGCGGTGGAGCAGGCGGTACTCCGTGCGGGAGGTCATCATGCGATAGGGCTCGTTGGTGCCCTTGGTGACCAGGTCGTCAATGAGCACCCCAATGTACCCCTGGTCCCGGCGGAGGATCAGGGGCGGCTTTCCCTGGATTTTCAAGGCGGCGTTCACCCCGGCCACAAAGCCCTGAACAGCGGCCTCCTCATACCCGGAGGAGCCATTGAATTGCCCCGCCCCATACAGCCCGGAGACAGCTTTCGTCTCCAGGGTGGACTCCAGTCCTGTGGGGTCTACGCAGTCGTACTCAATGGCGTAGGCGCACCGGGTCATCTCGGCGTGTTCCAGGCCGGGGATGGTGTGGAGCATCTCAATCTGCACCTCCTCGGGCAGGGAGGAGGAGAAGCCCTGGATATACAGCTCCTCCGTCTCCAGCCCCATGGGCTCGATGAAGAGCTGGTGGCGCTCCTTGTCGGGGAAACGCTCCACCTTGGTCTCGATGGAGGGGCAGTACCGGGGGCCCACCCCCTCGATGGTGCCGTCGTAGAGGGGGGAACGGTCCAGGTTGGCTCGGATGACCCTGTGAGTCTCTTCGTTGGTATAGGTCAGCCAGCACACCGCCCGGTTTTCCGGGGGGCGCTCCGTCTGAAAGGAGAAGGCCAGGCCGTCTCCGTCTCCCTCCTGAAGCTCCATTTTTGAAAAGTCCACGCTGCGGGCGTTGACCCGGGGAGGCGTGCCCGTCTTGAACCGGCGGATGGTCAGCCCCAGCCTCTTTAAGCTCTCGGTCAGGGGCAGGGCGGCGGACAGGCCGTCGGGGCCGGAGTCCCGGACCACCTCTCCCACCACGATCCGTCCCCCCAGATGGGTGCCGGTGGCGACAATGGCGGCCTTTACCCCATACACCGCCCCAGTGTGGGTGACCACCCCGGAGACCGCGCCGTCTTCGGTGAGGATGTCCACCACCTCCGCCTGCTTCACCCACAGGTTTTCCTGCTTCTCCAGGGTGTGCTTCATGATTTTCTGGTACTCCCGGCGGTCGGCCTGGGCCCGGAGGGACCAGACAGCGGGGCCCTTGCTCCGGTTGAGCAGCCGGTATTGGATGCAGGCCTTGTCGGCGGCTTTGGCCATCTCGCCCCCCAGGGCGTCCAGCTCCCGGACCAGATGGCCCTTCCCCGTGCCTCCAATGGCCGGGTTGCAGGGCATATTGCCCACCGCGTCCAGGTTGACGGTGAAGCAAAGGGTTTTCATTCCCATCCGGGCTGCGGCCAGCGCGGCCTCGATGCCTGCATGGCCCGCCCCGATGACGGCGATATCAAATTGTCCGGCGTGATAAGTTTTCATAGAACGTGTCCCTCTGCAATGAATTCGACGGATATTGTATCACGGGATTCACATTGCGGCAAGGGGCAACTTGTGATAGAATGGAAGAAAAGGAGGCGAAGCAGCGTGAAAAAATTTGAGTATAAGATGGCAGAAATCAAAACGTCGCTGGGCTTTGATTGGCAGAAAAAAATCCGGGAAGCGGAAGCCCGGTGGAATGAACTGGGCCGGGAGGGCTGGCAGTTCTGTATGCACGGCAACGGCGTGATCGTGTTTATGCGGGAAATCGAAGAATGAACCACGAATATTTCATGGCCGAGGCCCTGCGTCTGGCCCGGGATGCCATCACTGACGGCGACGTGCCGGTGGGGTGCGTCATCGTGAAGGACGGGGAGATTATCGGCCGGGGCCGCAACCGCCGGGAGCTGAACAACGACGCCACCGCCCACGCCGAGGTGGAAGCCATCCGGGAGGCCTGCGCCCACCTTGGGACCTGGCGGCTCCACGGCTGCACCCTCTACGTCACGCTGGAGCCCTGCCCCATGTGCGCCGGGGCCATTGTCAACGCCCGAATTTCAGAGGTCCGCTACGGCGCAAAGGAGGAGAAGTCCGGCTGCTGCGGCTCGGTGCTCAACCTCTTTGAGGAGCGGTTCAATCACCGCCCCCGCATCTACCAGGGGCCGCTGACTGCGGAGTGTGAGATGGTGCTCCAGGAATTTTTTCAAAATCTGCGATAAGATTTAAAGCTTTTGTAACATTTCACAAGAACTTTTGTAAAATCTTTTGTCTATACTCATACTCGCAAGGCAAGAACATCTTTTCATTCTATCCTCCATTTTTGGAAAGGCTGGCGGGTCGCTCCGCCGGTCTTTCTCTCTTTCTGCGCGGTTGTCCAATTACGCCAAAGGATTTCTGCCTGATCGAAAAATTTTTAGATGATTTAATCTTTTTGTAACAACTGGCGTTGGATTTGTTAATAAGTTTCCGGTAATATAAAATCTGCAAGAGACAGTTCGTTTCATTTTAATCCTCTTTTTCAACGGGAAGCCCCGGATACCTTGGAGCAGGTATCCGGGGTTTTTCGGTTTTTTATCTTGGCCACTTTAGATCCCGCCCCAGACCGAGGATGTAGTCGGCACTGACACCATAGTGCTGGCAGAATTTAATTAGATATCGGATGGGCATTTCATTGAATCGCCGTTCATAATTCGCCCATTGAACATAGTTGATGTCCAGAGCTTTCCCCAAAGAACGCTGAGTATCATCAGCATCGACACGCACGGCAATTATTCTGTCAATGTAATCCATATTTAACCTCCTACTGGCTTATTATTGACATAATATAATAGATGTGTTAGTATGAATCGTGTGCTAGTGGATCAGCAAGCAAACGGGGAGATACGCTATGAGAAAGATCGCTAAAAAAGTAACCGTCGGGATGCCGCAAGAACTCTATGATAAGCTGAAAAAACTGGCGGAGGAGGATTCCCGGTCGGTTCCTAGCTGCATTCGGCTGGTTTTACGGGATTATGTAGAAAAAATAAATGAAAAACCCGGCCCGGGATGATCCCGGGCCGGGTTGCATTTAATCAGCTCAGCACTTCTCGAAGATGGTGGCAACGCCCATACCGCCGCCGATGCACAGGGTGGCCAGGCCCTTCTTGGCCTCGTCCCGCTTCTGCATCTCGTGGAGCAGGGTGACGATGATCCGCGCGCCGGAGGCGCCCACGGGGTGGCCCAGGGCAATGGCGCCGCCGTTGACGTTGACCTTGCTCATGTCGAAGTTCAGCTCGCGGGCCACGGCGATGGACTGGGCGGCAAAGGCCTCGTTGGCCTCCACCAGGTCCATGTCCTCGATCTTCAGGCCGGCCTTATCCAGGGCCTGACGGGAGGCGGGCACGGGACCCACGCCCATGATCTTGGGATCCACGCCGCCCTGGCCCCAGCTGACCAGCTTGGCCATGGGCTTCAGGCCGTACTTCTCCACGGCCTCCTTGGAGGCCAGCACGATGGCGGCGGCGCCGTCGTTGATGCCGGAGGCCTGGCCGGCGGTCACCCGCTGGACATGCTTCTTGGCGTCGGCCTCATGGACGCCGGCGGGCTGGAAGGTGTGGACGATTTCGTCCTCCACGCCCTCGGGGCCGCAGGGGAAGGCGCCGCGCAGCTTGGCCAGCTTATCCAGGGGGGACAGGCGGGGGAACTCGTCCTTCTTGAACTCCACCATTTCCTTCTTGACCTTAATCATCACGGGGACGATCTCGTCGTCGAACTTGCCGGCCTCCATGGCGTCGGCGGCCTTCTTCTGGGAGTTGTAGCCGAACTCGTCCAGCTCCTCACGGGTGATGCCCCACACGTCGCAGATGTTCTCGGCGGTGGTGCCCATGTGGTAGTTGTTATACACGTCCCACAGGCCGTCCTTAATCATGGTATCCACCATCTTGTTGTCACCCATGCGGGCGCCCCAGCGGGCGGCGGGGAGGGCGTAGGGGGCGGCGGACATGTTCTCGGTGCCGCCGGCCACGATGATCTCAGCGTCGCCCAGGGCGATGGTCCGGCCGGCCTCAATGACCGACTTCATGCCGGAGCCGCACACCATGCCCACGGTGTAGGCGGGGACGGAGGTGGGGATGCCGGCCTTCAGGCTGGCCTGACGGGCCACGTTCTGGCCCAGGCCGGCGGTGAGGATGCAGCCGAACATGACCTCGTCCACGTTCTCGGGCTTCACGCCGGCCCGGTTCAGGGCCTCCTTGATGACGGTGGCGCCCAGGTCGGCGGCGGGGGTGTCCTTCAGGGACCCGCCGAAGGAGCCGATGGCGGTGCGGCAGCAGTTGACGACGTATACTTCTCTCATGATGTGTTTACCTCCTGAATTTTAATAGGGCGCTCCGGGGAGTGCCCGGGATAACCGCTCTTGTCTCTCATTATAGCGGAGACCCGTTCAAATTGCAATAAAATTTTCCGCCCTTTTTAGACCACCCTCGAATTTTTCAGGAAAACACTTGCATTCTGTTTTGAAGTATGATATGCTTGGGGTTACTTCCGGGTTTTCCCGGCTGGAATCGTAAATTTACGGCCTTGAAAGGTCTTGAAAGGAACGAATCATAATGAACACTCTGAATCTGATCCTCACCATCATCCAGGTTATCTGCGGTCTGGCCGTTATCGCCGTGGTGATGCTCCAGTCCGGCAAGAGCGCTGGCCTGTCCGGTGCCATCGCCGGCGGTGCTGACACTTTCCTGTCCAAGAACAAGGCCAAGAGTCTGGACGCCAAGCTGGCCAAGATGACCAAGTGGGTGGCCATCCTCTGGATCATCATCACCCTGGCCCTGAGCCTGATCTGAGCCATAAAAAATCAGCCCCGCCACTGGCGCAATGTCATTAAATTAAGGATTTCCCGCACCCGAAAAAAACGCCCACCCCCTTTTAAGAAGCAAAAGGGGGTGGGCGTTTTTTCATCGCCTATATGTTGTCAAGAC
>CANPFP010000048.1 GCA_947573385.1 uncultured Bacillota bacterium | reverse complement strand
GGCCGATGGTCAGCTCCATCAGCGCCGTCCGGCCGTACTCCTCCACCCCGTTCAGGCCGCCGTGGCTGTTGAGAAACTCCACCAGGGCGTCAAAATCCACCTTCAGCAGAACCCTAAACAGCTCTATCCCGGAAAAATTAATCCCTTTTTTGTTGGGCGGCAGACTCATGTTCAGTCCTCCTGTCTTCTGGAAAGCGGGCGTCCACAGGCCGTCCCTTCAAAACCTCCATGGGTGGGTAAAATTCCACGCCGGCCACCCGCTCCAGCCCCACCTGGCGGGCCCGGAGGGCGTACTCGGCCACATCGCCGGTGGTGTAGACAGTCAGCGTGCCGGAGCCGCGGCGGGGATTGCTCAAGCCTTCCCGATCCAAGTAGTTTTTCAGGGAGCGGGCCATCTCCTCTGCCGGGTCGATGAGGGTCAGGCCGGGGTAGAGCCGCCGAATGCTGTCCGCCACCAGAGGGTAGTGGGTGCAGCCCAGCACGCAGCAGTCTACCCTGTTCTCCAACACCATGTGGTCCAGCTCCAGGCGCAGGTTCTCCTCCACCTGGGCCATGCCGGCCGGGTCTCCCAGGCTGTGCTCCACCAGCCGTGCCAAATCGGGACAGCCGCAGCTGAGCACCACGACCTTCCGGGGACTCAAGGCCTGGATTTTTCGGGGATAAATCCGGGAATTGTGAGTAAAAACGGTGGAGATAACCCCCACCTGAGCCACCTCCAGCCGGGCGGCCGCCGCAGCTCCCGCCTGAACGGCGCCAAACACGGGACAGGAGGCGGTGTCTCCGCACCGGTCCAGTACACAGGAGATGGTGTTGCAGGCCACCAGCAGTGCCTTTACCTTCCGTTCCCCCATAAAACCAAACATATACCGGGCCATGGCGGCGATAGTCTCCTCCGAATGGTTGCCATAGGGGATGTGTGCACCGTCGCCGAAGTAGAGGATATCCTCCTCCGGCAGCAGCTTCTGTACCTGTTTTACCACACTGAAGCCCCCAATGCCGGAGTCCAGAACGCCAATAGGGGCAGTTGTATGTGACATAGAGTTCCTCCTTGGGGATAAAATACGATCCGTGGTGCAGGGCAGAGCCCTGCATCACATAAGCTATGCGCCGGGACTTCCGCTTAGGACACCCGCGTTACCCCTCCGGTAACGGTATCCAGCTGATAGGCCCCTGTGTCGGTGGTCACCCGCCACACTGGGGTCAGGAGCGTGGGCCCGGACAGGGAGACCGAAACCGAATACCCCGGCTCGATGGCGTCAATCCGGTTGCACACGTCGCCCAGAGTCCCCACTCCGTTAAAAAAGTTAATCAGGGCGGTGGCCACGGAAATGGTCTCCCGGGCAGCATCCTCCTGGGGCTTGCCCATCATCTGCCGGCCGGAGGTAATGGCAACCAGGTCACCGTCCTGACACATCAGTGTCATCTGCTGGGTGAACAGGGGACTGCCCTTCCAGGTCTGCTGGAAAATGAGCCTGTCTTTCTCCTCCTTCAAAATTACACCCTGCAGGCCCATGCGCTCCATCAGAGCCAGACATCCGGCGGGCCGGTCCTCCCCCAGGGAAAGGGCCCCTTTTTCCAGCTGGGCGGAGACGGTGCCGTCGCTGTGAAACTGAACGGAACCCTTTTCATTGAAATAACGGTACACCTCTCCCCCCCGAGCCTGGACAGACACCGGACCGTCCAGCAGGATGGAGGCAGCCCGCTCCTCGCTGGCCAGGTCCCGCTCTACGATCTGAGGGCGCAGGTCCATGGACTGGGGAATTACGCTCTCATCCATCTCGATGCCCCGGCTCCGAAGAAACTGAATGGAGTCCTCCCGGGCCTGACTGAGCAGACGGCTGCCCTGGATGGCCCGGCCGCCCACCAGGATCAGCAGGGCCAGGTTGGTTGCCGCCAGGATGACCAGGATGATATTTTTCATCTTGCTCCAAGGCACGGCTCAGCCCTCCCTCCGGCGGTTATCCTTGGCCGACCAGCCGGCGGTCAGGGTGTCGCCGCCGCCGTCGATGTATGTGAGCAGCAGTTCTTCACCGGTCAGGTTCTGGGCCGACAGAGCGGCCGCCCCCTGCCTGGGGGGCAGAACCAGCGAGGTGGTCCCGCTGTTGACATAGCTGCGCAGATACAGTGAAAACTGTACCACCTCTCCGTCTTCTACCACAAAGCGGGCGGCGCGCCCCCCCTCGGTCAGCACAGGGATGCCGTCCAGGCTGTAGCCAAAGTCGATTTCCCATTCTCCCTCAGCGCCCCGGGCGGACATGAGGTAGAGTCTGGCCTCGCCGCATCGGGCCGCCATAGCGGACAGAGCAATCTGCCGGCAGGTCTCTACGGCGCTGAACAGCCCGTCTGTGCTCCCCTGCTGCCGAACAGGAAACAGCCCGTCCCCTTTGCGGCCCTCGTACTGATACTGGGCGGTTCCCCGGTCAGACAGCCGAACGCTGTCGTCCCCGCTGCGGGCCACCTGTTCATCGGTGGAGTAGAAGCTGGTGGAGTTAAGGGAAAAGCCCAGGTCCTGAACCAGAGCCTGCAAGGTCTCCTGCCCGGCGCTCATAGGGTTTGAAACGGCGTACACCGCCGGAGCGGGGGCGTCAGGAAACAGGAGGGTGTCCGGGTCCAGCGCCTGATACAGCTCCGATTCAAAGGCATAAAAGGCCCCGTTGTCCGTCAGTTTGGACAGGGCCTCTGCCAGGGCAAACGGATCGGCTACCTCAGACCGGCAGTGATAGCAGATGCCCGTCTCTTCGTCCCGGTAATACAGGTCCACGCCGTCCTCCCACACGGTAAGTGCCAGACGGCGAACATGGGCCGTGAGACGGGTATCTCCTCCAGACAGCCAGCCCACCAGCACAGGCAGGGGGATCTCTCCCTGAAAGTCCATATATACCCCCAGCGTACCAGTCAAAGCATTCTCCCACTGGCTTCGGCTCACCGGCTCGGGTTCTCCGGCACTGGACAGGGCTTCCACCAAGGGGCCGGCCACTTGCTGAAACAATTCCTGACAGGCGGCCTGGTCATACAGCAGGCCGCAGCGGATGCCCTCAGTCCCCTCGGGCAGACTGAGCTCTCCCGGCAGATTGGCGCCTGCCGGCAGGTTAGCCACCATGGCCATGGGCAGAGCGCCCATTCCCTGGTTGACATTTTGGGACTGACCGGGTGCGGCCTGTCCCCGTTCCTCCCGAAGCAGCCCCCACATGGGGGCGGCCAGTGGCGTTTGGGCGGCCAGCCACAGGGCGGAAATGGTAAGCAGGACGATGAGTATGTCCTTAATCAGCTCAATTCCGCGGTATCCTTTCCTATGCTCCATGGCCCGGTCCCTCAATATTCAGCTCCAGCCGGACAGCCAGACCGGGCCCTGTCTTATTCATCAGCGTAATGCGCCCCTGGTGGCGCTCCATAATCTCCTTGGCGATGGACAGGCCCAGGCCGGTCCCCCCCGATTGGCGGGAGCGGGCCTTGTCCACACGGTAAAACCGCTCGAAGATGCGGGGACGGTCCTCCTCGGGAATGCCGATGCCGTCGTCATTTACAATCATCCACACCCGGTCCCGTTTCCGGCCGGCGAAGATGTCGATATGGCCCCCGTCGGGGGTGTATTTGATGGAGTTGGACACAACATTCATCATCACCTGGAGCACCCGTTCCCGGTCGGCCAGAATCTCGGGCAGGTCGGGCTCCAGCTCCAAGGTAAGGGTGTGGTCGTGCTTTTGGGCCTCCATATACACGGCGTTGTAGATATCCTGCACCGCTTCGCCAAAGGGGAACCGGGACAGCTTCAGCGTGTCCCGCTCCGAATCGAACCGGGACAGGGTGAGCAGGTCCTGGACGATATGGGTCATACGGTCGCTCTCGTTGAGGATGACGCCCAGGAATCTTTTCTCCATATCCGGGGGCATCTCTCCGGTATTGTCAATGAGGGTCTCTGCGTAGGACCGGATATTGGTCAGGGGGGTGCGCAGCTCGTGAGAGACGTTAGCCACAAATTCCCGGCGCAGCTCCTCGTTCTTCCGCTGTTCGGTAACGTCGTGAAGCACCACCAGAACGCCGCCCCCCGCCCGTCCCCGGTCAAAGGGGGCCATGAGCAGCTGGAGAAAGCTGTCCCGCACCTGCATCTCTCCCTCCAGATGGTCGGGGGCATCCAGTACCTGCGCCAGGGGCGCAATGGGACCGAAGAGCTCTCGATAGGTGGTCTCTGCACCCAGGCGGCGGCGGAGCATCCGTCCGGCGGCAGGATTGGAGTGGATCAGCAGCCCCTCCCGGGAGAAGGCGGCCACGCCGTCGGTCATATGGAGGAACAGCGTGTCCAGCTTATTGCGCTCGTTCTCCACCTGGCGCAGGGTGTCCTGGAGCTGGCCGGCCATGTCGTTAAAGGTGTCGGTCAGCACGCCGATCTCGTCCTGGGAGGGCACCTTGATCTTTTTGGAGAAGTCCCGCTCCGCCACCCGCATGGCCCCCTCGGTGAGACTCTGGATGGGGGTGACCATCGTTTTAGACAGCAGGAAGGACAGCAAAATGGAGATCACCAGACCGAAAATCAGGGCCTCAATGATGAGCACCAGCATCTGGTCGGTCAGGTCGTTGGAGGTGGCCTTGTTATCCAGAATGTAGATAATATAGTCCTCCCCGCCCCGGTGGATGGGGACGGCCACGTCCATATAATCCAGAGCCAAATTGCTTTTGTCTCCTACTTCGCCGGTTTGCAGGCCGGTATTCATGGTAAAAACCAGGTTTTCTGTATATTCCAGCTGGACGGTCTCCCCATCCGGGGAGACCCGGCATACGCCGCTGCCATCCAGAATGTACAGCTTGCGGTTGCGGTTGTCCACCCCCAGCTCGCCGGCATAGGCTTCCAGCACCAGGGCCATCTGAGCCGCGCCGTCCTCCTCCTCGTCGGCGGGTGTGGTCAGGTCGTGGAGGAGCAGCGGATCGCCGAACACATCAGACATCTGACTGTAAAAGTCCTCCAGGTAGAAGGCGGTTACCGAGTTAATCAGGAAGGCCCCCACCACCATCATCAGAGACAGGATGAGCAGGACCATAATCATGACCAGCTTCATATGCAGACTGCGCAGCATGGGGACTCACCTCACTTTTTTGCTCTATTCTCCGAAGTAGTACCCCATCCCCCGCTTGGTCTTGATGAATGCGGGAGCGGCGGGATCGTCCTCGATTTTTTCCCGCAGACGGCGGATGGCCACGTCCACTGCCCGGACATCCCCCACATAGCCCTCATAATTCCATACATGCTCCATCAGGGCTTCGCGGGAGAAAATTTTCCCCGGCCGTGCAGCCAGAAAACGGATCAGGTCGTATTCCCGCTGGGTCAGCTCCAGGGGCGTGCCGTCCTTAAAGATGGTGGCCCGCTCCTCATCCACCCGGACCCGCCGGCCCAGCGCGGACCCGTCCGCCGTCTCCGGCGCGGGTGCGGCGGAAACCATGCTTACCCGGCGGATGTTGGCCTTTACCCGGGCCATCAGCTCCCGGTTTTTGAAGGGCTTGGTGATATAGTCGTCCGCGCCCAGCTCCAGGCCCCGCACTTTGTCGTCCTCTTCCTCTCGGGCCGTAAGCATGACGATGGGCACCAGCGAGCCCGCCTGGCGGATTCTCCGGCACACCTCAAAGCCGTTCATGCCGGGCAGCATCAGGTCCAACAGCACCAGGTCGGGATTTTGCTCCAGGGCCAGCTGCAGTCCGGCAGGACCGTCCAGGGCTTCCAGGGTGTCATAGCCCTCTCTGGTGAGGTTGAAGGACAAAATATCCACAATACTCTGTTCGTCCTCTACAATTAAAACGGTTTTTCCCATTCAGAGACCTCCTTTACAGTCCCAACAAAACCTTTACCTTCAGCGTGGTGGACACGGTTTTGCCGTCGGTGATGGTACCGTCCATCACCTGGCGCACCAGTTCGTCAAAAGGCATGGTAACCACGTCCAAAAACTCGTCCTCGTCCAGGTGCTGTCCCTTTCTGGTCAGTCCCCGGGCCAGGTACATGTGCAGGGCCTCGTCACAGAAGCCGGGGGAGGCCAAGGTATAGCCCAGATAGGTCCATTCCGATGCCTCCAGGCCGGTCTCCTCGCTCAGCTCCCGCTGGGCTCCCAGCAGGCGGTCTTCCTCCTCACCGTGGTCCAGCTTGCCCGCGGGCAGCTCCAGCAGCAGCTGCTGGATTGGGTAACGGTATTGGTTTACAAGATAGACGGTGTTGTCCTTGTCCAGGGCCAGCACCGCCACCCCGCCGGGATGGTAAACCACCTCCCGGGCAGCCAGCGCCCCGTCGGGCAACCGGGCCTGGTCCAGCGTCACCTTGATGATTTTTCCCTCGAAAATGGTCTGACTGCTCACCATCTTTTCCCATAAATTCATATTTTTAATCCTCCTTGCGGATTTTGTATTCAATTGTAATAAGTATAACACAAATGAAACCTTCGGTAAAGATGTATGGGGAATTTTATCTGCGCCGCCCTGTTTTCAAACAAACTATCATCTGCCGGAAACCGAAACTGCCGCCCATGACCTGCTGGACGGCATGGGGGAACGCTTGAATCCCCATGTCGTTTTTTGATGATACATCTCTTGCACAGCGGATGGTGATTTGCTATGATAGGAACAATCAAGTATGCACAGAGGTGTCACTATGACAATACAACAACTAAAGTATGTAATAACTGTTGCCGAAAAAGGTTCCATTACGGAGGCGGCAAAAGATCTATATATTTCTCAGCCCAGTCTTTCCGGCGCAATCAAAGAGGTGGAAAAGGAAGCAAATCTTACTATCTTCAACCGTTGCCGAGCTGGTGTAGCTCTGACAACCGAGGGAATGGAATTTTTAGGCTATGCCCGGCAGGTTGTGCAGCAAATGGAACTGCTGGAATCCAGATATATCGACAACAGGCCAGAAAAAACACGGTTTTGTGTGTCTACCCAGCACTATACCTTCGCGGCCAACGCATTTGTGGAGTTAGTACAGCAATTTGGACAAGAACGATATTGAATTTATCCTAAATGAAACGCAGACGCATCAAATTATTGAAGATGTCAGAAACCGTTTCAGCGATTTGGGCATTCTCTATCTCAGTCAATGCAATGAAAGTGTGCTGCGTAAAAGTTTTGAGGAATATGGCTTAGATTTCCACGAACTGTTTACGGCCGCTCCACACGTCTTTTTACGGAGAGAACATCCCCTGGCAAAACGTGAAAACGTCACATTAAAGGATTTACAGCCCTATCCCAGATTGAGTTTTGTGCAGGGGGCCTATGAATCCTCTAACTTTGCAGAGGAATTGTTCAGCAATGAAATTGCGGACAAGAGTATTAAAATCAGTGACCGCGCAGCCATTGTAAATTTTATGATCGGGCTGGACGGCTATACGATTTCCAGCGGTATATTTCCCAAATACCTGCATGGTAATTCTATTGTTTCGATTCCTCTTGACGAAAACGAAACTATGCGGATTGGCTATCTTTTGAACAAAGACCGGGAGTTGTCCGACCTGGGCAGAGTTTATATAGACGCTCTCACGCAATATCAGCAAAATCAGACATAGGATCAGCCTATGCTTCAGCATAAAGAATCAGTATTACCTATCTCATAGTGTTCCGCTGTATAATGACCAGCGGAAAGAGGTGTTGTTATGCCTGGCTATGTGATAGGTAATTTTTTTGTTTATTCCGTCATCAACGCGTTTACTCCCGGGCCGGGGAATATTCTTGCCTTGAACACGGTAACAAACTATGGGTGGAGGAAAGGGAGCCCCCTGTTTCTGGGTATCTTTGCAGGGTACTATGTCGTCCAGTTGATTTGTGCGGTGTTTGTATACAGTGTCAGTACCTTTCTGCCCGGAGTGTTGGGCGTGATGAAATATGTTGGCGCTGCTTATATCCTTTGGCTGGCGATTCATATTGCATGTAGCCGCCCAGATGGGAATGGCGGTGAAAAATCGGCATCCTTTTGGAAAGGTTTTATGCTGCAATTTGTTAACGTGAAAATCTACTTATTTGGCATTACTGCTTTAACTGGATATGTGACCAATTACAGCACAGCTCTGTGGGTCCTGATTTTCTTTGAAGTCATCATCGCCACCATAGGAACGATAGCCACTACTGCCTGGATCGGTGCCGGAGTAGCGATCCAGAAAATATATCTTAAGCATTACCGGCCAATCAATATCATTCTGTCGTTGACATTGCTGGAATGTGTGTATAGCATCCTGACAGCATGAAATCTGAAGGTAGTTATGGAAATTCAAGAAGTTTTCAGAAAAGGCCAGCTACTTATGTAAGAATGTCCCTTCAAAGAATGATCCCAATAAATGTAAAATCCCTGTATTCATTTGAACGCAGGGATTATTTCATTATCAGATACGATTACTGTCTTATACTATTTCTTAATTAAAAACTTCAATTATCCAATTTCTGCTCGTGATAATGGGAAATGACCTTGTTAGACAAAGAGCAAACAGTATCGCACAATCGCTCGACAACTTTTTTCAGAGTAGCAAATACTTCGTTACGGAATCCGCAATTTCTTCCTCCCTGAATTTATATCTGCCAGCCATTTTCATCGCCCAGATTTATTTTACCATATCCTTTGCCTAATTTAGAGCAGCACCCAAAAATAAAGAGAAAAGTTCAGCGGTTCAGGAGTCGCAGGGCTGCGTTGTCGTCCGTGGCGGGCGGCAGCCCGCCGGTGTCCACCGCCGTGCCCTGCGCGTCCGGCCCTCGCTTCCTTTCTTCTCATTATTTCTGGGAGCTGCTCTAATATGGCCTTGACAAAGAATTCATCCTGTGCTATTTTTATCCCGTAGTTAGTAATATCTAACCAGAGCAGCAGGACGATCTCCTACTTTCTTCCCCCCAAGGTCCTCTCCCCTTGGGGCTTCTCCGGCCGCAAAAGTTAGATATAACTAACTACAGCCAAAAATATTTTATGAAGGAGGGTTCACTATGAACAAAATCGCAATCGTATTCTGGAGCGGAACCGGCAACACGGAGACCATGGCAGGCTATATTGCCGAGGGCGTTCGGGCTGCTGGCGGCGAGACGGAGCTGCTGGGGCCTGGGGAGTTCTCAGCCAGTCAGTTCTCCGCTTACAGCGCCGTGGCCTTTGGCTGTCCCGCCATGGGCAGCGAGGTACTGGAGGAGACGGAGTTCGAGCCGATGTTCTCCACACTGGAGGGTTCTCTCAGCGGCAAGCGGATCGCCCTGTTCGGTTCCTATGGCTGGGGTGACGGCCAGTGGATGCGGGACTGGTGCAAACGCTGTGACAATGCCGGAGCCAACCTCCTGGATGAAGACGGCCTGGTGGTCAACGAGACCCCAGACGCAGAGGGCGAGGAGGCCTGCAGGGAGCTGGGCCGGAAACTGGCGGCATGGTAAGCGAGGATATTTCCCGGACTTTTGAGTCCGCGCTGGTCCGGCAGTGCGCCCCCACACTGGCGGGGATAAAACCGGGAAGCATTTTCTGTTTCAAGCAGTTCTCATCGGAAGCCCTTCGTCAGAAAACCAGCCAGTGGAATGGGCAGTTGGCCCCGTTTGGCCTTGCGGTCGAGATACTCCTGGAGCGCCCGGATTCAGGCTCGGCCATCGTCTATGTGTACCGACCAAAGCATTTGGCTCGAATCCTGTCCGGCAATGCGTACCGGAGATTTTTATCGGAGACCGGATACGAGGACACCGATCTGGACGGTCTTCTGAAACAGCTTGCCCACCGTCTGCGGGCACAGCCGGAGTTTCCCCATGAGATTGGTGCGTTTTTAGGCTACCCGCTCCGGGACGTGATTGGATTTATTGAAAACCATGGGAAAAATTTTACCTGCTGCGGATTCTGGAAATCTTACAGTGACCCGGCGAAGATGCAGGTGTGCTTCGCCTGCTACCGAAGGTGTATCCAGACCTATGTAGCCATGTTTGAGCAGGGAATCCCCATTGAACGGCTGGCCGTGCCGGCATAAGAGGTGATGATCGAAATGGAATTACGGGCTTCCGGGGAGGATTATACTGAAATGGCATAAGAGAAAACCGGCCCCACAAGGCAAGCCTTGGGGGCCGGTTTTCCCGCAGATTCCGCATCGCTATGCTGACACCTGGCTTGGAAAATCCCAATTCATGGACAATATCAATGGTGCGCACCATTCCGTGACCTTTCCGAAGCTTTAAGATTGTCTCTAAATAGTCCTCAGCCGATTCGTGGATATTCACAAAGAATCCTCCTTCCACGGAAATCCCTGTGCATAGGTTAGTAAATTCTAACCCAAAATGCAGGTTTTTTGGGAAAGGGTCTTGACATCGGTAGTTAGCGGTAGTAAACTAAGGTCAATTTCGAGGTTAGAGCTTACTAACTGTACCACGGAGGGAGGCGAGGAAATGATGCCGCTGACAATGGCAAAGGCCGGAGAGACGGTCACGGTCCGCAAAATCTCCGGCAGGGACGATGTGCGCCAGCATCTGGCGGAGCTGGGCTTTGTGGTGGACAGCGATGTGACGGTGGTCAGCGAGATTGGAGGAAATCTGATCGTGCAGGTGAAGGACAGCCGCATCGCGCTGGACAAGACCATGGCAAACCGTATTATGATTTAAGAAACAAAAAGGAGGAGAGCAGCATGAAAACATTAAAAGATGTGAAGGTGGGCGAAACCGTGACTGTGGCGAAGCTCCACGGCGAAGGCCCGGTGAAGCGCCGGATCATGGATATGGGCATCACCAAGGGCGTGGAGATTTTCGTCCGCAAGGTGGCTCCCCTGGGCGACCCCATGGAGCTGAATGTCCGGGGCTACGAATTGTCCGTCCGCAAGGGCGATGCGGAGATGATTGAGGTCCAGTAAACAGACGCGGCAGGAGGCCGCTATTCTTTAGCACAAAAGTTAGCCATAGCTAACAATCGAAAGGAGAGAATGACAATGGACATTAAGATTGCCCTGGCGGGCAACCCCAACTGCGGCAAGACCACCCTGTTCAATGCCCTCACCGGCTCCAGCCAGTATGTGGGCAACTGGCCCGGCGTCACCGTGGAGAAGAAGGAGGGCCACTTGAAGGGACACAAGGATGTGGTGATCCAGGACCTGCCCGGCATCTATTCCCTGTCCCCCTACACCCTGGAGGAAGTGGTGGCCCGGTCCTATCTGGTAAACGAGAAGCCGGACGCCATCCTCAACATTGTGGACGGCACCAACATCGAGCGAAATCTGTACCTCACCACCCAGCTCATCGAGCTGGGCCTGCCCGTGGTAGTGGCGGTGAACATGATCGACCTGGTGCGGAAGAACGGCGACACCATCAACCTCAATAAGCTGGGCGAGGCCCTGGGCTGTGAGGTGGTGGAGATGAGCGCCCTCAAGGGCGAGGGCGGCATGGCGGCGGCGGAAAAGGCCGTGGCTCTGGCCCAGAGGAAGCAAACCGGGGAGCTGCCCCATGTGTTCACCGGCAGCGTGGAACACGCCATCGCCCACATTGAGGAGTCCATTGAGGGCAGGGTGCCGGAGGGTTATCTCCGCTGGTACGCCATCAAGATTTTTGAGCGGGATGAGAAGGTTCTGGAGGAACTGAAGCTCTCCGCCGATTTGAATGCTCATCTGGAACAGCACATTGCCGACTGCGAGAAAGAGCTGGACGATGACGCAGAGAGCATCATCACCAACCAGCGGTACTCCTACATCAACTCTGTTGTAACCAAGGCCGTGAAGAAGAAAGCGGCTAAGGGCAGTCTGTCCGTCTCCGACAAAATTGACCAGACTGTCACCAACCGCATCCTGGCTCTGCCTATCTTCGCCGTGGTCATGTTCTGCATCTACGCCATTGCCATGGGCGGCTGGGCCATTTCCATTGGCACGATAGGTACTGACTGGGCTAACGATGTCCTCTTTGGCGAGTGGGTCCCCGGCCTGTTTGATACTATCCTGGGCTCTCTGGGTGTGGCCGAGGGCGGCTGGCTCTACGGACTGATCCAGGACGGCATTGTGGCCGGCGTGGGCGCGGTGCTGGGCTTTGTGCCTCAGATGCTGGTGCTGTTCTTCCTGCTGGCCATTCTGGAGGATGTGGGCTACATGGCCCGTGTGGCCTTCATCATGGACCGCATCTTCCGCCGCTTCGGCCTGTCCGGCAAGAGCTTTATCCCCATGCTGGTGGCCACCGGCTGCGGCGTCCCCGGCATCATGGCCTCCCGGACCATCGAGCAGGACCGGGACCGGAAAATGACCATCATGACCACCGGCTTCATCCCCTGCGGGGCCAAGATGCCCATCATCGGCCTGTTCGCGGGCGCGGTGTTCGGTGATTCTCCCTGGGTGGCCACCTCCGCCTTCTTTATCGGCATTGCCGCCGTGGTGATCTCCGGCATCATGCTGAAGAAGTTCAAAGCCTTTGCCGGGGAGCCCGCCCCCTTTGTCATGGAGCTGCCCGCCTACCACGCCCCCTCCATGGGCAATGTACTCCGGGCCACCTGGGAGCGGGGCTGGTCCTTCATCAAGCGGGCGGGGACGGTGATCCTGCTAAGTTCTATCGTCCTCTGGTTCCTCATGGGCTACGGTGTCGTGGATGGTGTCTTCCAGGCCGTGGAAGATAACAACAGCTCTCTGCTGGCCTCCATTGGCAGCGGCATTGCCGTGATCTTCGCCCCGCTGGGCTGGGTGGGCGATATGGCCTGGAAGGCCACCACCGCCACCTTCACCGGCCTGATCGCCAAGGAGGAGGTCGTCAACTTCTTCGGTGTGGCCTACCACTACGCTGGCGAGGCGGACCTGATGGAGGACGCCAGCGGTATCTATGCCGCCGTGGGCGCGGACTTCGGCGCTATGGCAGCCTACTCCTTCATGATCTTTAACCTGCTGTGCGCCCCCTGCTTCGCCGCCATGGGCGCCATCAAGCGGGAGATGAACAACGCCAAATGGACCGCTGCTGCCATCGCCTATATGTGCGGCTTCGCCTATGTGGTGAGCCTGATTGTGTTCCAGCTGGGCGGGCTGGCCACCGGCGAAGCGGCTTTCGGAATCGGAACGGTTGCAGCGCTGATCCTGCTGGCGGGAATCCTGTACCTGCTGTTCCGCAAGGGCTATCAGGGCGAGGAGAATACCCGGCGGCTGAGCTCCGTGGCCGCGGCTGTGCAGTGAGGAAGGAATAAACTATGACTCTTGGAGAAATCGTCGTTCTGCTGGTACTGGCAGGCGTTGTGGCGCTGGCTGTCCGGTCCCTGTGGAAATCTCACAAGTCCGGCGGAGGGTGTAACGGCGACTGCGGAAACTGCCGCGGCTGTCACTGAGAAACCGATGTTGTTCTCCCCGCCGAAGGCGGGGAGAACAACCAAAATAATAAAGTAACGACATGGTGAGGAGGCATGAGCGGCAAAGACTGCTCATGCCTTCTCCCATTAGGGAGGAACAATTCTATGGCAGAACTACGGGAAACCCATCTTCGCTATCTGCTGGCGATCTATGAGCTGGGACGGATTAAACCAGATGTGGGTACACAGGACATTGCGAAGGCCATGAAATGCTCCAAAGCCTCTGTCACCAAAATGATGAGTATGCTTATGGATATGGACCTGCTGGTGCGGGAACGATATGGAAAAATCTATTTGACGGATACCGGCTTTTTGCTGGCGAAGGATTTGCTGCGTTGCGTTGAGCTGATCCGAGAACGGTTTCCAGCGATAGGACTTGATCTCACATCAGAAGAAACAGAGGAGTATATTCGTATGATGGCGATGAATCTGCCGGAGCATTGCCGGAAGCGGTTGGCTGGCAGAATATAATGGCATGGAAACCTTGTGCCGCTGCATCTATTGGGAGGTAAACGTAAAAAAATGACAGAAAGTGTTTTGCTTGAATTGCTTCTTCCCTTCCTGGGAACTTCATTGGGCGCAGGATGCGTATTTTTCTTAAAAAGGGGAATGAATCTGCTGGTTCAGCGAACCCTGACCGGCTTTGCGGCAGGGGTTATGGTGGCGGCGTCTGTCTGGAGCCTGCTGGTCCCCGCTATGGATCAGGCGGAGGATATGGGCCGGTGGGCGTTTCTCCCTGCGGTCATCGGGTTTTGGCTGGGCATCCTGTTCCTGCTGGTGCTGGACAGGACGATTCCCCATTTGCACCAGAACAGCACGCAGCCGGAAGGCCCCCATACCCGGCTGAAACGGACCACCATGCTGGTGCTGGCCGTCACCCTCCACAATATCCCGGAGGGGATGGCGGTAGGCGTGGTGCTGGCGGGCTGGATGGCCGGGAACAGCGGCATCACCGCCGCCGGTACGCTGGCCCTTTCCCTCGGCATCGCCCTTCAGAACTTCCCGGAGGGGGCTATCATCTCTATGCCGTTACAGGCGGAAGGGATGGGAAAAGGACACGCTTTCTTATATGGCGTCCTCTCCGGTATCGTGGAGCCTTTGGCGGCAGTCCTGACCATGCTGGCGGCAGGGCTGATCCTGCCCGCTCTGCCCTACCTGCTCAGTTTTGCGGCGGGGGCCATGATCTATGTGGTTGTGGAGGAGCTGATCCCGGAATCGTCTGCCGGGGAACACTCCAACCTGGGGACGCTGTTCTTCGCGGCAGGATTTACCATCATGCTGGCGCTGGATGTGGCGCTTGGATAAGAGGGGCTTTGCGGACGCTTCTCTGCGTCAGATTGTCAAGAACGCCGGAGTGACCACCGGGGCCTTTTACGGTGTCAGCGCCAGTGATAAAATGTAAGAAAACGCCGAAAAAAATGTAGATTTATGGCGGAGAAGAGAAAAAAAGACAGACTCCGAATAGGGCAAAAAAGTACCTCATGGATCCGCGGTACATCACTGAACCGGCAATTCGAGGACATTCAATCGTGGCTAGACCATAGCGACATCACTACAGCACTGAATGTGTATGGCCATGTGTTGGGCGGCGATATGAAAAGCGGGACATTTGCGGGACATAAAACAAAAACCGCTTGAAAAGTTTGAAAAATCAAACAAATCAAGCGGTTTTGGCACGCCCGAAGGGACTCGAACCCCCAACATTCAGAACCGGAATCTGACGCTCTATCCAATTGAACTACGGACGCACATCTCAAAGGCGCTATGTTAGTATAGCACCTTTGAGCTTTTTTGTAAAGAGGAAAATTTCCGAATTACAGAAGAAAAATGAAAATTTAAGACAGCGTATCCCGGTAGGGGGCCAGCTCCTCGGCCTGAGGGGCGTCGAAGACCTTGGCAAAGGTCTCGGCATCCATAGTCTCGTGGTCCAGAAGGTACCGGGCGGTAATCTCCAGCTCCCGGCGGCAGCGGGTGAGAATATCCTCGCATCGGGCGTAGGCGCCGTCAATGAGGGCGCGGACCTCCCCGTCGATGAGAGCAGCCACCTCCTCGGAGTAGCTCTTGGCCTGGGCCATAGACCGGCCGATAAACACCTCGTCGTGGCCCGACTCAAAGGTGACGCTGCCAAGCTTGTCGCTCATGCCATAGCGCATGACCATATTCCGGGCGATGGCGGAGGCCCGCTGGATATCGCTGCCCGCGCCGGTGGAGATGTCCCCCAGCACCAGCTGCTCGGCCACCCTTCCCCCCAGACAGCGGGCAATCTGTTCGGTGAGCTCCTGTTTGGACTGATAGGCCTTGTCCTCGTCGGGCAGGGAGATGGTCATGCCACCCGCCTGGCCCCGGGGGATAATGGTAATCTGGTGAACCGGGTCGGCGGTGGACAGCTCGTGGATGACCACCGCGTGGCCCGCCTCGTGATAGGCGGTGAGCCGGCGTGTATGCTCTGTTACCACCCGGCTGCGCTTCTCCGGGCCGGCAATCACCTTCAGCATGGCCTCGTGGAGGTCAGACATGAGGATAAACCGCCGGTCGGCCCGGGCGGCCAGCAGGGCCGCCTCGTTGAGGAGGTTTTCCAGGTCGGCTCCGGTGAAGCCGGCGGTGGCCTTGGCCACGTCTTTTAGGACCACGTCCTCGGCCAGGGGCTTCTCCCGGGCATGGACCTTGAGAATCTCCTCCCGGCCCTTGATGTCGGGCAGGCCCACATAGATCTGCCGGTCAAACCGGCCGGGGCGCAGCAGGGCGGGGTCCAGAATGTCCTGCCGGTTGGTGGCGGCCAGCACGATGACCCCCTCGTTGGAGGCGAAGCCGTCCATCTCCACCAGCAGCTGGTTCAGGGTCTGCTCCCGCTCGTCG
>CANPFP010000047.1 GCA_947573385.1 uncultured Bacillota bacterium | reverse complement strand
TGCCGTAGGTCTTGTCCAACTGGGCCAGGCAGGTCTCCAGCGCCTTCTTCTTATCTGCGGCCGGCGCGGCCGACTCGATCATGGGTTTCTTCTGTGCCATGTCCATCATCCTTTCCCGCCGGCGGTCTCTCCGCCGGTCTTGTTCTGTCCCATATCTTACTCTTTTCAGTGTCCGATAAAACGGACTATTCTCTACTCCTCCACCCACTCCTGCCAGCTCTTCATCCAGGGGATGCCGTCCCACAGCTTGCCGGTGTGGATGAAGTACTCGATGGCGGTCATCACCGTTTCCTTATCAGTGGTGGCATCCCCCCGGTAGATAACAGCTTGGCCGTCGGCAGATTCGATGTCAGTCTCCTCCTCCGAGTCCAGGTGCTCCGGGTCATAGACAGAGAACCACGCAGACTCCTCCCCGCTCCCGCCGCCGTTGTCCTGGACAAACTGGAGGGCGTACAGGCCTCCGCCGCTCTCCAGCTGCATAAAATTCACTTCCAAACAGTCGTCGTCACAGAGAAAAATGTTTTTCCATTTGCCGTCCCGCAGGTTTTTCATCAACTGGCTCAGGCTGGCCGGAGTTATTTCCTGCGCTTTGCCGGGCCAGCGGATGTAATAGTGTATCGCGATCCCCCCGGGCATCTCCGCTGGGACCTCAGCCACGGGGATAAACTCTCTATGTTCAATACACTCGCTCATTGCGCATGTCTCCTGTCTAATTATTGATGGTCCCCTCCACCACACGGAGGATGTTCTGGGTATCGGGCAGGACCTTCACGTCCTCGTAGCCGTTCTTCTCCAGAATGTCCTCCACGGCCTCGGCCTGACCCAGGCCCACCTCAAAAATGAGGGTGCCTCCCAGCCGCAGGGCGGACTTCCACTTGGCGGCGATGGCGTGGTAGTAGTCCAGGCCATCGTCCCCGCCGTCCAGGGCCATGTGGGGCTCGTAGTCCTTCACCGATACATCAAGCCCCCAAATGTCCCCGGAGGGGATATAGGGCGGGTTGCACACGATGGCATCGAAGTCCCACAGGGTGGAACTGGGTGCCTCCAGGGCATCCACCGACAGGCAGGTGACCCGGGCGTTCAGCTCGTTGCGGCGGACATTCTGCTTGCACACCCGCAGGGCCCCCTCGGACAGCTCCCCCAGCACCACCCGGCACTCGGGGGCGTTGGCAGCAATGGCCAGCCCCACGCAGCCGCTGCCGGCGCACAGGTCCAGGATGCGGGCTCCCTCCCCCGACTCCCGGGCCTTGAGGATGCCCCGCTCGGCCAGCAGCTCGGTGTCCAGCCGGGGGATCAGCACATCCCGGGAGATGTCCAAGGACAGGCCGTAAAATTCCCACTCTCCGATGATGTAGGCCACCGGCTCCCCCGCCAGACGGCGGCGGACCAGCTCCTCCACCCGCTGCTCCATGGACCCGGAGACATACAGGGACATGTCCCGATAAAACTGCTCCCGGGTCTTGTCGGCGGCAAAGCAGATGATCTCCCGGGCCTCCAGCTGCGCCGACTCCACCCCCGCCCGCTTCAGCCGGGCCCGGGTGTCCAGAAACAGATTGTTATAGGTGGTGGCCATGAAATCACCTTCCTGATGTTTTTGGGAGAAATCCCCCCGCCACTTCGTGGCCTGCCCCCCTTTAGCAAGGGGGCTTTTCGCGCCATATACTTTCGTTCTTTCCCAAAGGCCCCCTTGCTAAAGGGGGCTGGCACCGCCGAAGGCGGTGACTGGGGGATTCCTACCACGCATCCGCGCCCTTCTCCTCGGGCAATACCAGCTCCAGGGCTGTGATCCCCACCTCGATCATGGAGTCGTCAGGCTCAAAGGTGGTAAAATTTTGCAGCCACAGCCCCGGCGCGATAAACACACGGGTGACGGGCCCGTCGTGGCGGCCGGCCCAGCGGTTGAACTCATAGCTGACCCCCACAATCACCGGCAGCATGGCCAGGTGGGCCAGAAAACGCAAAAAGGGGTTGTGCACCGGCCAGATGGCGAAGACCACGGTGGACACAATGATGGAGATGGCAATCACCATAAACAGAAAGCTTGTCCCGCACCGGGGATGGTGCCGGGGCTGCACCCGCACGTTCTCCACCGTAAGGGGCAGTCCGGCCTCATAGCAGAAGATGGTCTTGTGCTCCGCCCCGTGGTAGGAGAAGACCCGCTTCATCTCCCCCATCCGGGAGCACAGAGCCAGGTAGGTCACAAAAATGAGCACCTTCAGCACGCTCTCCGCCAGGTTCCGGGCCAGCATGGAGTCGGTGAGGACCGTCACCGCCGTGCCCAGCAGGGTGGGCAGGAAGAAAAACAGCCCAATGGACATGGCCAGCCCCAGCACCACCGCCAGGGTGGTAATCAGGGCGGTAAACCGCTCGCTGCCCAGCTTATTGTTGAGCCAGGTCTCAAATTGGGAGGGCTCCTCGTCCTCCTCCCCGTTCTCGGGGAAAAATTCGGCGGAAAACATCAGGGCGGTAACCCCGTTGTACATGGAGTCGGCGAAGTTGACCACCCCCCGGATCAGGGGCCAGCCCAGAACGGGATACCGGTCCTTGATAAATTTGAGCTCCTTCTCCTGGACCTCCAACTCGCCGTCCGGCTTGCGGACCACCACCGCCTGTTTTTTGGGGCCGCGCATCATAATGCCCTCAATGAGGGCCTGTCCGCCGCACATGGTCTTAAATTTGGGCTTCTCTTGCTTGGACATTTGGGTTCTCCTTTTGCATTCTGTACCTGACTGATTCTGTGGGGCCCGACGACCTCGGCGGGCCATTCTTTCAATTTCCTCTGTAATGACCCGCCCCGGGCGGCCGGGTCTCACAGGTTATTGTATCAGACCCGGCCCTAATTTTCAATGGGCAGGCGGATGGTCACCTGGAATCCCCCGCCCTCGGCGTTGCTCACATCCATGCGCCCCTCGTGGCGGGTGACAATTTCCTCGCACACCGCCAGGCCGATACCCGAGCCCCGGGCCTTGGAGCTGCCTTTATAAAATTTGTTCTTCAGGAAGGGCAGCTCCCCCTCGGGGGCGCCGGGGCCGTAGTCCCGAATGGCGATCACCGCCTCCTCCCCCTCCTGGCGGACGGTCACGTCGATACGCTTGCCCGCCCCTCCGTGCTTGGCGGCGTTGTCCAGCAGGTTACAGAACACCTGGCGCAGCCGCTCCGGGTCGCCGGAGATGGGCAGAATCTCCTCCGGACAGTCAAAGTATTCCAGTTCGATGGCTTCCTTACGGAAAAACTCGGTGTAGGTATACACCGCATCCTCCAGCTCGGCCTTCAGGTCCAGGGGCTCCACCGACAGGGTAAACCGGCCGTCCTCTATGCGTGAGAACTCCAGCAGCTCCTCCACCATGTTGCCCAGGCGCTTGGCCTCGGAGACAATAATTCCCATCCCCTTACGGATGTCACCAGCGGAGCGGCACTCCCCATTCTGGATGGTTTCCGCCCAGCCGGTAATCGCCGTCAGGGGGGTACGCAGCTCGTGGGAGACAGAGGAGATAAACTCACTCTGGGTTTTCTCCGCCTGACGTATTTTCAGCGACATGTCGTTAATGGCGTCGGTGAGCTCACCAATTTCGTCGTCGTATTTCTTCTCAATCTGTACACCGTAGCTGCCGTCCGCAATGACCCGGGCAATTTCTGTAATGCCCGCCAGCGGCTCCACAATAGAGCGCACAAAATAGAGATTGGAAAAATACACCATAGCAAAAATGGCCAGGGCAATGGCGGCAATCACCGTCATAGCAAAAATAAACTGCTGGTCAATAACCGTAAGCGAGGTGACATAGCGAATGACTCCCACCACCTCACCTTGGTAGATCACCGGGCTGGAGGCGGCCAGAATGCGCTCTCCCGTGGAGGGGTCCCGCCCCTTCCAGGACTTGGCGCTCAGCTCGCTCATGGCCTGCTGAATATCCGGTGTGCCAGGTGTGCTGCCGGCGGTGAGATCGTTGCCTGAGTACAGCACAGCTCCGCCGGTATCCAGAAACTGAAGCTCCAGGCTGCTCTTGTCCTCATAGCTGCTCACCGTCTGCTGGGCCGCCGCCCGGTAGTCAGAACGGGTATACATCCTGAAGCCGTTGGCAGAGGAGGTAGCCTTGCGCGCCAGGTCATCCGCCGTGCCGGTGTAGTAGTAGCTCCACAGCATGGCGGCAAAGGCACCCACCGCCAGCGTTAAAATCAGCAGCACAATGGCCACGCTGTTCAGCAGCCACCGTCTCCGGATTCCCTGAATTTTTACCTGGTCCTGTACCGCTGTGGTCTTGGCCATTGTGCCTTCACCTGCCCTTCCTGAATTTCCTGCAGGGCGCGCCCTATAACCGGTTCAGCTCCCCCACTTATACCCGTAACCCCACACGGTATTGACAAAGGTGGGTTTTTGGGCGTTATCCTCAATTTTGATGCGCAGCCGGCGGATATTCACATCCACAATTTTCAGCTCGCCAAAGTAGTCCTTGCCCCATACAGTATCTAAAATCTCCTCTCGGGAAAGGGCCTTGCCCGGATTCTCCATAAACAGCTTCACAATGGAGTACTCCACCTGGGTGAGCTTCACCCGCTGGCCGTTCTTTTCCAGGGTGCGGTTGCGGGTATTCAGCAGGAAGGGCGGGTCGCTGATCTCGTCGGGGGAGACAGCAACCTCGTCCCCGCCGGTGCGGCGGAACAGAGCGTCCACCCGGGCGGTGAGCTCCGCCGGGGAGAAGGGCTTGGTCACATAGTCGTCCGCCCCGGTCATCAGACCGGTGACCTTATCCATCTCCTGGGTACGGGCGGTGAGCATGATAATGCCGATTTTATTGTCCATCGCCCGCAGGCAGCGGCAGACCTCAAATCCGTCGATGCCGGGCAGCATAATATCAAGGAGGGCTACCTTAATATCCGGGTTGCTGCGGACAGCCTCCAGGGCCTCTTCCCCGGTGCCCGCCTCCACCGTCTGATAGCCCGCCCGCTTCAGGTTGATGACCACAAAGCTGCGGATATTCTCTTCATCCTCCAGTACCAGTACCTTGCGCATATTGTTCCTCCCCCTGTCAGGTTTCCTCCCAAGGCTCCCTTGTCAAAGGGGTGCCTTTTACTCGTTATACCAGCTTCTTTTGATAGTATTGAACCGCTCCAGCAGGTCCATCTCATCCAGCCCGCAGTTCCAGCCGTCGTCATGGAAACGGGCGGAATATGTGATATTCTCCTCCCCCCGGAGGATCACCCAGCCGTCTTCCTCCAAATCGGCGGTGCGGCTGCTGGACATGCGGTAGATGGACAAAAACGGCTCCGGCTCCCGCTCCTCCCCCAGCCAGTGGGAGAAAACCACCTCCCGCCGGCCAGTAACCTGATCGTTGCGGGAAATGGAAATCTGGCTTCGCCAGCTCTCCGGAATAATCAAATACCATCCGTCGTTCACATTATGGTAGGTGGTAAGCACCGGATTGCGGTTCCCGCGCTGGTCGTACTGCGCCCAATCAATAAGCCAGAAGTTGCTGGAGACGCTCTCACCATAGCTGGGCAGCTGGAAGGGAGAGGGAATCTCGGCCACCCCATCCTGATTGATATCCGTGGGGTTGATTTCGGTATAGCCTTGAATCAGGTCCCGGCTGACTCCCTCCGGCCCCATGGAGACGTTGGTGAGCTCGCCATTCAAATAGGACACCACATCAATGACCCGTCCCCCCTCCGCCAAGGTACTGGTGACATAGAGGGCGGGCTGATTATAGTCCCCGGCCAGGTAGTTGGTCCGGATACGGTTGATCGCATTGATGCCGGCGGACAGCTCAGTACCCCCCAGGGATGCAATGGCTCCGTCCTCCCAGCTGTAGAGTTCCACCTGGCTGGGGCCGACCGCATCCATCCGAGTGACCAAAATTTCTATACGCGTGTCCTGATCCATATCCAGCAGACGGCAGCCGCTGGAGCCGTCGCTGGCCACACTGCACCGGGTAAGCAACCGCTCGCTGCCCATCAGGTCGGTCCGGGTCATGGCCCGGACAGCGGCCAGGGACTCTTCCCCGTCCATGCCCTCGCCGGGCAGCTCCACCTCGTCCAGAGTGTACACCCCCAGCTGGTAGGCCCCGGAGTTAATCTGCCAGTTGACTGCCAGTTCCTTCCGGCCCTCGCCGTTGATCTGGGCGTAGGCGATGGCGTAGATGGCGCTGCCCTCGCCCTCCACCACGCCGGTGGGGACATATTCCTCCCCGATCTGGGTAAAGATGTAGATTTTAATGGGCTTCTCAATACCGGGCACCCGGAAAAAGGTGACCGCGCTCTCCCGCAGGCCGTCCCCGTCCAGGTCCTGAAGCTGGATGCTGGCGGTATTGTCTCCCGCCATGATGGTCACGTCCTCCACCCGGGTGCCAAACTCAGTTTCCAGGCCGGTGCGCGCCGCCCGGATGGCGGCGTTGAGCTGCTCATAGCCCGGCGACTTCTCGGGCTGGCGGTACAGGTCATCCGGGGAGCGGAACAGGCAGCCGCTCAGTGTAAGAAGCACAGCCAGCGTCAGGGCCAGGGCCGTCCTCTTTTTCCCCACGGCGTCCACCCCCCTTTCCACACAAATTCGCCACATAATGGCGGTATTTATCATCATACCACAATTCCTGAAAAAATCCATAGCTTTTTATAATTTTTATCCCGGTGGAAAAAACCGCCCACCCCGGAAAGGGATGGACGGTTTAAGCACCGCATTCAATTCGCCTGTGGCAGGGTGACGATGGCCTTGAACAGATCGCCGTCTACGGCCAGGTCGAAGGCGCCCCCCTGCAGCTCGGTGAGGGACCGGGCGATGGACAGTCCCAGCCCGGAGCCCTCGGTGGACCGGGACTCCTCCCCCCGGACAAACCGCTCCATCAGCCGCTCGGCCGGGACGTTCAGGGGGTCCCGGGAGATATTTTTCACCGACAGGGCCACCTGTCCCTTCCCCCGCTCCAGGTCCAGATAGATGCGGGTGCCCTCCATGGCGTACTTGGCGCAGTTGGACAGCAGGTTGTCGATGACCCGCCACAGGTGGCGGCCGTCGGCATACACCCAGGTCTCCCCTTCCGGGAGGGTGGTCACCAGGGTGAGCCTGCGGTCAGACAGCTTCTCCTCCCACTCCGCCGTCGCCTGGTCGATGAGCTGGGACATACCGATCTTCTCCCGGGTCACCGACAGCACCCCTGTGGAGGCCTTGGAGGCCTCCACCAGGTCCTCGGTGAGCTTCTTCAGCCGCTGGGACTTCCGGTCCAGCACCTCGATATACTCGATGGCCTTGGGGTCGGTCTGCTGGGTGGATTTCAGCAGGTTGACGTAGTTGATAATGGAGGTGAGGGGCGTTTTCAAATCGTGGGAGACGTTGGTGATGAGTTCCGCCTTAAACCGCTCGCTTTTCATCTTCTCGTCCACCGCCGCGGACAGGCCGGCGGAAATGTTGTTCAGGTCCTCCGCCTGAAGGCGCAGGTCGTAGGGCATGCGGCGGGTGTCGATCTGATACTCCAGGTCGCCCCCGGCGATGGTTTTGGTACCCTGGCGCAGGCGGTAGTAGCCGTAGGCCCACCAGGACAGGAAGATCAGCAGGGCCAGCTGCAAGCAGAGATACATGAACATAAACGCACCGTTATAGACTCCCCCCATGATCAGGAAGAAGGTCACTATCACATAGGCTCCAAAGCCCAACACTATCTTCCAGGTAAAGGGCAGGAGTCGAACAAAGTCATGGATGGTCCTCACCATCCATGTGACCACCCTGCACAGCAGGGTGGTTCGGGCCAGACAGTGGGCCTTGAGCCGGACCGCCAGAGTCCGCAGCAAAAGGGTACCGCACCCCACCCCGACGGCAAAGAGGGCCCCGGCCCCCATAATGCCCAGGTTAAAAAAGGTATCAAAGTCCTCCCCCCGAACGGCATAGGACCGCCCCCAGTAGAGCTGCTCCGCCGCCCAGATGGTACAGGCGGACAGCAGCACCACAGCAGCAATCATGGCCACGGCGTACAGGTCGAACCAGATGCGCTCCTGCCAGGTGGTGACGGTCCCCTCTGCCCCCGCCTTGTGTCCGGCGGTCCAGAGGAGCCAGAACAGGGCCAGCAGGGTCAGGGCCCCCAGGTTCAAAAAACCGGTGAGGTACTGGTCAAAGGAGGCCCGGTCCATGTCCCACAGTCTCCAGATCTGGCTGAACTCGTCCTGGATGGAATCGTCAACCTTCTCAGGCACGCCGTACTCCAGCACCAGCTTCAGTGGTGCAGCTTCGGCATCCGGGTTTAATCCCGCCGTTTCCGGGTCATAGTAGTGTCCATTCCCATAGGCGCCCCCTTCCCAGAGCTCAAAGGAGAAGTAGTGCATCTCCTTCACCGTCCGGCTTATGGCCTCGTCATCTTTGAGGTTGGTCCCCAGCAGGGTCTGCCCGTCGTCGGTGAGCAACCGGAAGCGAAACCAGGTGTTTTGCCGGGAAAACCGCTCCTCCATCCTGGCCTTCTCCTCCCGCAGGGCCTCCGCGTCGGCATAGGCCAGGGGGTTGGCGGTCCCCTCGGCAATCTGCTTCTCCAGCTCCTCCAGTGTTTGAGACATCTCGATCCCCTCCACCAGGTTCTGGCAGCGTTCGTCAATGGCGCTGTAGAAGCGGGAGCTGTCCTGCCAGCTGCTTCTGGTAATGGAAACGGAGCTGATCAGCGCCCGCACCCCGAACACGCCCGCGCCGAAGGCGGCGGCCAGCAGGACAAGCACCGCGCAGATTTTTGCAGCGGCGCTGCATTGCAGCTTTTTCACGGCTAAGCCCCCTTCTCAATCTTATAGCCCAGCCCCCAGACCACCTTTAAATACCGTGGCTCGGCGGGGTTGATCTCAATCTTCTCCCGCAGATGCCGGATGTGGACGGCCACCGTATTCTCCGAGCCGTAGGCCGGGTCGTTCCACACCTGCTCATAGATCTGAGTGGAGGAAAAAACCTGCCCCGGGTGAGACAGCAGCAGCTTGAGAATGTTGTACTCGATGGGGGTGAGACTGATGGGCTCGCCGTCCACAGTGACCACCTTGGCCCCGTCGTCCATGGCGATGGGCCCGGCGGTAATCAGGCCGGGGCCCTTCTCCGCCCCGCCCAGGGCGGTGTACCGCCGCAGCTGGGACTTCACCCGGGCAATGACCTCCAGGGGGTTGAAGGGCTTGGTAATGTAGTCGTCCGCCCCGATGTTCAGGCCCAGAATCTTGTCGGTGTCCTCGCTCTTGGCGGTCAGCAGGATGATGGGCACGTTGCTCCCCTCCCGCAGCCTGGCGGTGGCCCGGATGCCGTCCAGCTCAGGCATCATGATATCCATAAGAATAAGGTGGACCTCGTGGGTCTCCGCCGCCCGGATAGCCTCCCGGCCGTCGTAGGCCTTCACCGTCTGGTAGCCCTCGCTGGTAAGGTAGATATCCAGCGCGGATACAATGTCTCTGTCGTCGTCACAAATCAGGATTGTGTACATCTCGCCGCTCCTCTCCCGGTTTACTTCTGAATCTAGCATAGCACAGACAGTTTAAATCGCAAGTGGGAAAATATTAAGAAGTTTTTAAATTTGATAAAAGGGCCTGTTTTCTGCGAAAGTGCAGGGGACAAACCCCTGTGCCCTGTATCAATGCGGCGGAGACGGCCGTCAAAAGTAACAGCACAATCCAAAATAAACACTATACTTTCTTTCAAAATAATGTTAAAATAGCTGTACGTCTAATTTCATACTGGGGGTATATCCCATGCGTACAGCAAAAAGGACCTGGCAGAATATACTGTTAATTCTGCTCTTACTGGCAGCAATTTGTCTGTTATTCCAGTGGTACTCCTCCGCCAACAGGCAGCGAATTGAAAAACAAAATTTAAACTACGCTCAGGACTCCACCCGTCAAACCACCCAGCGGATTGAAAGCGAATTTAACAACGCCCTCTTGCGGGTGCGCAATTATGCCTATCTGATTGGCGTCGGAATGGATACGTCAAACATCACCACAGACCTGCTGAAAGGGATGGAGGAAAACGCCTCCTTCGACGCAATCCGTTTTACCAATGCCGATGGAATTAACATGGCTTCTGACGGCAAGACCAACAACAGCGCAGACCGGAACTATTTCATCAACGGAATGCGGGGTGAGAGCGGCCTGGACGTAGTTCAATCCAGGCTGACCGGTCAAATGATGATGGTCTTTTACGCCCCAATTGAATCTGACGGCGAGATCATCGGAATGCTGCTGGGGCTTTATTTCGCAGAGAATTACCTCCGTGACATGCTGACAATCAGCTATTTTGGCGAACCGGTCGAGACCTTTTTATGCACCCAAGGCGGGAAAATTATCGCCAGCTCCAATAACAGCAGCTTTGGCTGTTCCCTGACCGACTTGCTGTTGGAATCCGGCAGCATTGACGCCGGGACCGCGGATGCCCTTAACACGGCTTTTCAAAACGGCACAGAAAACGCGGGTTTTATATGTGCGCCCGGCAGCTTGACTGATAATCTGTGTGTGTCCCGCGTTCCCAACTGCGAATATGTGTTGGTCCAGTCATTCCCCAAACGTGTAACCCAGGGCATGGTGCAGGAAGCCAACCATACCGGCATGGTGCTGCAGGCGATTTTAATTTGCTTGTTTGCCGTTTACATTCTTGTCCTCCTGATTCGGGCTCAGACACAGAGAAAGACACTGGAGAAGCAAAACACCCAGTTCAGCTATGTTTTGGACGGCCTGAATATCCTTTTTTCCTCCCGCTACCTCACGGTGGACCTGGAACAAAATACCTACTCCTATATGGCCGGTATCCGTCCGCTGAGCAACAGTCTGGCTATGGAGGGTCCCTATGACGATATCATACGCGTTCACAGCCAGGATATTATCGGGGAGGAGCAGCAGAAGCAGTTCCAGCAAACCTTCCAGATTGACTCGCTCACACAAATTCTCTCAGAACAGGATACCTTTACATATGAGTGCCACGTCTTCCGGAACGGAAAGGAAGACTGGGAGCATTTGATTGTGGTGTGTCTCCAGCGTGAAGAGGGCCGGGCTGTCCGGCTTCTGTATGTCCGGCAGAATATTATGGAGCTGAAACAGCGGGAACTTCAAAGTCAAAAGGCCCTGTCGGTTATGAACCGGAAGGAGCGCCAGTATCGGATCGCCATCACCTCTACCGCCTTCTGCACCTTTGAGTTTAACCTTACCAGAGACCTCATTGAGCACGATATCACCCGGGTAATGAACGGACGCCAGGTATCTCTGCTGAAAAAGGCCGGGCTGAAAGCCCCCTGCCCTGCCTCTGTCTGCTTTAACCTATGGAAATCCTTTGTACTGGAGGATTCGCAGGAGGAGTACTGTGCGGCAGTCAACCTGGACCGGCTGCGGGAGCGGTTTGAGCAGGGCGAGATGGAGATCAACGTGGACTACTGGGGCCGGCTTGAGGCTGACCAGCCCATGTGCGTACGCCAAAACTTTATCATGACCCGGGACGACGACACCGGGGATATCATGGTTATGGTGGTATCCAAGGATATCACCGCTCAGGTCCAAAAGCAGCGGGAGCAGACCCAGGCCCTTCAGGAAGCCCTCCAGCAGGCACAGCGCGCCAACAGCGCCAAGACCACATTCCTGTCCAATATGTCCCACGACATCCGCACCCCCATGAACGCGATCATCGGCTTTACCACCATCGCAATCAGTCACATCGACAACAGGGACCAGGTTAAGGATTGCCTGCAAAAGGTACTGTCCTCCAGCAACCATCTGCTCAGCCTGATCAACGACATTCTGGATATGAGCCGCATCGAAAGCGGCAAGGTACAGATTAAAGAGCAGGAGTGCAACATCTCTGAGCTGACTCACAACCTGGTAAATATCATTCAGCCCCAGGTAAAGGCCAAGCAGCTGGATCTGTTTATTGATACCTTCGATGTGAGCAACGAGGATGTGATTGCCGACCCACTGAAACTGAATCAGGTGTTTATCAACCTGCTGAGCAATGCCGTAAAATACACCCCGGCAGGCGGGACGGTGTCCTTCCGCATCCAGCAGGATACAACCTTCCACCGGGGCTATGGAGACTATGTGTTCATTGTCAAGGACAACGGAATTGGCATGTCGCCGGAGTTTGTGGAGCACATCTTTGACCCCTTTGAGCGGGAGTCCAGCACTACAAAAACGGGCATCCAGGGCACCGGGCTGGGTATGTCCATCACCAAAAATATCGTCGAGATGATGGGCGGCACCATCACTGTTCAAAGCGAAAAGGACAAGGGCAGCGAGTTCCGGGTGGAGCTGTCTCTGAAACTCCAGGACGCCAAGAAGAACGCCGTCCAGATCAAAGAGCTGGAGGGACTGCGAGCCCTGGTGGTAGACGACGACTTCGACAGCTGTGAGAGCGTAACCCGGATGCTCAAGCAAATTGGAATACAGGCGGAGTGGACTACCTCCGGCAAGGAGGCTGTCTACCGGGCCAAAAGCGCCAACAACGAGGGAGTCCCTTATCACACCTACATCATCGACTGGCAGATGCCTGAGCTCAGTGGCATCGAGACCTGCCGCCGTATCCGCGCCGTATCCGGCTGCGACATCTCCATCATCATCCTTACCGCCTACGACTGGACCGACATTGAGGAGGAAGCAAAACAGGCGGGCGTCACCGCCTTCTGCGCCAAGCCCCTGTTTATGTCCGACCTGAAATCCGCTCTGCTGGCCGTCAATAACCCAAGCGAGAAAAAGGAGGAGTTCTCCTGGACACAGGCGGATTTTTCCGGCAAGCGTGTTCTGGTGGTGGAGGACAACGAGCTCAACCGTGAAATCGCCCAGGCCATTTTGGAGGACACCGGCTTTACCGTGGATACCGCCCCGGACGGCAGTGATGCGGTGGAAATAATGCGCCAGGTGGAGGAATATCACTACGACGCTATTTTAATGGATGTACAAATGCCTGTTATGGATGGCTACGAAGCCACGCGCACCATCCGCGCCCTGTCCAGAAAAGATGTAAAGGCTCTCCCGATCATCGCCATGACAGCCAACGCTATGGAGGAAGACAAGGAAACCGCTTTAAAGAACGGCATGACCGCCCATATCGCCAAACCCCTCAACATCAATCTATTTCTGGATATTTTGGGAAAATATCTGGGCTAAAACGGCCGGATTCACATTACAGCTCCGTTTTCAATGTACACACAGCTGCAAACAAAATTCCCTCTCCCGCCACACAGACGGGAGAGGGAATTTTATTACTTCAGCTCTGGGTGATACTGAGAACAGGTACATTTTTTCCATTTCAGACCAGAGCCGCAAGGGCAAGGGTCGTTGCGGCCGATTTTTACCACCTTGCGGACGGGCTGTTTGCGGACGGTGCCGTCCCCCGAGCCGCTCTCGCTGGTGACCTTGGCCACCCGCTCCCGCTTGACTTCCTCGTTCTGGCGCAGGCGGACCAGGAACAGCCGGCGCAGGGTCTCCTCCTGGATGGCGGCCACCATGTTCTCAAACATCTCATAGCCTTCCTCTTTATAGGCCACCACAG
Source organism: uncultured Bacillota bacterium (assembly GCA_947573385.1). Classification (GTDB taxonomy): domain Bacteria; phylum Bacillota; class Clostridia; order Oscillospirales; family Oscillospiraceae; genus Lawsonibacter. Next base: position 2,688 of record CANPFP010000047.1, on the reverse strand, counting down.
GGTCGTTCTGGGCGTAGGCCCGCAGGCCGATGCCCTGGCGCAGCTCGGTCATGGCGTCGATGTGGTCCATCCAGTACTCGTCCACCACCCGGAGCATAATCACCCGCTCCAGCTCCCGCATAAGGGGCGGGGTGATCTCCTGCTCCTTCCGGGCGTAGGCCGCTTCCGCCTTGTCCAGCACCAGCTGAGTCAGCTCCTCGGCATCGTACCGGGCCAGTTCCTCGTCGGACAGCAGCAGGTCGGTGGGGGCCAGGAACATGGCGCGGAAGTGGGCCACCGCCTCCCGGAAGTTGTCGGCGTCCATGTGCTTCTGCTCGCCCATGTGGCCCTGGATGGCGTTGGAAATCATGTTGCGCAGCATGTTCTGAATGGAATTTTGCAGGTCCTCCCCGTCCAGCACCTGGCGGCGCTGCTTGTAGATGATCTCACGCTGGGTATTCATCACGTCGTCGTACTGGAGCACGTTTTTCCGGGTCTGGAAGTTCCGGGACTCCACCTGCTTCTGGGCGTTCTCAATGGCCCCGGAGAGCATTTTTGCGTCAATGGGGGTGTCCTCGTCCACGCCCAGCTTCTCCATCAGGTTGTACACCCGCTCGGAGCCGAACAGGCGCATAATGTCGTCCTCCAGGGAGAGGAAGAACCGGGTCTCGCCCGGGTCGCCCTGACGGCCGGCGCGGCCCCGCAGCTGGTTGTCGATACGGCGGGACTCGTGGCGCTCGGTGCCCAGGATGAACAGGCCGCCCGCCGCCCGGACCCGGTCGGCCTCCTCCTGGATTTCTGACTTGTATTTGGCCTCCGCTTCGGCAAACTGTTTCCGGGCATCCAGAATCTCCTGGTTGTCCGTCTCGGCAAAGCCGGTGGCTTCGGCGATGAGCTCATCGGACATCCCCGCCTTGCGCAGGTCGGCCTTGGCCAGAAACTCGGCGTTGCCCCCCAGCATGATGTCGGTGCCGCGGCCGGCCATGTTGGTGGCCACGGTGACCGCCCCGAACTTGCCCGCCTGGGCCACGATCTCCGCTTCCTTCTCGTGGTTCTTGGCGTTGAGGACGTTGTGCTTAATGCCCTTGCGCTTGAGTATGGCGGACAGCTCCTCCGACTTCTCAATGGACACGGTGCCCACCAGCACGGGCTGGCCCTTGGCGTGGCAGATCTCGATCTGCTCCACAATGGCCCGCAGCTTGCCGGAGACATTTTTATACACCACATCGGGCTGGTCGATACGGGCCAGGGGCTTGTTGGTGGGAATCTCCACAATGTCCAGCTCATAGATGGTGCCGAACTCCTCCTCCTCAGTGAGGGCGGTGCCCGTCATACCGGAGAGCTTGTCGTAGAGACGGAAGTAGTTTTGGAAGGTGATGGTGGCCAAGGTCTTGGACTCGTTGGCAACCTCGACGCCCTCCTTGGCCTCAATGGCCTGGTGCAGACCCTCGTTGTACCGCCGGCCGAACATGAGACGGCCGGTGAACTCGTCCACAATGATGACCTGACCGTCCTTCACCACATAGTCGATATCCCGCTTCATCACCCCCCGGGCCTTGATGGCCTGGTTGATGTGGTGGGAGAGGGTGGTGTTCTCCATGTCAGCCAGGTTGTCCACCTGAAAGGCTTCCTCCGCCTTTTTGATGCCCCGAGCTGTAAGTGTGGCAGTCTTGGCCTTCTCGTCCACGATGTAGTCGGCGTCGATGTCCACGTCCTCTTCCTCTTTCTCGTCCACCTTCCGCACCCGCTGGCACTTCAGCCGGGAAACGAACTGGTCCACAATAGTGTACAGCTGGGTGGACTTCTCCCCCTGGCCGGAGATAATCAGAGGGGTGCGGGCCTCGTCGATGAGGATAGAGTCCACCTCATCCACAATGGCGAAGGCGTGGCCCCGCTGGACCAGCTCCTGGGAGTAGATGGCCATGTTGTCCCGCAGGTAGTCGAAGCCAAATTCGTTGTTGGTGCCGTAGGTGATGTCGGCCTGATAGGCGGCCTTCTTCGCCTCGCCCATCACACCGTGGATAACCAGGCCCACCGTCAAGCCCATAAAGCGGAAGACCTTGCCCATCCACTCGCTGTCGCGCTTGGCCAGGTAGTCGTTGACGGTAACAATGTGGACTCCCTTTCCCGCCAGGGCGTTGAGGTAGGCGGGGAGAGTGGCCACCAGGGTCTTGCCCTCACCGGTCTTCATCTCGGCAATGCGGCCCTGGTGCAAAACGATGCCGCCCACCACCTGCACCCGGTAGGGCCGCAGGCCCAGCACCCGCCAGGCGGCCTCCCGGCAGGCGGCGAAGGCCTCGGGAAGGATATCGTCCAGCGTCTCGCCGTTGGCCAGCCGCTCCTTCAGCTCCGGGGTCTTGGCCTGGAGCTGGGCGTCGGTGAGGGCCTTGTACTCCTCCTCCAGGGCGTCCACCTTGTCGGCGATGGGGTAGATGGACTTCAGCTCCCGCTGGGAGGAAGTCCCGAAGATCTTGGTAAACAGGCTCATTGTGTAAAACACCTCTCGGTTGTATTTTGGAATCCCCCCGCCGCTTCGCGGCCCTCCCCCTTTATAGCAAGGGGGCTTTACGGTGCAAATCGGTTTTGTCCCTGCTCCCAAGGCCCCCTTGTGAAAGGGGGCTGGTATCGCCGCAGGCGGTGACTGGGGGATTCCATCTATAAAAATTTACAATCTAAATCAGTATACCACACCCGCCCCCACAAAAAAAG
>CANPFP010000046.1 GCA_947573385.1 uncultured Bacillota bacterium | reverse complement strand
GCTCCGTGGACATTCCCACCGTGACGTTCTTTTCCGCTTTTTTCATATTACCACCTCACCTAATGATAGCATATAAACGCCATTAAGTCAACATATGGTCCATTCTTGTTTTTCCCGCAGTCTTCTGATATGCTGTACTTAATAGTGTATATATAGTGGTGAGGTGGTATACTGTGGCGGATTCTGTATTTGTTCACCGGAAACGATTGGTCACGTCCCTGGCAAATGAATTGGTGGAACCCCTGGATGCGCTCTCAAAAAAGACACGGGTCCCGAAGTCCCGCTTGATTGACGAGGCGGTGGAGGACTTGCTGAAAAAGTATGAGAAAAGGATGGCAGAATAAATTACTGGGCATTTCCTGTTGACAAAGCCTGCATTTTTGTATATACTGATAACGGTGGGTGGAATGCCCCGCCTGTGAAGCAAGGGCTGGTCTGAGCAGTGCTTGTGGAGGCTCTGCTCCGGTTGAGTGTTATCCGAGACTCAGATAGGCGCTGTGCCGAACGAAAAAACACTTCATTGTATACGAAATGCCCTGACATACCGTTAGGGCATTTTTATTTTGGACGGTGGTGCGGCGGATGGGAGCGATTGAACGGACAGTTGCCGTATATGAGCGGCTGAAAGGGCGAAAATATAAGGTAACCGTGGAAAACAGAATTGAATTTGTGCTGGATTTTGACAAAAAGTACTATCACCATTTGGCCGGCTACCACTATTTGACCGACGTAGCCGGAATTGCTGCGCCTGTATACGGAAAGGCGAGATTTTATCAGCGCCTGAAAAATGGACGGATCAAGGAGAACGAAATTTTATGCAGCCAGCTGTTTCACAATATAGCCGAGCGGATCGAGTATTTTGGGATGATCGAGGAGATTCTTTCCGCCGGGGCATGCAAAATTATCGTTGAATTTGACAGGAGGAAGGCGGATTCGGATATTGAAGCAAAATTTTATTTGTATCAGCGCAGGGGCAACCCTCTGTTAAGGGAACCCGTTACTTATTATATGCTGTTTATTGGGTGTGACAAAGAGCGAAACCAGTATTATCCGGCCACCTATATTGTGGAGCACTCCACAAAATACGCAGCGGGTCAGACCATGCTGAACTGCAAAATTGAATGGATAGAATAAGCAAAGGGGTACAGGCGCTCTGCCTGTACCCCGAATATTATCTGGCAATTACAATCCCCGGCGTCCGCTGGTCCAGCATATACAGCAGCAGGGCATGTTCGGCTGTGCTGTCCAGCACGGCGGTCTCCGCCGCTCCGGCGGCGAGGGCGTCCAGGCAGCGGCGGACGGCGGCGGCCGGTTCGCCGCTGAGGGTCCCCAGCAGCTCCTCCGCCCGTTTGGCATCTACCCTGCCCGGCGCGGGGCTGTCCGCCCCCAGAGGGGCGAAGGACACCAGATAGTCCGTCCCCTGGGGGACCGCATCCTCCGGGGTAATCAAGGCCGCATCCATCCCCACCGTCCGCAGGGCGTCCAGGTCCTGGAGGAGCGTCTCCCCCGGCCCGGCGCACCGCACAGCCAGCCGCTTGCCCGCGTGCCGTTTCAGGGCGGGCAGCAGCTCCAGCAGGCTGCGCACCCGGTCCAGGCCGTCCGGGGCGCGGGCGGTGTCGTACTCCCGCAGGAAGGTCTGGACATACTCCACATCGGTGGGCACCTCCACATACTCCCGCCCCCGCTTCTGCCGGGTCTCCCGGCCCTTGCCGGTGATGAGGAGGATGGAGGGCCGGTCGCAGCTCAAAACGGCCTGGCGGATGGCCTCCCCCCGGTTGGGCTCGATGAGGTACGCTCCCCCCTGCTCTGCCACGTGGGCGGCAATCTGCCGGCAGATGGACAGGGTGTCCTCCTCCCCGCTGTCCTCCTCGGTGAGGACCACCAGGTCGGAGCATTTTCCCGCAATTTCCCCCAGGTCCCGGCGGCGGTCCAGAGCCTTCAGGCCGGGACAGCCGAATACCGTGACAATCCGCCGCCCCGGGTACTCGGCCTGGACAGAGCGGAACAGGGTCTCGAAGGACATGCGGTTGTGGGCATAGTCCACCAGGGCGGTGACGGTGCTGTCCGCATTGGAAAACACCTCCATCCGCCCAGGCACCCGGGCCTTGGCCAGGCCGGCGTAGATGTGCCGCTGGGGGACCCCCAGCGCCTCGCACACGGCGATGGCGGCCAGGGCATTTTCCACGTTGAACAGCCCCGGCATGGTGAGCCGGAACTCCCGCTCATACCGCCGGGTGTGCACCTGAAACAGAATGTCCTCCCCCCGCTTGCGCACCTGGGAGACATAGACGTCGGCCTCCGAATTTTTTTGGGAGAAGGTGTACACCGGGGCCCCCGCCGCTTGGGCGGCGGACAGAATACGGTCGGCGTGGTCGCAGTCCAGATTGACGCAGTTGATGGCCCCCTGGGCGAAGATGCGCAGTTTTGCGGAAAAGTAGTCCTCAAAGTCGGTGTGCTCGATGGGAGAGATGTGGTCATAGCCGATGTTGAGGAAGGCGGCGGCGGCGAAGTCGGTACACAGGGAGCGGTGGTATTTCAGCGCCTGACTGGATACCTCCATAGTCAGGTACTCCAGCCCGGACTGGACCGCGTGGGCAAAGTGGCGTTGGAGGTCCAGGGCGTCGGGGGTGGTGATGTGGGACTCGAAGCGGTCCACCCCGTCGTAGGTGTCGATGGAGGAAATCAGGCCGCTCTCCGCCCCTCCCCGCTCTGCCATATAGTCGTCCAGGATGGATTTCAGATAGTAGGCGGTGGAGGATTTGCCCTTGGTGCCCGTCAGGCCGATGACCTTCAGCTTCCCCGAGGGGTGGTCAAAAAACAGGTCGGCCAGGGGGGCGATGGTGCGGCGCATGTCGTTTACCTGAAGACAGGGCAGGGATGACACCGGACAGGGCGCCTCGCTTACGTAGGCGATGGCACCCCTTTCCTGGGCCATGGCGAGAAATTCCTCCTTGAAGTGGGCCCCCTTGCGGATAAACAGGGTGCCGGGAACCACCTCCCGGGAGTCGTAGGACACCAGCTCCACGGCGGCGGACCGGTCCAGGGTGGCGGGGACGGGGGCGGACAACAGGCCCCGGTCCTCCAGCAGGGCGATATAGTCGTTAAGGGTGTGTTTCATAAAGAACACCTCGCATGAAAAGTGTGGAGCTCAGCCGCAGTCCCAGGTGTAGAAGACATCGGAAAAGTCCTGTTGTTTCAGTTTTTCCAGGTCGATGAAAAAGTTACCCACGCCGCAGTCGCCCCAGAGGTGGGCTCAGCCCAGTCGGGGAATTTCTGGTAGATCATGGAGAAGCTGTCCACCAGGGTGGCCCGCTTGAAGTCATCAGGGGTGGTGTTGGGCCCCCTTAAAACGGCGCAGATGACGGCGTTCAGCGCCAGTGGGTCGGCTTTGATTGGTTCCATCTGAATCTCCTATCATTCAAATTCTTCCCACTCCAGTCCGGGATATAACGTCCCGGTCCTGGCAAAGTGGAGGACGCACTCCGCCGCCAGGTCCAGGTCGTCCAGGGCGTTGCGCTTCAAAACCGGAGTCTGCCCGCCAATTTCTACAGGGGCGGGCTCCCCGCCGCTGTATTTGCCGTTGACAGGGAGCAGCATGTGGGCTTCCCCCTCCTCATCCCAGTAGTTGAAGGCAGGCACAGCCCAGCCATGGGCGAGGTCCATGTTAAGGAAGTCCTCGTCATCCCCCCCGCCGTATTCGCTCATAGACAGGTAGACCTCGCGGACTGTCCCGCCCCGAATCATCCGGACCATCTTGTCCAGCACGGTCTGGGTGATCCCGCCGTCAATATACTCCGTTTCGTTCAGGGACAGATAGCGGACTGCAGATGCAGAAGTATCCATTGAAATAAATCCTTCCTGTATTATTTGATAAAAATATGCCGCAGAGACTTGTGGCAGGCCTCCACCGCCCGCTGGGCCAGCACGGCCATGGCGTCGGTGTAAAAGGGGGGCAGGTGGTGCTTGTCCGCAAAAACGGACAGCTCGGTGCAGGCCAGCACGCCGCAGTCGCAGCCTTGGGAGAGCAGGTCCTCATGGATGGTGGCGAATTTTTGGGGGTCGCCGTCCCGCCCGGCCTTCACGTCGTCGTAGATCAGGGACATGACCAGCTTCTGGGCCTCCGGCGAGGGGATCACAGCCTGTATTCCGGCGGCGGAACATTCCTTCTGGTATAGTCCGGTCCGGATGGTGCCGTCGGTGGCCAGGATGCCGGGGCGCTTCAGCCCCTGAGCGGCCAGCAGACGGGCGGTCTCCCGGATCATGTGGAGAATGGGGATGCCGATGTACTCCTGGACCCGGTCCAGAAAGAAGTGAGACGTGTTGCAGGGTACAGCGATGCAGGTACACCCCGCCTGCTCCAGCAGCTTGGCGTCTGCCAGCAGCCGCTGAAAGACCGCGTCCCGGGCCTTTCCTCCGCTTAAAATAGCGGCGGTGCGGTCAGGCATATCACTGTCCGACAGAATCAGGGCGTTGACGTGTTCCTGGTCAGACCGGGCGGCGGTGCGGTCAATGACAAATTGGTAGAAGGTGTTGGTGGCCTGGGGACCCATGCCGCCAAGAACACCGAGACGGTATTGCTTCATGGGGTCACTCCTCGGTGGGTACTTTGTTGTACCGGTCGAACCGCTTGATATTGCCCAGGTGGTTTTTGCACACCCGCAGGCGGCGCTTGAGGGAGGCGTCTTTGGAGTAGACCAGAGAGTGGGAATCCGCTCCGGCTTTCATCAGGGCGCGCATCTCCTCGTGGTACTTTTTCGGGGTGAACTTGAAGGCCACGCTCTTGGGCACCATCCGCCACAGGGAGCGGTTTTTCGTTATGGTGAAGGGGAGGTCCTTCCCCTCCACCCGGTCCTCCACCACCATCCGGGCGATGTTATGCCCCGCGCCGGTGACGTAGTAGTTGCTTCGGCCCTGGCGGCAGTTGATCTCGAAAGCCTTGTATTTGCCGTCCCGGCTGTCGTATTTGATGTCAAAATTGGAGAAGCCCACAAAGTGGAGGGACTCCAGAAGCCCCTTGATTTTCTGTTCCAGCTCCTCATCCCGCTCGGTGAGAATGACGGCGTGGTTGCCGATGCCGTGGGGGGAGTGCTCCTCCAGCAGGACATGGCCCAGGCACATGGTGGTCACCCGGGCGTTCCGGTCGGAGTAGCTGGTGAGTACCCGCATATAGCTGTCGTCCCCGGGGATGAACTCCTGGAGCACCATGTGGTCCGGATAGCCGGCGGCGTAGACGTGGTCCAGGCTCTCCAGCAGCTCCTCCCAGCTCTGGCAGATGTACACCTTGGCCAGGGAGTGGTCTCCGCAGGCCCAGTAGGCCACGCTGTCGGCGGGCTTGGCGATATAGGGCGGTCCCCAGGGCAGGGAGAAGTTGTGGCCCATGGATCTGTCATAGATGAAGGTGGCCGGATGGTCGATGCCGTGCTCGTCACAGAGCCGGTAGAACTGCTCCTTGTTAATCAGCGTGTCCAGCAGGCCGCCGTCGATGTAGGGGGCAATCACATTTTCCGGCAGAGTGTCCTTGCAGTGGGCGGCCAGCTGAACATAGCTGTCCCCGCAGCCCAGCAGGATGACCTTCTTGTGGGGGAACTCCTCCGCCACCGCCTGGGCGTTGCGGCGGAAGGCGGCTTCCTCCTCGTTGTCGGGGCACACCCGATAGTCAATGATGGCGCTGCCGTGGCAGGGGAAGGAGGGGTATTTGCCATAGGCGATGGAGCGCACCCCATAGGCCTCGTGAAAGGCTCGGGCCACGCTGTATACGTTGATGTCGCCGCCAAAGAGCAGCGGCTGGAATTTCAGGTCAGGCATGATAAAACCTCGCTTGTATTTTGTAGGGACGGACATGATCCGCCCGCGGTTTCAGGGGGCAGTTCCGGGAATGGCGGATGGCCACAGGCCACCCCTGCAATAATGTTACCGGAACTCCCGGGTAAACCCCCGGGCGAAGATGGGGTCCACGTCGAAGGTGGCCAGGTCGCCGGCGGAGCACTTCACATTTGTGACATTGAGCAGGGTTTCGGTGGCGCCGATGGGACCGATAAGCTTTACCCGCTGGCCGCCGATGCGGACCGTCCGCTTTTTGGAGCGCCGCCACTGCTGCCACAGGGCACAGAATCCGGTCTCCCGGGGCCGGACCACGCCGAAGCCGTTCTGATAGCCCACGGGCAGCACCGCCACCCGGGTGGGCCGTTTCAGGGTGATGGGCCGGTCGGTGCCCACGGAATGGCCCTTGGGCAGCCAGCGGACCTCGGACAGGGGGGCCTCTCCATAGCCCACGGTTTTCAGCCGGTCGTCCCGAGTGCGGCGGCACCGGCCCAGGATGGCCGAGCCCGCCCGGACCCCGTCCAGACGGGCGCTGTCGTTGTGGAGCAGGGCGAAGGAGCCGGCGGCGTGGACGGTGCCCGTCTCAAACCCGGCGGCGTGGATGGTGTCCAGCACCTGGTGGAACCGCTCCAGCTGGTGGGCGCACTCCGGGTCCCCCACCCGCATGGCGTGGAGCTGGGTGTAGATGCCCTCCAGGGCCACGTTGGGCAGGGAGCGGTAGGCCAGCAGGATTTTTTCCGGTTCGCTGACCAGAAAGCCGCCGAAGCCCATGCCGGTGTCCACCTGGATGTGGGCGCAGGCCACGGTGGCCCGGTTCTCCGCCAGGGCGTTGAGGGCCAGGCCGGTGTCCACCGAGGAGATGGTGCACACCACGTTCAGGTCCACCAGCTGCTCCAGCTCCTCCCGGTCGGTGGTGGAGCGGAGCATGAGGATCTCCTCGTCCTCAAAGCCGGCCTGGCGCAGCTTCTCCGCCTCCTTCACCTCGTACACGGCAAAGCGGCCGATGCCTTCCGCCCGGAGGAGCCTGGCCATGGGGACGATGCCCGCCCCTCCGCCGTCGCCGGTGAGGACGCCGTAGATGACCGCCCCCGCGGCCCGCTCCTTGATGATGGACAGGTTGTGCTTGACCGCGGCCCTCTCGATGACCAGCTTGCGCATAAGGATAGCCCCCTTCTGTCTCTGCGGGAATGTGGGATGTGTGTCTGTAAAATACCAATCTATTCTATTTTACCACTTCCGGGCAAAAATAGCAACGGTCAGCGCCGGAACGGCGGGACAATCTATTAAATTTTTGAGAAGGCGGCGGTATTGTTGCAATTCGGGAATATTTGGTGTAAAATATAACCACGATATTTTAGATTGGAGGAGTATGACTATGGACGACAAGGTAAAAAACCTGCTGGAGCGGGTACGGGGAACCGCAAGCTATGCCGCTGACGCCGCGGCGGACGGAGCCCGGGCGGCGGGCAAGAAGGCGGGCCAGATGGTGAACGTGGCCAAGCTGAATGTGCAGCTGTTCGACCTGAATGGGGAGTATAACGACCTGCTGCGCCAGCTGGGCCAGGTGATGTATGACACCCACCGGGGCGAGGCCCCCGAGAACGACGTGGTGACCAAATTACTGGCCCAGGCGGACGAGAAGTCGGCGCGGATTGCCGAGCTGAAAAACCGCATCGCCGATTTGAAGCAGGCCGCCACCTGCCCGGCCTGCGGCGAGCCCTGCGGCCGGGGCGACAAGTTCTGCCGGGCCTGCGGTAAGCAGCTGAGCTGAGACGGCGACAGAGGAGGTAAAATCATGGCAGATAAGGAACGCAAGGACACGCAGAAAGCCATGCTTTATGATTTGCGCCTGATTATTAAGAGCAGCGAAAGAAACCAGTACACAAAAGAGGAACTTCTTGATTTGCTGGATACCATCGCCGCGGCCAAAGACCAGGAGTAAGGGAGGAGCTTATGGACTACACAATGGATCAATACCGGGCCAGCGCCCAGGCCATCCGGGACCGTCTGGGGGACTTTGTGCCCAAGGTGGCCATGGTGCTGGGCTCCGGCCTGGGCTACCTGGGGGACGAGGTGGAGAACGCCATCGCCATCGACTACCAGGACATCCCCCACTTTAAGGCCTCCACCGCCCCCGGCCACAAGGGCCGGCTGGTCTTCGGTATTTTAGAGGGCCGGAACGTGGCCGTGATGCAGGGCCGGATGCACCACTACGAGGGCTACTCCTATGAGGAGGTGTCCTACGCCGTGCGGGTGCTGCGCCTGCTGGGGTGCGACACCCTGATTGTCACCAACGCCGCCGGGTGCGTCAACACCGACTGGAAGGCCGGCGACCTGATGCTCATTACCGACCAGATCAAGATGTTTTCCGAATCTCCCCTCCGGGGGGAGAATCTGCCCGACTTCGGCGTCCGCTTCCCCGACGCCTCCCACCTGTACACCGTCCGGCTTCAGGAGCTGGCCCGTGAGACGGCCAAAGAGCGGGGCATCCCCCTGCGGGAGGGGGTCTACTTCTACTGCTACGGCCCCCAGTACGAGACTCCGGCGGAGATCCGGGCCGCCCGCCTGCTGGGGGGCGACGCGGTGGGCATGTCCACCGCCCCCGAGGTAATCGTGGCCGGACACTGCGGCATGGAGGTGCTGGGTCTCACCCTGCTGTCCAACATGGCCGCCGGCATCCTGGACCAGCCTCTGTCCGAGCAGGAGGTGCTGGACGCCGCCGCCGCCGCCCGGGAGAAATTCTCCGGGCTGGTGAGGGCCTGCCTGAATAAGATGTAACTGCTGGGAGGAAACCTGAACATGGCAATTCTGTTTCAAAACGTCACCGCCGTCACTATGGACCCGGCCCGGCCAGAGTTGAAAAACGCCTTTGTGGCGGTGGAGGGGACCAAGATCGCCTCGGTGGGGACCGTCCGCCCCGCCGGGGAGTTTGAGCGGGTCGTCGACTGCACCGGCAAGGTGATGATGCCCGGCCTTGTCAATGCCCACACCCACGTGCCCATGACCCTCATGCGGGGCTACGGCGGGGGCTGTGACCTGCACACCTGGCTCAACAAGTACATCTTCCCCGCCGAGGCCAAGCTGGACGACCGGTGCGTCGCCGCCGGAGCGGCCCTGGGCCTGGCCGAGATGATCGCCTCGGGCACCACCTGCATTGCCGACATGTACATGAAGACGGAGACCATCGCCCAAACGGTGCTGGAGGCGGGGATTTCCGCCAATCTGGCCTGCGGGGCGGTGTACTTCGGCGACCCGGCGGATTTTTCCCCGGAAAAGTGCAATGACTGCGCCAACCACATCCGTCTCTATGAAAACTGGCATAATGCCGGGGACGGGCAGATTCTGGTAGACGCATCCATCCATGCCGAGTATACCTCCTGTCCCCCCGCTTGGGAGTGGGTGGCAGATTTTGCCCAAAAGCACAATCTGGGGATGCACGTCCATGTGTCCGAGACCCAATCAGAGCATGAGAAGTGCGTCGAAAAGTACGGCAAAACTCCCGCCGCCCTGCTGGACCAGTACGGTGTATGGGAAAACGGCGGCATCGCCGCCCACTGCGTCTATCTGTCCGGCGGGGACGCGGAGCTGTTTGCCAGGCGGGGGGTTACCGCCGTCCACAACCCGGTGTCCAACCTGAAGCTGATGTCCGGGGTGGCTCCCCTGTTTTTCCTGCGGGAGTGCGGCATGAGCGTGGCCCTGGGCACCGACGGGGTGGCCTCCAACAACAGCCACAATATGTTTGAGGAGATGAAGGTGGCCGCCCTGATTCAGAATTACAGCTTTGGGGAGGACCACGGCCAGCTGTCCGCGGCGGATATCCTGGCCATGGCCACGGTCAACGGCGCCAAGGCCCTCCGGCGGAACGCCGGGGTGATTGCCCCGGGAAAAATTGCCGACCTGATTCTGGTGGACTTTACCGCCCCCAATCTGTTCCCCTGCCACGATATCATGGAGAACCTGGTCTACTCCGCCGCCCCCTCCAACGTGGTGATGAATATGGCCCGGGGAAAAATCATATATGAAAATGGGACTTTCCTCACCTTGGATATGGACCACATCCGGTCCGAGGTGAAAAACTACGCCCTGCCCCATATCTTTGGAGAAAAGTAATGCCCGCTTTTTCGGCGCTGTCCGCCAGGACGCACACGGCCGGGGGTGCTTTTCCTGGAGGAAAAAACCTCCCGGGGCCCATGGGATAAGAATCAAAAATTAGGAGGCGGCCTATGGCCAGATATGACGCGCCCTCCCGCGGGAGCGGAAAACAAAATACCTTCTTCGGTGGGGCGGCCATCCTGGCGGTGGGCATCCTGGTGGTGAAGCTGATCGGCATGTTCTACAAAATTCCCCTGACCAATATCATTGGGGAACAAGGCAATGCCGACTTCAACAACGCCTATTACATCTACTCCGTCCTGCTCACCATCTCAACCGCCGGCCTGCCGGTGGCTGTGTCCAAGCTGGTGAGCGAGGCCAACGCCCTGGGCCGGCACAACCAGGTCCGCCGCACCTTCCAGCTGTCCCTGTCGCTGTTTCTGGGGCTGGGGCTGGTCTCCTTCCTGGTGATGTACTTCAGGGCGGATGCCCTGGCCGGACTGATGAACGACGACAAGGCCGCCGCCGGCATCCGGGCTCTGGCCCCGGCAGTGGTGTGCGTGGGCTGTCTGGCCGCCCTGCGGGGCTACTCCCAGGGGCACAACAACATGGCCCCCACCTCTGTCTCTCAGATTATCGAAGCGCTGTGCAAGCTGGTGGTGGGCCTGGCGCTGGCCTACTGGCTGATTAAGGCGGGACAGCCCGCCGACATGGCTGCCGCCGGCGCCATTACCGGTGTGACGGTGGGCACCATGGTGGCCCTGGTCTATATGGTTTTAAACTACGCCTTTAAACAGGCGGGCGGGCACCGGCTGGGTCAGGACGAGGCGGAGAGCGCTTCTGTTATTCTGAGGGATATTCTGCGCATCGCCATTCCCATCACCCTCAGTTCCTCTATGGTGGGGATTGTCACAGTGATTGACTCCTCCCTGGTTCAGGGGCAGATCCAGCGCACCCTGCTGGAGAATCCGGACAGCTGGACGCTGTATGCCGGCTTTGTGGATTTTGCCCCCCTGGAACAGGCGCTGGCCGCCTGGAAGGAGGCCCTTCCCGCCGGCGCTGCCGCCACCCTGGCCGCCCTGAACGAGCAGGTGGAACAGGCCAATCCCCCTGTGGCAGCACTGGCGCTGAAGGAAGCGATTCAGGCGGTCAGCCGTACCCTCTACGGCAACTATTCCGGGGCACTGAATATCTACAACCTGCCCACTTCCCTCATGGCGGCGGTGACTGCGGCTGTGATTCCCGCTGTCTCCGGAGCGCTGGCCCGGCGGGACCGGCGGGGCGCGGCCAAAGTGGCGGGCTCCGCCATGCGTATCTCCGCCTTGGTGGCTTTCCCCATGGGGGTGGGCCTGTTTGTCTTGGGTACCCCCATTATCCGGCTGCTGTTCACAAAGCTGAACGCTAACCTGGCCGGTCCGCTGCTGTCCACCCTGGGGCTGGCTACCGTCTTTGTATGTATGATGCTGGTGTGCAATTCCATTCTCCAGGCCCACGGCTTTGTCAGCCTGCCGGTACTGGTTATGATTGTGGGAGGGGCGCTGAAAATCTTTACCAATTACAACCTGGTGGGCCGGCCCTCGGTGGGCATTTACGGCGCGCCCGCCGGCAATATCCTGTGCTTCGGCCTGTGCCTGGCGCTGGACCTGATCCTCATTGCCCGGGTGATTCCCCGGAGACCCAGGTATCTGGAGATTTTCCTAAAACCCTTTATCGCCTCCCTCCTCATGGGCGGGGCGGCCTGGGCAGTGTACGGGTTGGGGTCCAAAATTGCCATGACCCTGGGAAAAAAGAGCCTGGAGGCCGCCCTGGCTGCCGGCAAGGACCCGGGTGGGCTGGGCGCGATGCTGTGTGCCCTGGACAGGGCCGCCGGGCAGGTACTGGGCCTGAGCCGCACCGGCAACGCTCTGATGACCCTGGGGGCCATTGGGATTGCCGTGATTGTTTACGGCGTGCTGGCGGTGGCCCTGCGGGCTATCTCCCGGGACGATCTGGCCCTGATGCCAAAGGGAGATAAAATTGCCCGGCTGCTGCGGCTGTAGGGACTGAGCGCTCCGGATGGGGGGAAGGCGGGGGGAGGTTTCTCACTTTCAAGAAAAAATATATAAAAAAGACTTGATAAGGGAGCGAAATTGTGGTAAATTTTCAAATGGCAGAAAATTATAACATGGATGATCTGCTGAGGATCATGGAGCTGCTCCGCGCGCCCGGGGGCTGTCCCTGGGACCGGGCCCAGACCCACCGGTCCATCCGGGACAACATGCTGGAGGAGGCCTACGAGGCCGCCGACGCCATCGACCGCATGGACATGGACAACCTGAAGGAGGAGCTGGGCGACGTGCTGCTCCAGGTGGTGTTTCACGCCCGCATGGCTCAGGAGACGGGGCGCTTTACCTTTGACGATGTGGTGGACGGCATCTGCAAAAAGCTGGTCTACCGCCACCCCCATGTCTTTGGGACGGCAAAGGCCGGAGACCCGGAGGGAGCCCTGTCCGCCTGGGACGCCCAAAAGCGGGCAGAGAAGGGCCAGAGGACGGCGGCCGACGCCATGGACAGCGTGGCCCGGGCGCTGCCTGCCCTGACGCGGGCGGCTAAGATTCAGGGCAAGGCTGCCAAGGCAGGGTTCGACTGGGACGAGGTCTCCCCCGCTCTGGACAAGCTGTCTGAGGAGCTGGGGGAATTTCAAAGCGCTGTCAGGGAGGGCTCCAATACGGAAGAAGAGTTGGGAGACCTGCTCTTTGCCGCCGTGAAGGCGGGCAGGCTTGCCGGCGTGGACGGAGAGACCGCCCTGCAAAAGGCCTGCGAGAAGTTTATCCGCCGGTTCCGCGCCGTGGAGACACTGGCAGAGAGGCCGTTGGATCAGATGAGCGTTCCAGAGCTGGAAGCACTGTGGCGCAGAGCAAAGAGGGAAGAGACTTAATGCCCGGTGGTTCACGGCTGCGAATATGAATCACCAGAGGGTTTTAAGTATATACGCAGACAGCCGGACAGGCTGTCAATCTATGCACAGGAGGAGAAAATATGAATAAGACTGAATTAATTGCAGCGGTGGCCGAGCAGGCCGAGATGTCTAAAAAGGACGCCGAGGCGGCCGTTACCGCCACCATTGACGTCATTTCCGAGGCCTTGCGCAAGGGCGAGAAGGTCCAGCTGGTGGGCTTTGGCTCGTTCGAGGTGAAGACCCGGGCCGAACGCATGGGCCGCAATCCCCAGACCAAGGAGCCCATTCCCATCCCCGCCTCCAAGGCCCCGATTTTCAAGGCCGGTAAGGCTCTGAAGGACGCGGTGGCCCGATAATTGAATTGATTGATCTGGAAGGGGCGCTGCGGAGCAGCGCTCCTCCCCATTAACAGGAGGAATATCATGCGGCTGGACAAATGGTTAAAGGTATCCAGGCTCATCAAGCGGCGCACCGTGGCCAACGAGGCCTGTGACAACGAGCGGGTGTCTGTCAACGGCCGGCCCGCCCGGGCCAGCTACGACGTGAAGGTGGGTGACAAAATTGAGCTGAAATTCGGGCAGAACACCGTGAAGGTGGAGGTGCTGGTGGTGGCCGACAACGTGGGCAAGGCGGACGCCGCCGCCATGTACCGGGAAATCTTATGAAAAAAAGGCTGCTGTGCGCCCTGCTGGCGCTGAGCCTGCTCACCCTGCCGGGCTGCAAAAGGGACCCGGAGCCGGTGGAGGTCACGGCCTTCGCTATGGATACCGTCATACAGCTGACCGCCTATGACGGGAACACGGGGGGGACCAGAGCCTTTTTAGGGGAGCTGACAGCCAGGCTGGCGGAGTTGGACAGCCAGCTGTCCGCCACCCGGGAGGACAGCTTTGTCTATGCCGTCAACCACGCCGGCGGAGAGTGGGTCGAGGTGCCGGACAGCACTGTCTTTGCCCTGCTGCACGACGCTCTGTCCCTGTGCGAGACCACCGGCGGGGCGCTGGATATTACCGCCTACCCGGCGGTGAAAGCCTGGGGCTTTACCGGAGAGGAGCACCGGGTGCCCTCCCCTGCCGAGCTGGAGACGCTGGCGGAAAAGATCGACTACACCGCGGTAGCGCTGTCGGACTGGGCTGGAGAGAGACACCGGGGCGGCGCCGCCCTGCCCCAGGGCATGGAGATGGATCTGGGCGCGGTGGCCAAGGGCTTTGCGGGGGACCTGCTGGCCGGGGAGGTGCGGGACGTGGGCATTACCTCCGCCCTGCTGGACCTGGGCCAGAGCACCATCGTGGCCGTGGGGAGCAAGCCCCAGGGAACCCCTTGGCGCATTGGAGTGGTGGACCCGGCCCGGCCGGGGAGCTACTTCGCCGTGGTGGAGCTGGAGGACTGCGCCATGGGCACCTCCGGGGGCTACCAGCGGTATTTTGAACAGGACGGAATCACCTACTGGCACATCCTGGACCCGGACACCGCCGCCCCGGCCCGGTCCGGGCTGGTCTCGGTGACGGTGGTCTCCCCCTGCGCCCTCACCTGTGATGGGCTGTCTACCGCCCTGTTCGTCATGGGCCTGGAGGACGGAGCTCAATTCTGGCAGGACCACCCCGAGCTGGACTTTGAGGTCATTTTTGTAACGGAGACGGGGGAAATCTACCGCACTGCCGGGCTGGAGGGCCGTTTTTCTCTGGCGGAGGGGTATGAGGACCGGGAGGTAAAGGTGCTGGAATGAAGACCAGGGTGATTTTATTTCTGCTGCTGGCGGCGGTGGGCGTCTCGACGGCCTGGCTCCTGCTCCGGGACGGAGATACAGACGCGCCCACAGCCCGCATCCTCCGGGACGGCGTCCTGCTGGAGGAGATCGACCTGGATCAAGTGGACGAACCCCGATCCCTCGTTCTGGAGGATGAGAGCGGGAGCAACACCGTTACGGTGGAAAAAGGGCGCATCTGTATCTTGGAGGCCGACTGCCCCGACCAGATCTGCGTAAATCAGGGGTGGATATCCGACAGCACTGTACCCATCGTCTGCCTGCCCCACAAGCTGATGATTGAAATTGTGAGCGGAGGAGGGGCGCTGGATGGCGGGGCCGGTTAAGGGAGCGGGGCGGATCACCCGCCTGGCCCTGCTCACCGCCATCGCCCTGACCATCTTCCTGGCGGAGGCGCAGATACCGGCGCTCACCGCCGTTCCGGGGGTGAAGCTGGGGCTGGCCAACATTGTCACCGTATACGCTATGTTTGCCCTGGGTCCGGGGGACGCCCTTCTGGTGCTGTCCGGCCGGGTGTTTCTGGGGGCGGTGTTCTCCGGACAGCCAATGACCCTCATCTATAGCGCCGCCGGGGGATTTCTCAGCTGGTGTGTGCTGTGCCTGCTGAGGAAGCTGCTCACCGAAAAGCAAATTTGGCTGGCCAGCCCGGTGGCCGCCATTTTCCACAACATCGGCCAGCTGCTGGCCGCCGCCGCCGTCCTGCACTCCTGGTCGGTGCTGGCCTGGCTGCCCTACCTGGTGATCGCCGCCGTTCTAGCCGGACTGTTCACCGGCGTGGCCGCCCAGGCCCTGCTGAAACGGCTGGAACGAATACAAAAATAGCGGGCCGCTTTGGGGCGGTCCGCTTGTCTCTATTACTCCTGATCCTTTGCGTCTGCAATGGTATCCAGCAGCTTACACAGCTCATCTAGGGTGTAGCTTTCCTTGCCGGAGTTCACAAAAATGCGCCGCAGGTCATAGATTGTAGCTTTTTCAATGACCTTATAGTCCTTTTCAGTCGGCATAGTGCCACCTCCAATTCTAAGCTGATTATAACATAACCTGAAAAAAAAGACAAGAAAAATCCAACGCATAGATTGCCCCTTCTTTCGGCACACTAAGGCGAAAGGAGGGGGGTTTTATGTCCAGACAGGAGACCAACGCGCCCCATCCCAGAAAGGAACCCCGGCTCCCCGGCCCGCTCTCCCTGGCCCGGCTGGAGGAGGTCTTCTCTGACTGTGTGGACTTCTCCAGGCGGGAGGTTTTCCTCCACGGGGACAGCCAGCGGAAAGCCACCGTCTGCTACATCGACGGCCAGGCCCGGACGGAGCGGCTCAACGACTACGTTCTGCGCCCCCTGGCCCAGGACCCCATGCTGGCCTCCGTCCCCGAGGGGGAGCTGTTCGCCCTGCTGGAGCGGGGCGCCCTCTACGCCCAGGCCGCCAAGCGGGAGACCGAGGTGGACCCGGTGGCCTTCGCCCTCATCAACGGCTCCTGCGCCCTCTTTCTGGAAGGGCGGGACGACTGCCTGGTCTTCCCTGTGGCCACCGAGGAGAAGCGCTCGGTGGGGGAGCCGGAGAACGAGCCCGCCCTGAAGGGGGCCCGGGACTCCTTTGTAGAGAGCCTGCGCACCAACACCTCCCTGGTCCGCCGACGGCTCCGGGCCCCGGAGCTGAAAATCCGGGAGCACATTGTGGGCCGGCAGTCCC
>CANPFP010000045.1 GCA_947573385.1 uncultured Bacillota bacterium | reverse complement strand
GTAAAAAAGTTAAATTGGTAGACATCTGGTAGACGTCCTAAAATATGGAAAGCCGCCAACCACCTGCGGCGCAGGGAGTTGACGGCTTTTTTGGTAGACATTTGGTAGACAAGGGCGGATGCTGAATCTGAAGGATCGGAAATTAGTTCATGATACCCAGGTTCAGCTTGTTTTTAGACAGAGAGGGGAATTTGTTGATTGTATTTTCCAGGGGAAAGGAGTATTATAGTATTATAGCTCATTATGTATCACAGAAAGGAGCGCTCAACTTGAGCAAAAGTGCAGTGGAAGCTTCGGAAAAGCAGAGCCCGATGGAACGAATTGCCGCTTTTATTGTAGATAAGCGGAAGGCCTTTTACTTAATGTACATCGGCGTTGCAATTTTTTGTGCTTTTTCCAGTGGTTGGGTGGCGGTGAACGACGACCTGACCAGCTACCTGCCTGACACGACTGAGACGCGACAGGGTCTGACCATCATGGAGGAGGAGTTTGTCACCTTCGGCACCAGCCGGATTATGATAGACAACGTCTCCTACGCCCAGGCGGACGCCCTGGCAGAACAAGCCCGGGCTATTGCCGGGGTAAAGTCCATAGAGTTTGACAACACCCGGGACCACTATGCCAACGGTGCGGCCCTGTTGTCCGTCACCTACGAGGGGACTGCCGACGATACGGTGAGCGTGGATGGGTTCCACAAGGTCCAAGCCCTGCTGGAGGGGTACGACGTGTATATCACAGGCGACGTGGGAGACTCGGCTTCCGCCAGCCTGGAGGCTGAGATGCAGGTGGTCATGCTCATCGCCGTTGTGATTATTCTGCTGGTGCTGCTGTTTACCTCCCATACCTATATGGAGATTCCGGTGCTGCTCATGACCTTCGGGATGGCGGCTCTGATGAACAAGGGCACCAACTTCATCTTTGGCGAAATTTCTTTTGTTTCCGACTCGGTGGCAGTTGTGCTCCAGCTGGCCCTGGCCATCGACTACGCCATTATCCTGTGCCACCGGTACACCGAGGAACGGGAACGGCTGGAGGCCCGGGAGGCGGCAGTGGCCGCTTTGAGCAAGGCCATCCCCGAGATTTCCGGCTCCTCTATGACCACCCTGTCCGGCCTGGGGGCCATGTGCTTTATGCAGTTTGGCATCGGTCAGGACCTGGGGCTTGTGCTGATGAAGTCCATTATTCTCAGCCTGCTGGCGGTCTTCACGCTGATGCCCGGGCTGCTGTTCAGCTTCAGCTCCCTCATTGACCGTACACACCACCGCAGCTTTGTGCCCAAAATCTCTGCCTGGGGCCGGCTGGCTGTGAAAACCCGCTTTATTATGCCGCCGTTGTTTGTGGCGCTTGTCATCGGCGGCTTTATTTTTGCCAACCGATGCCCCTACGCCTATGGCCAGACCGATCTGACCACCATCCGAAAGAACGACGCCCAGATTGCTCAGCAGCGGATAAACGACGCCTTTGGCCGGGTGAACGTTCTTGCGGTACTGGTACCCCAAGGGGACTACGAGCGGGAGGGGAGACTGCTCCGGGAGCTGGAGCGGATGGAGGAGACTGACACGGTGCTGGGCCTGGCCAACGTGGATGCCATGGACGGCTATGTCCTTACCGACAGGCTTACCCCCCGTCAGTTTGCTGAGATGACCGACCTGGATATTGAGGTGGCCCGGCTTCTCTACTCGGCCTACGCTGTGGACCAGGAAAACTACGGCCAGGTGGTTTCCGGCGTGGACAGCTACGGCGTTCCCCTCATCGACATGTTCCTGTATGTATACGATATGATGGAGGAGGGCTATGTCTCCCTGGACAGCGACATGACCGAGACCATTGAGGACCTTCACTCCCAGCTTACCGACGCCCAGCTCCAGCTCAAGGGGGAGCACTACAGCCGTCTGGTTCTCCAGCTGAACCTGCCCGAGGAAGGGGAAGAGACCTTTGCCTTTCTGGACACCCTTCACTCTGTTGTGGGCCAATATTACCCGGAAAACGCCTTTCTGGTGGGCAACTCCACCAGCGACCTGGACCTGTCCTCCTCCTTTGGCAACGACAACCTCCTGATCAGTATTCTGACGATTGTCTTTGTCATCCTGGTGCTGGTGTTTACCTTCCAGTCCGCAGGTCTGCCGGTGCTGCTGATTTTGGTCATCCAGGGCAGTGTGTGGATCAATTTCTCCTTCCCATACTTACAAAATGAACCTCTGTTTTTCCTCAGCTATCTGGTGGTCAGCTCCATCCAGATGGGCGCCAACATTGACTACGCCATCGTCATTGCCAACCGCTATGTGGAGCTGAAGCAGACCATGTCCCCGAAGGACGCGGTGATCGAGTCGCTGAATGAAGCCTTCCCCACCATTGTCACCTCGGGCACCATTTTGGCCTCCGCCGGCATCGCCATCGGTCTGCTGTCCACCACGGCTTCCATCGCATCCATCGGTGTGTGCCTGGGCCGGGGCACCCTGATCTCCATCTTCCTGGTGATGGGTATCCTGCCCCAGATTCTGCTGCTGGGCGATATCATCATCGAAAAGACTGCCTTCACCTTAAAGGCCAGGCTGCCCATTCAGACCCACACCGGCAACATACGGGTGGACGGCCACGTCCGGGGCTATATCTCCGGTATGGTAGACGCCGACTTCAACGGCGTTCTTCGCGGCACCATCAACGCAGCTGTGGCAGCGGGGGCTCTGGAACCCGACGGGGAGCGTCCGCCGGCGGCCCTCACGGCGGGAAAGGAGGCAGCGTCCCATGAATAAGCGTTTTATCAGCCGTCCGCTCTCCTTTCTGATGGCCTGGTGGCTGCTGGTCTCCCTCACCCTGCCCCTGGCCCGGGCCGTGTCCGGGGACACCGTTACCATCCGCACGGCGGCGGAGCTCCAGGCATTTTCAAAAAACTGTGCCCTGGATACCTGGTCCCAGAGCAAGACGGCGGTTCTCGCCGCCGACCTGGACCTGACCGGGGTGGACTTCACCCCCATCCCCACCTTTGCCGGGGTCTTCGACGGACAGGGACACACCATCACCGGCCTGCGGCTCACCGGCCCCGGCTCCACCGTGGGACTGTTCCGCTATATCCAGCCCGGAGCCACCGTGCGCAATCTCACCGTCAAGGGGGCTGTGGTCCCCGGCGGCACCCGATCTGTTGTGGGCGGCATTGTGGGGGACAACGCCGGTACGCTGGAAAACTGTGTTTTTTCCGGCACGGTAGAGGGAAAGAGCGCAGTGGGCGGCATTGCCGGGCGCAACAGCGCGGCCGGACAGATTATCGGCTGCTCCACCTTCGGCGCGGTCAGCGGTGAGAGTGCCACCGGCGGCATTGCCGGGCGCAATCTGGGCCTGATTCTGACCTGTGTGAACAGCGCCGGAGTCAACCTGACCCGGACAGAGAACAACCTGGACCTGAAGGAGGTAGACGCCGCTGCGCTGGAGGAGCGGGTTGTCGCCGACGATGAGACCTACCACCTGCTGAACAGCTGCTCGGATACCGGCGGCATTGTGGGCCAGTCCAGCGGCGTGGTTCAGAGCTGCACCAACAACGGCGCGGTGGGTTACCCCCATGTAGGCTATAATACCGGCGGCATCGCCGGCCGGCAGAGCGGCTACCTGGCCGGCTGCGTCAACAACGGAACCATCAACGGCCGGAAGGATGTGGGCGGCATTGTAGGGCAGATGGAGCCCTACCTGGTGATGGACCCCGGCCAGGATACCCTGGAGCGCCTGCGCACGGAGCTGGACACCCTGGACAGCCTGATTGAGCGTGCCCTGGACAACGCCCAGCGCACGGGGGACGATGTCTCCCTCCGCCTGGAGACGATGGGCTCCTTTGCCGATGACGCCAGGGAGAGCTCCAGGCAGCTGCTGGACCATGTCTCTGACTTTACCGATGAGAACATCCAGTCAGTGAATACCCTGGCCGCCGATGTCACCAACGCACTGGATAAAATATCCCCTGCGCTGGACGATCTGTCTGACATGGGCAGACAGGTGGAGCGGCTTTCCAAACAGCTGAACAATGCCCTGGACAGCCTGGACGGAGCGGTGGAGACCGGAGACCAGGTGATTGGCGACCTCCGAAATGCCGCCAACCGGCTGGGACAGACCCAGGGTCAGATAAGTGACGCGGCGGGCGAGCTGCGGCAGGCTCTGGACGCGCTTTACCATATGGTGTTTCCTGAGGGGGAGAGCGGGCCGGTCCAGCCCGCGCCGGAAGACGTGCAGGCGGCTCTGGAGCGCCTGCTCCAAGCGTTTGAGAACCTGGAGAAGGAGGGAGCCGGTCTGGAAGCGGTTCTGTCCGACCTGAAACGGGCCCTGGACCATGCAGGACCCCTGTCCAGCCAGCTGAAGGACGTTTTGGAGGAGCTTCAGGATGCCACCGGAACCTCTTCCGCCATCGGACGGCTGATGCACCGCTCCTTCGACACCATTGGCGAGGCGGTGGACAGTCTCACCCGGAACGGTCCCGAGGAATTTACCCCCTTGGGGGAGGACTTCCGGCAGTCCAGTGACGGCCTTTTCAACGCCTTGTCCGGCCTGTCCGATGAGATGGAGGGCCTGCATACCGCCGTTCAGAGCGGGGGCGATGCCCTCAATCGCGACCTGCGGGCCATTAACCGCCAGTTTAACGTGGTGTTTGATGTGGTGCTGGACGCCCTGACCGAGGTCGACGACAACATAGACGAAGGGATCGGCGCGGCGATTCAGGACACCTCTGACGAGGACATTGCCGCTACCCGGGAGGGCAAGGTGGCCGACTGCCGCAACGCCGGTGCTGTAGAGGGCGACCGAAACGTGGGCGGCGTTGCTGGCGCTGTGGCGGTGGAGGTGGACCTGGACCCAGAGGACGACATCTCTGACCGGCTGTCCTTCGGCGCCACCTATGAGACCAAGGCGGTACTGCAAGGCTGCCTGAACTACGGCAGCGTCACCGCCAAAAAGGACTGTGTGGGCGGTCTTGCGGGCCGGATGGATTTGGGGACCGCCCTGGAGTGTCAAAACTACGGTCCGGTAACCAGCACCGGCGGAAATTACGTGGGCGGCGTTGCTGGCTATGCAAAGGCATCTGTGCGCAGCTGCTACACAAAAAATACCCTCTCCGGCGGCAGCTATGTGGGGGGTATCGCAGGCTGGGCCAGCCATCTGCGGGACTGCTTCGCCATTGCCACCATTACCGAGGGAGAGGAGTACCTGGGGGCAATTGCCGGCGGCGTGGAGACGGGCGGCGTGCTTAAGGACAACCGCTTTGTGGACACCGGCACCGCCGGCGTGGATGGCGTCAGCTACACAGGCCGGGCGTGCCCGATTCCCTTCGACGAGCTGAAACAGCTGCCCGGCATTCCCCAGGAATTTACCGCCTTTACCCTGACTCTGATGGCGCAGGACACTGTTGTGGCCCGGATTCCCTTCCTGTATGGGGAGGATCTGTCCCGGATTGACCTGCCCCCGGTGCCGGAGCAGGAGGACAGCTATGGCGTGTGGCCGGAGTTTGATGTTTCCGGCGTCAATTCCGACCTGATTGTGGATGCCGTCTACTCCCCCTGGATTACTGTGGCGGCCAGCCAGGAGCTGTCCGGCCGGCTGGCCTTGGCCTTGGTGGAGGGCCGGTTTACCGAGGACGCAATCCTCCACGTAACCGGCAGCACACAGGCTCCGCCCCCGGAGGTTGGAGAAGAGGGTGTGGTGTGGAATGTCGTTCTCACTGGAGTCAGCCTGGGAGATCAGGACCCGGTTTCCCTGCGTCTGCTCAGTCCAAACGGCGGAAAGACCGCTGTCTGGCAGTATCAGGACGGACGGTGGCAGCCGGTGGAAACCGTTCAAAACGGACAGTACCTGCTGCTGACAATGGAGGGCACACGGGGCACGTTCTGCATTCAGTCCCGGCCGGGTGTCTCATGGGTCCCGATGGCGGCTCTGGCCGTTGGGACGGCGGTGTTGGTTGCCCTGCTGGCGGTTTTTGTTAAACAAAAGCAAAAAAGGGGCTCCAAGGCCCAGACAAAACAGGAGGAGACTGCTGAGGACTGAATGGTCTTTCCCAAACGACAAGCTCCCTGCATCACAAGATGCAGGGAGCTTGCTTTTGGGGCTGAAAAAAGCGAGGTCTGTCCCCCGGAGGGCGGGACACTGTGCCGGCCTGATTTACTCCTTCTCCCGCCGCTGCTGCATTTTTTCGTCCATCCAAAAAACCTGATTGCGGCCGTAGCGCTTGGCGTCGTACAGCATAGTGTCCGCCACCTTGAGCCAGGTGTTGTAGGAGCTGTCCGCCTTGGGGACTACTGTAACGCCGCCAATGCTGACGGTTACCCACGGGGAAATCTCCGGGCTGTGGGGAATCCGGAGAAGCTCCACCTCGTGGCGGATGACTTTCAAGTGTTCAAAGGCCTTCTCCGAACTCTCACCCATCATAAAGGCCACAAACTCTTCGCCGCCGTAGCGGGCGAAAAAGTCAGTGCTCCGCCTTAAATGGTTGGCCGCCGTCTGGGCCACCGCAGTGATTACCTTGTCTCCGGCCGGATGGCCAAAGGTGTCATTGTAGACCTTGAATTTATCAATATCAAACATGCAGATGGAGAATGGGATCTCCAGACGGGCGGCCTCCTGCCATTTCAGAGCGCTGTAGTAGTCGTGCCGCCGCCGGTTGGCCACCCCGGTAAGCTGGTCCGTCATAGACTGGAGCTCCGCCTGCTTTCGGTACTGATACAGCTTGATATGGGTGTTTACCCGGGCTCTGACAATCAGGGGATGGAAGGGCTTTACGATATAGTCCACCGCCCCCAGGGTAAGCCCCCGCTGTTCATGCTCGATGGCGGTCAGGCTGGTGATCAGGATAACAGGAATCCGCCGGGTGATCACCTCATCCTGAAGCTTTTTCAGCAGGTCGAAGCCGTCCATATCCGGCATGATTACATCCAGCAGAATGAGAGAAAAATCTCCGGAGCTGGCTTGGGTCAGTCCATCCGCCGCTGTGTGGACAGCGGTGACATCGTAGCTGTCCTCCAAAATGGACTTCAGCTGGGCAGCCTGTACAAGACTGTCATCAACAATCAATATTTTTTCCATATTTTCTCTCCTTGTTTGGATGCCGTATAGCATTTACCGCCGGTTTTGCAGCGGTATAACGCGGCGTCAGGTTCCTTGAAGAATGGCCCGCAGCTGAGACGGTGTGGTGTTCTCGGTCACATACCAGCGGCACAGGGCATATAAGCTTTGAGGAAGGCCCCGGACCAGCACATTGCGGCTGTCGGTACGGGTGGAGAGGGTAAGTGGGATGCCCGCCTGATGGACCAGAACCTCGGTCCAGTCTCGGTACTGGCCCTCCGGGTAGGCCAGGGCGCAGAAGGGCGCGCCCAGCTCCGTTTCCCGCTCCCGGTTATATGTCTCCAGATCGGACCGGATCGCTGCGGTGTAGTCCTCGTAGCGCTCCCCTTCCAAGGGGAGGATATTGCTGCGGATTTGACTGCCGGTCTCATAGGCCGGCCACTGGTGCATGTCGTAGGTGTGGGACTGGACGTCGATCACGCCGGTCCGCTGCATCTCCCGGGCCTCCCCGTAGCCAAAGTGGGGGGTTATGGGGTGGCCGGTATCCTTATAGTACTCCATGTGCCCCATAGACGAGCCAATAGAAAAGACGGTAGCGTTCAGCCCATACTTCTCCAGAAGGGGGCAAGCCAGGGAGTAATTGCTGTAATATCCGTCGTCAAAGGTAATAAACACTGGCTTTTCCGGCAGGCTGCCGCCGTGGTACACATAGTCGATGAGCTCCTGAGCGGTAACGGAGTGAAAACCCTCCTCAGCCAGAAGACGCAGCTGGCGGTCCAGGGCTTCCTGGGACACCGCCATGGCGTCAGACCCGTCGGTGACCTCCTCCACTACATGGTGGTACAGGAGGATGGGCACATCAGCGGTGTAGTCCGGCAGGCTGGGGACGGGAGGGTCGGAGAACAGCCTGTCTATGTGGCTTTGGCAGTTTTCCGCGGTGACATAGGTCCCGAACCGCTGGGGACGGTAAACCGCCTGGTTTCCGAATATCTCCGCCAGCACCATGGTGCCCAACGCGTTGCGGAAATGGGTGGCGTCGTAAAAATACCGGCTGTCATAGGAGACGGGGGTGATGCTGAAATCCCAGAAATCCACCTCCTCTGCCAGGGCCGTCTTGTAGGAGCGCAGGGCGTCCTCGCTGTACAGCGACCACTGGCCATAGTAGACCGGGGAGGCAATCACAATCAAATTGATGCCGTTTTGGGCGCACAGATCCCGGATTGCCGCCACAGACCGGGCACACTCCTGAATACAGGGCAGCTGGCTCTCCCCGGGGATAAAGGTAAAGCTCTCCCCATGGGCGGAGGTATAGACGTCCGGGTCCCCGATTTTCTCAATGTCCCGCAGACGCTTGTCATAGCAGCCGGAGACGGGCTCGAATACGTCGAAGTATTGGGGCAGCTCCTCGTCCTGGAACCAGGCGGACAGCTTGTCTGCGGACAGCCTGGGGTTGCAGAAGGCGTATTCCAGGTAAAACTGGAGCATACTCCGACCGGTGGTATCGGCGGGCATCCGGTCGTTGATGGAGTCCTCTCCGATGTTGTAGGCGGTGGCTTCGTTCAGCCCCAAATTGAGGACCAGATTTTTCACCTGGCAATTCTCCACCAGCCAGGCGGCAAAGTCCACATAGTCCTTGGTGTCGCAGCCGTAGACAAACAGATTGTAGAATCTGGCGTCCAGGTATTCGTTGAGCTCCTCCACACTGTATGAGGCCGCGGAGGAGGAGCCTATCACATAGGAGTCGTAGTCTTGGCTGTGCTGCTTGAGCCAGCTCAGTTTGGCGACACGGGGGTTGTTGGTCTCGTTATACCCGTACCAGCTGAAAATCGGGTCGCCAAAGACGCCGAAGGGATCGACAAGGATATTGAAGGCGGCGCATGCCGTCAGCGCGAGCAGGATAGCCGCAGCGAACATGCACAGCCACTTTTTGGAAGACATGGGGACCTCCTACACATTTTCATATACATATTCGATGGCCACATAGTCGGAGTTGAGGTAGACAAAGACAACCAGCAGCAGCACCGCCCCGAAGGCCGCGCCGAATTGAACCAGCCAATGCTGCTTCTCCAGTGTTTTCCGAATGGGCACGCCCCACTCCTGGAACAGGCTGACAGCCAGCAGAACGCCGCAGGCCAGGCCCAGCCCAAGCCAGTCGGCGCCGGACAGGCCGAAGCAGGTAAACACCCCCGGATTCAGGGGACCGAAATGGAGCAGGGTATGCTTGAGCATCCGAAGGGCCTGCATCAGACTGCCGGCCCGGGAGAAGTACCGGCCAATGACCACCAGCAGACAGGTGCGCAGGATTTGAAAGGCGCGGAACCAGACATTTTCCTCCTGCAGGCCCAGCCGGTTCCGGATTTTGAGACACCATGGAGCGCAGATCATGGACAGGGACATCAGTCCGCCGTTCCACAGCCCATAGGCCACGTTGCTCAGCCCCGGCCCCTGCCACACACCCACCGCGAGAAACACTGCCACGGTAGAGATGCAGGGGACCGCCAGCTTACCGGCCCGGGCGCCCAGCCGTTTGCGCAGTCTTCGGCCCAGACGGTTGAGGGGGGCGGAGAGGGCCAGGGGGTAAAACAGATAGTCCTTCATCCACTCGCCCAGGGAGATGTGCCAGCGCCGCCAGAACTCGTCCAGGGAGCGGGCAAAATAGGGCCGGCGGAAATTTTCCGCCATCTCTACACCGAAGAGCCGGGCGGCTCCCCGGACCACATCCACGCCGCCGGAGAAGTCGCAGTACAGCTGAAGGCAGTACAGAGCTGCGCCCAGGAAGGAGACCGCGCCGCTGTACTGGCCGAAGTTTCCGTAAACCTCCGCCACTGCGCCGGCCAGCGGGTCGGCGATGAACACCTTTTTCAGCATTCCCCACAGTATCAGCTGAATGCCGTATTTCAGGCTGTCGGCGGAAAATGCGCTGCCCCGAATCAGCTGGGGCTGTAATTCGGCATAGCGGTTGATGGGCCCCTGAATCATCTGTGGAAACCAGGCGGCAAACAGGGTGTATTTTAAAAAGCTGCGCTCCGGCTCCGCCTTGCCCCGGTAGACGTCGATGAGGTAGCCGGCGGTCTGAAAGGTGTAGAAAGAGATGCCGAGGGGCAGCAGCAGCTCCAGCGGCCGGAACTGGAGAGAGAGTCCCAGAAGCTGCCCCAGGCGGCTGAGGGAGCCCAGCCAGGCGTTCCAGTATTTGAACAGGGCCAGAGTGGCGAAGTTCAGCAGCAGAATGGCCGCCAGCACCAGACGGCGGCGGCGTTTTCCCTGCCGCTTTATGGCGGGGCGGTCCGCCCCGGCCTGAGCCAGCCTTGTCCGCTCCCACTGATGGAGCCGGCCCAGCACCAGTCCGGCGCAGTAGGTGGCCGCGACGGTGAACAGCAGATAAAACGCGGCCCGGACACTGTAGGCCAGATAGAAACAGACGCTGGCCCCCAGCAGTGCCAGATATTGAAAGCGCCGGGGCGTCAGATAGTACACCGCAGTCCACGCGGCCAAAAACAGCAGAAAGGGAATTCCGTTGATGGACATGGGTTAGCCGTTCCGAAGCCGCTGCACCAGAGCGTAGATACCCTGGGCGCTGTTAAAGTTTTCAGGGACCAGGTCGTCCACTGTGATGGAGATGCCGTAGGTCTCGTTCAGCTCCCCTACCAGCATAACAATGTCCAGAGAGGCCAGCAGCTCATCGTCCACCAGGGCGGTCTCGTGTTCAAAGTCGATATCGGGGCAGCATTCGGTCAGAATGGAAAGCAGTTGTTCCATGGGTTACGTCTCCTTTGTAAAATATTGGGCGCGCAGGGCGGCGCGGTCGATTTTTCCGGTGCGGTTTTCCGGCAGCCTTTCAAAGTAATAGACCCGATTGGGAATCATATAGTCGGGCAGCGTCTTTTTAAGGGCGTTAAGCACCCCACGGTCATCCTGTTCCGGGGCCTGGTAGAACAGGCACAGCCGCTCTTTCTCCTCCCAGTACAGGCAGCAGGCACTGTCCACCTGGCGCAGGGCGTTGACAGCCAGTTCAACCTCTCCCAGCTCGATGCGGTGACCCATGTGCTTCACTTGGGAGTCCGCCCGGCCTACATACACCAGATCCCCATCCCCGTTCCACTGGGCCAGGTCGCCGGTGCGGTAGATGGGCTCGGGCCAGTCGGGCTGAAGGGGGTTCTGGCAGAACGCGGTCCGGGTGATGTCAGGACGGCTGTAGTACCCCAGGGCCAGGCAGCTGCCCCGGACGCACAGCTCCCCGGGCTGGCCGGGGGCGGTGATTTCCCGGCCGCCGTCCAGCAAAAACACCCGGCAGTTGCCGAAGGAGCGGCCGATGGGGATGGCTTCGCCGTTGGCAAAGCGGCGGGTAACAGGGTACCAGGTGCAGTTGCAGGTGATCTCCGTGGGACCGTACAGGTTAAAGAACCGGGTGTTGGGCAGGTGGTCCATCCAGTCGTTGAGCACCTTGGCTGGCAGAACCTCGCCGGAGAACATAACCCGGCGCAGCCCTGCCGGGACCACCTTGTCGAAGGTTCGCAGGGCAGATAGAAGCTTCATGGCGGAAGCTGCCCAGATAATGGTGTTTACCCGCCGCTCCTCCATGCGCTCTATCAGTGCGCGGGGGGCGAGAAACAGCTTTTTCTCCAAAATCTGAACCGTCCCCCCCACCGCCAGGGACAGGTACAGGTCTTTGACAGACACGTCGAAGTCGAAGGGGGCCTGATTGCCGAAGACCTCGCTGCCGTCAAAGCCGAAGGCGGCGCAAAACTGCTCGATCATGTCGATGACGGAGCGGTGGCTGACCAGCACCCCCTTGGGTACGCCGGTGGAACCCGAGGTGAAGATGCAGTAGAGGGGGTCGGTGTCCGTCCCGGCGGCCAGCAAGTCCTCCACAACATCAGGATATGCCGGACCGGCGGAGATGTCCGCCCAGCCGGCGGTCAGCACCGGCGGAAAGGGGAGGGGCTTGGGCAGCGGGCCGGTGGTAATGACCAGCGCGGGGCGGACCGTTTGGAACATGTCCAGCAGGCGCTTGTCAGGCAGACTTGGGTCGATGGGGACATAAAAACAGCCGCTGCACGCCACAGAAAACAGGGCGGCGGCAGAGTCAGCCCGCCGACCGATGCACACAAACACAGGTCTGCGGCGGGCCTTCAGCGCGGCGGATATCCAGGGCGCGGCGGCACAGACCTGACGCCACAGCCGGCCATAGGTAATCGTGTCCCCGCCGTCCGCCAGCGCCGGCTTGTCCGGATGCCGGGCACAGGAGTTCCGCAGATAGGTCATAGCGTGGAAAATCATAAATATCTCCCATTTTTTTGAAGTGCGAATATCTGTCCTATTATACAGCGGCCAAGGGTTCCATGCAAGTGTTTCAACAGATTTTTCAAAAACAAAAAAGGGCGCACTGCGCCCTTACTTCCATTAAATGTATGGAAACGTACCACTTTGGGGGGATTACATGGTATGGGTAGAGGGAAAAAAGCCTCCCTTGTGAAAGGGAGGGGGACCGCCGCCGAAGGCGGTGGTGGAGGGATTCTGTGCTCCCCGTAAACCGGAATCCCCCCGCTACTTCGTGGCCCTCCCCCCTTTGAAGGGGGGCTTGCGCACTCAATTACCGTTAAGGAGGAAACTGATATGCCAACCAACCACACACCCAATTACCAATTATCCCAGTGGGAGCGGGACGACCGCATTCTGATGGACGACTTCAACGCCGACAACGCGAAAATCGACGGGGCGCTGGCCGCGCAGGCCGGGACGCTGGCCGCACTGGCTGAGACGACAGGCAACTGCCGAATCGTATACACCACCTACGTCGGCACCGGCGAATACGGGCCGGACCATCCCAACATGCTCACCTTCGACGCGCCGCCTATGCTGATTTTCATCTGCGGCGATTATTTCCGTATGGGCTTTCTCTTCCGGAACTGGAACCTGACCATGCCCATCAACAGCGAAGCCGGGGGCTTCCACGCCACATGGGGGGAGAACAGCGTTTCCTGGCATAACCCTTACAAGGACTTCTATCAATACAATGTGAGGGATACCACCTACCATGTGGTCGCCTTTTTGGCGTTGAACTGACAAAAAGAGCCTCCCGGACCGAAGTCCGGGAGGTCTCTTCGCTTAAATCATGTGCGGGATATGGACCTAAATCAGTCGACAGTAAAGGTCCAGGACTCGCTGTAGGCTCCGCAGGAGACGGAAGCCTCGTAGGTGCCGCGAGGCAGGTTGCCAGCACCGGCAACAGTCAGCGGACCCCAGGCGGCGGCGTCATAGTGGCCGGCACCGTTGGACACATGGATGGAGAAGAAGTTCGGGGCATTGGCGGTAACGGTCTGGGTCTCAGAGTACCAGAGTTTGCCGCCTTTCTCCTTGATGGTCACAGTAGCGCTTGTACCGCCCGCAGGCGCGGTGAACTTGACGAGCAGGACATCATCGGGGTCGGTGGCAGTCCAGGTGCTCTTCATGTAGTCGCTCTGATACAGACCGTCCTTCAGGCTCTTGATCGCGTTCACAAACTTGGTGTCATTGCCGGTGTTAGCGGGAGTCAGGCCAGTCTCAACCAGCTCAGTACCCTGGATCTTTCCGCTGCTCGCAGGTCCATCATCGTTGGTGATGGTGTAGAATTTCTTATCGTTGATCACGATGAACTTGGCAGCGCCGGTGCCGTCCAGAACGGCGGAGACCCAGCCCTCGAAGTTGGTCTTGTGGTTATCCAGAGCGTTCAGGGCCTGCTCGATGGAGTTGTAATCCTCATAGACGATCTCGCTGCCGCCGCCGGTGTACCGCTCCTCGCGGACCACGATCACAGGCGCGCCAGTAGCCAGGGGCAGACCGGCGTCGTAGGAGGTGTTATTCTCAGAAACGGTCGCATTGTACAGGGAGCGGCCAATCTGAGTGAAGCTGCCCTTCAGGGCTTCCTTAGCATAGGTGCCAGTTGCGGCAGTCTTATACTGTACGGAGTAGACCTTCTGATTGTCAGGATTGATATCAGTGGTGTAGTCCATACAACCATACACTTTGGTGTTATTCGTATTTCCCGCGAGGTCATCCTGCATCTGCACCAGGTTGGTGACATAGCCGTCCTTGTCGTAGGTGACCTGAGCCAGGCCGTTGCTGCCGACAGTGCCGCACAGGGCGGTGAAGACAGAGCTCATGGCGGTGTACTTGGCAGAGCCGACCTTGGCGGTCAGGGTCTTGATCTGACCATCCACAACGGCGTCGAAGTCCCAATAGTGGTTGTTGTCGTTGTCGATGTACTCGTTCTTAACCTTCTTCAGAACGTAGGCATAGTCATTGCTGTTGGTGTTGTCCTCGCCCACGACGACGGCGCCAATGATGTACAGGTCGTCGTCATACACGGCGAACACGCTGGAAATCTTGGTGTTGGTGTTCCAACCCCACTGATCATTGGTTCCATCGGTGTTCATATGGGTCATCGTATCCTTCGCGGCCAGCTGATTGGTTTCGTCGGTAGAGCCGTTAGCCCAGATATCCAGGTCCACGTTCTGCACGCCGGTGTAGAAGCCGGTGACCTCGGTGATACCCTTCGAGCCAGCGCCCTTGCTGACAAGGCCGGTGTCCACAGTGATGTAGACGGAATCATCGTTGCCGTAGGCGCGGGTGCCGGTAGTGCCGGTTGTGGTCGTGGTGTTGCCCTTCAGGCCGAAGGTCTGCTTCAGAACCATGTTGGCGGTGCGAATCCGTGTGGGCTGGTTATTGGTGTAAGGATCGTCAGGAGCCTGGACCTCCATCCAGTTCTCCGCGGGAGTCAGGGTGTAGACGTCGGTCTTGCTGTCGGTGGTGTAGGTGAACCAGGCGTTGTACTGGGACAGACCACCGGTTGCGCTCTTGCTCTTTCCAAATTCCGGATACCAATTCGCACCGGTACCACCGTTGTAGGACTTGGTGTTGTATTTGGCGATATTCGTGTTGGTGTCATTCACGGCGACCTGAATGTTCTTCATGGTGCCGTCCAGGAAGATGGCGCTGGCCTTGGCTTCGGCGGTGGCCAGGTGGCTGCCGTCCAGGTCGTAGCCGGCGATGAACACATAGTGCTTCTCACCGGAGTGGACAGCGTTGCCGATGAGGTAGCCGTACTGATCGAAGTACAGGTCGTAGGTGTAGTCCACCAGGGCCTTGTTGTTGTACTGTGCAATCTCGTTCAGGCTGTCCACCAGCTTGCCGGTCAGGGCGTAGTCATACTGGCCGTCAGCATTGGCCAGATAGCTGTTCTCAGAATACTTGTTCAGCTTAACATCAACCTGAGAATCCACATCCAGCTTGTTGACGATCTGATAGGTCTTGCCGTCCCAGGCGACCTGCACCAGGAACTTGTCGTCCTTCTTCACGTTCTCGATGGAAGCAATCTCGTCCAGCTTGATCTCGCTGTCGGAGCCGACGCTGGCAGCGTTGCTGTCGTCAGCCCAGATATCCACGCTCAGGGTCTCTTTCTTCTCGTTGTAGTCGCCGGTAGCCTTGGCCAGGAAGGTGTCGATGGACACGATGGTGATCTGGCCGTTGGTGTTCTTGGCGCCGTTCTCAAAGAAGACCTGAGTCAGCACACCGTTGCCGGTGGTGGCATAGTCCTTGGTGTTGGCCTTGACCATGGTCT
The DNA here is from genome assembly GCA_947573385.1 of uncultured Bacillota bacterium. GTDB lineage: Bacteria > Bacillota > Clostridia > Oscillospirales > Oscillospiraceae > Lawsonibacter. Next base: position 711 of record CANPFP010000045.1, on the reverse strand, counting down.
TGGCTTCGATGGTGGTGTCCACCTTGCCGTTCAGGTAGTAATCGACATCGTTGTTCTCGATGACAAACTTGCCCAGCAGGTCGGTCAGGTCGCGGCCGTCGATGGCGGTGGTGTACTCCTTGCGCATCAGCTCATACTTGGCGTAGGTGCCGATGTCCTTGCCGTCATACTCCCAGTAGCGGGCGGGGCGGCCGAACTCGTCGTTGTAGGTGTCGTACAGCTTCAGGTCGCCGCCGTAGAGCTCCTCGCCCAGCTGCACGTAGTAACGGCTCTCGTCCTTACCCAGAGTGGTGGTCAGGCCGGCAATGGCGTTGTACTTGGCCTCAGTGCCGGTACGGGGGGTGTACTCGCCCTTGTAGCCCACCTTCACGCCGTCGATCTCGATGCCGGGGGTGCCGGTGAAGTCAACAACGTTGGAACGCAGGGCGTTCAGGGCCAGCTGAGCCACCTGGTTACGGGTCATGGGGGTGCTTGCGTCGCCCTCGATGCCGGTAAACAGGCCGATCTGGTTGGCCTGGCGCACGATGGCCAGGTTAAAGCCGTCGGCGTAGTCCTCGGCGTACTTGAAGTAGCCCAGACCGCGCATAATCATAGCGGCAGCCTCAACGGCGGTCACGGTGGCGGCGGGGTCGTAGGTGGTGGCGGTCCGGCCGGAGACGACCTTGCTGGCGTAAGCGGCGCCAACAGGGCCGCGAGCCCAGCTGTAGGAGC
>CANPFP010000044.1 GCA_947573385.1 uncultured Bacillota bacterium | reverse complement strand
CTGTCCTCCACGCTGCCCCGCATCAGGGTGTCCAGATTTACTTGATACAGGTCGCAGATGCGCAGGATGGTGTCCATCTCCGGGTAGCTCTGGGCGCTCTCCCATTTGCTCACACTCTGGCGGGAGACCTCCAGCAGCTCAGCCAGCTGCTCCTGGGTCTGGCCCCGGTGGGTGCGGAGAAATTGCAGGTTGTCGGAAAATGCCATTTTTACATATACCTCCTTGGGTTTGGGATGGCCTCAGCATACCCCAACACCGCCCGCAACTCCACCGATTTTGTGTTGCGTTTGGAGATTTTCCTGTCAACTTTCGGTTGCGCGGGGGTTTAATCCCCTTTTTTGCCCTGATTCCACAGCACATAGGCCAAAATCAGTCCGCCCACAATCATCACGACGCCGACCAGCAGGATGACGGTGGCAAAGCCCATGACAAAGCTCTCAAACCCGGAAAAGGGCGACGCCTGGGGTGCGACGCCCACGACGCCCAGCGCATCCATAACCGCCCCCTCCAGCTCCGGCGGGCCGTCATAGGTCCAGCCGCCGGAGAGGCCAAAGCCGCCCATTCCGCCCATCAGCTGGTTCTGAGTACGGAACATGCTCCCGAATCCCCACCGGGCCAGGGCTCCCACCAAGGTCACACCCAGCCCCTGGAGGGCGATGTACACCCCGGCCAGCCAGCCCCACCGACGGACCATCCGCCCCAGAAGGCCGGGGAGGCCGGCCCCCGGCGCGGCCTGAGGGGGCGGCGGGGGCGCGGAGGGCTCCTGGGCCGGGGGCGGAGACGCGGGACGCTCCGGCTCCGCCCCCTCGTCCAGCAGGTGGTCGGTGGTCACGCCGAAGGCCCTGGCCAGGGCCAGCAGCTTGTTGATGTCCGGGGCCGCCTCGCCCAGCTCCCATTTACTGACGGCCTGGCGGGACACACCCACCCGGGCGGCCAGCTCCTCCTGGGACAGCTTGCCCTGCCGGCGGTAGTAGGCAATCTTTTCGTTCAGCTTCATGCGGGATACCTCCTTTATTATGGCCCCAGCTTAACAGAAAAGGCGGTTGCGGTCCACCAGGGAGGACTGGAACTTTCCGCAACCGCCGGTTGCGAAAGGGCTCAACGGGGCATGAGCCAGCTGTAGTCCGGCTCGGTATAGTCCCAGTTGGCCCAGTCGGGGACAAGGCAGATGTTCAGGTCCACCCGGCCCTCAATGCCGTCCACCGCGCCGCTGCTGGAGTACTGCCACATGCTGTAGTGGTAGCGGAAGCTGGTGGGGGCGGTGTCGATGGTGTAGTGGGCCAGCCAGAAGGGGTAGTCCTGCAAATACTCCAGGGCCAGGCCCCCATTATACACCTTTCGGGGGCTTCCGTAGGTCATGGGGGTGTAGCCCGCGTCCTCAATCACCTTACAGAAGGCCAGGGCACAGGCGGTAACGGTGTTGCCGTCGCAGCCCTGGGTACGGGAATCCTCCTTGTCCTGCTCCTCCCAGTCGAAGACCACCGGGTAAGTAACGTGGTAAGGCTCCATCCACTCCAGCAGCTGATAGGCCTCCTCCTCTGCCTCGGCGGGGGTGAGGGCCTGGGAGAAGAAGTAGACCCCCACCTCCATGCCGTTGGCCAGCGCGCCGGACATGTTGGCGTCAAAATACGCGTCCTTCTGGATGGTGCCCTGGGTGTAGCCCCGGTAGCCCGCCCGGACCATGGCAAAGCGCATCCCGGTGGCGGCCACCCGGCTCCAGTCGATCACCTTCTGGTGGGCGGAGACGTCGATGCCCCGGGCATGCCAGCTGCCCAGGTAGGAGAGATAGCCTGTCTCCTCATCCAGGCTGTAGGAGTCGTTGTGGTAGGTGTTGGTGCGGATAAGCTGGGGCTCGGGGAGGGGATAGCCATAGGTCATGTTGTAGTAATTCATGGCGTAGTTCATGACGATGGTGGCCCCCTCTGCCCGGGTGGTGTTGCTCTGGGGCAGGAAGGTGCCGTCGGTGTTGCCGGTCATCATTCGCGCGTCATAGGCCCATTCCACAGCAGCAAGAGCCCAGCTGGAGACAGTATCCCTGTCTGTGTAGGGGGCCTGCGCGGAGGGTTTTTGCTGGCCCCGGTTGCTCCAAAGGAGAACCGCGATCTCCTCCCGGGTGATGGATGCGTCGGGCCGGAAGGTGCCGTCCTCATAGCCGCTGACCACGCCGTTTTCTTTGGCCCAGCGGATGGCGGGCAGATTGGGGTGGTCCGCTACGTCGGTAAAGGGCAGTTTCCCAGACTCCTCCACGGCAGGGGAGCCCTCCAGCCGGTAGAGGGCCTCGGCCAGGACGGCTCGGGTCAGGGGCTGTTCCGGCTCGAAGCTCCTGGCGGAGGGGCCGTCCATCAGCAGGTGCTGCTGGCAGAAGGCAATGGGCTTGGAGTACCAGGCCCCGCGGTCTACATCCAAATAGGTTGTGTTGGCGGCCTGAAGGGGAGTCAGGCTCAGGGTCAGCGCCAGCGCCAGGCCGGCGGCCAGGGATTGGAATTTTTTCATTGTCTGCCTCGCTCTCTATAGGTTGCTTCAGGGGAAGGATTTCCCATTTGTCGTACCCTGTCAGTATAACACGAAGGCCCTGCCGGGCTCAACAGTATTTTTTTGGAAATCAGAGCAAAAGCTGTCCCCCGGACCGCTGCGGTCCGGGGGACAGAACATCAATCCGCTTTTTGTTTCTTCTCCTCCAGGTGGTCGTTGAGCTCGGTGTTCAGCACGTCGGTGATGAACATATGGCCCGGGGCGTGAGTAATCACAATGGGGGGCTTGGCGTTCTCCACGGCGGCCTGTGGGGTGACGCCGCAGGGCCAGAAGACGGTGATCTCGCCGGGGTAGATATCCACCGCCTCGCCGTAGTCGGGCTTCATGGCGTCGGCCACCCCCACCTCCGCCGGGTCGCCCATATGGACGGGCGCGCCGTGGACGTTGGGCATTTTTACCGTGATATCGTAGGCCTTTTGGGCGTTCTCCGGAGTCATGGGCCGCATGGAGCACACCATGGGCCCCTCAAAGGGACCGGCCTTCACTGTCTGGATGTTGGTCTTAAACATGGGCACGTTGCGGCCCTGGGCGATGTGGCGCACCTCGATACCCTCCCGGATCAGGGCCTCCTCAAAGGAGAAGGAGCAGCCAATCAGGAAGCCCACATATCCCTCCTTCCAGTATTCCGAGGCGTCGGTGAGCTCCCTGGTGAACACGCCGTTCTCATACACCCGGTAGCGGGGGATGTCGGAGCAGATATTGCCCCCCTCCCCCATGTCGTGGGTCTCAGGAGTGCCCTTGATGATCTCCAGAATGGGGCAGGGGAAGGGGTTCTTCTTGGCGTACTCCTCAAAGTCGGCGGCGTACTCCGGGGGCAGGATCACCAGGTTGGCCTGGGCATAGCCCCGGCACATGCCGGCGGTGGGGAAGTCGATGACGCCCTCCCGGATGAGCTTGCGCACCTCGGCGGGCTTCATGTCTATGTAGGGGGTAATGTCAAATGCCATAATGTGCCTCCTTATTTTTTGCCCCCCTTGCTAAAGGGGGGAGGGCCGCGAAGCGGCGGGGGGATTCCGTCGATAGACACGGCTCAATAGGACGGAATCCCCCAGTCATTCGCTTCGCGAATGCCAGCCCCCTTTGGCAAGGGGGCCTTTTGGGGCTTTAAGCGTTGATCCTGCTCAGTGCCTTCAAGGCGGAGTGCTGGGCCAGCAGCAGACCTTGGGCATACTCCACCGGCACTTTGACAAACTGCACCTTGTCCCCCGCCTTGAGCTGGGCCAGGGTACGGAAGTCGGCGGTGATGACGGTGGCAATTTTGGTGTAGCCTCCGGTGGTCTGGCGGTCGCCCAGCATGATGATGGGCGTGCCGGCGGAGGGCACCTGGATGGCGCCGAAGGCGATACCGTCAGAGATGATGTCGCCGCCGTCCTTGTGGGCGATAGCGGGGCCGTCCAGGCGGCAGCCCATGCGGTCAAACTCGGGGGTGACGGTGTAGGTGCCGCTGAGGAAGGTGTCGATTCCGGCGTCGGTAAAGGCATCGTCCTGGGGGCCCAGCACCACCCGGAGGGTGTACACCGGCTTAGGGGCAAACTCGGGCTTGAGGGCTCGGTCCTCCATACGGGGCAGAGCATCCACGGGGGCCCGGAAACCAATCTGGTCGCCCTTCTCCAGTTTGCGGCCCTGAAAGCCGCCGATTTTGGCCTTCATATAGGTGGACCGGCTGCCCATGGTGACGGGGATGTCCAGCCCTCCGGCGAAGGCAATGAAGGCCCGGCAGCCTGTCTTGGGGGCAGTGAACTTCAGCACCTGGCCGGCCTTGACGGCCACCGCCTGGTAGTTGGGGACGGCCTTGCCGTCCAGGGTGGGACCCAGGTCGCCTCCGGTGATGGCAATCACATTTGCCCTGTCAAACTGGAGCTGGGGGCCCATCATGGTACACTCCAGCACCGCCTCCCCCTGGTCGTTGCCGGCCAGGATGTTGGCCAGAGCGGCGGACCGGGGGTCCATCACCCCGGACACCGACACGCCGAACTGCTGATAGCCTACGCGGCCCTGGTCCTGGACGGTGGTGAGCAGGCCTGGGTTCAATACGGTGATACTCATGTTCCGCCCTCCTTCCTGGGGTGACGCTTGACCTGATAACCCTCTGCCGCTTCCTGGGCGGCGATTTTGTCAAATTCCGCCTGGTCGATGGCATAGAACTTGATGTACTGGCCTGCCTGGGGCAGGATGGGGGTGGCCCGGCCGGCGTCGTACATCCGCACGGGGGTGCGGCCGATGAGCTGCCAGCCGCCCGGGGAGTCGATGGGGTACACGCCGGTCTGAGAGCCGGCGATGCCCACCGAACCGGCGGGAATTTTTACACGGGGGGTCTTGAGCCGGGGGGTAGCGATGGCCTCGTCCATGCCGCCCAGGTAGGTGAAGCCGGGGGTGAAGCCCAGCATGTAGATCAGGTACTCGGTGGAGGTGTGGATTTTGATGACCTCCTCCTCCGTCTTGCCCGCGTGCTCGGCTACAAATTTCAGGTCGGGGCCCATCTCCTCCCCGCCGTAGAGGACAGGAATCTCCAGCACCTCGCTGGGGGGGATGGTAATTTTGTCCAGCTGGCCCAGCAGCCCCTTCAGCTTCTCCATCAGGGGGGCGTACCGGATGACCTCCGGGTTGTAGTGGACCATAAGGGAGCGGTAGGTGGGCACCGTCTCCACAATGCCGGGGATATCGCTTTTGCTCAGGGCGATGTTGAAGGCGCGGATCTGGGCGTTGATGGGCTCGCTGATCTCGTTGCCGAACTCCACGCACACAGAGGTATCGCCCGTCAGCAGAAATCTGACGTCTGCCATAGAATATCTCCTTTCGCGGCTTCAGGGCAGGCCCGGGAAGACCTGGCCCTGCCCTGAAGGGGAGTTTTTGTTTATTTAAAGAGATTCACAATGTTGGGGACGGACTGTACGCCGGAGTACAAAGCGATGGCCACCACAACAATGCCCGGGATAATCATCCATATGGGGTGGTTGTAGTTCTCGCCCACAATCCGCTTGCTGCGGCTGGCAATGAGCATGACGCCCAGGGTGATGGGCAGAATCAGTCCGTTGAAGGCGCCGGCGACGATGAGCAGCTGGGCGGCGTTGCCCACGATGACCATCATCAGAGTGGAGAAAGCGATAAAGCCAATGACGCACTGGCGCTCATACTTGGCAATTACGGGGTGGAGGGTCTTCAGGAAGGAGACAGAGGTGAAGGCCGCGCCCACCACGGAGGAAACGCCCGCGGAGAACAGGCACAGGCCGAACAGCCGGTAGCCCAGGTCGCCGGCAGCCAGACGGAAGGCCTCGGCGGCGGGGTTGCCGCCCTTGGCGGCGTCAGTGATGATCTGAGCGTTCTCAGCCACCCAGGTGGTGCCCACGGTGCAGGTGCCCAGCACGGCCAGGAACAGCAGGATACGGACCAGGCCGGAGGTGCCGCAGCCCTGAACCACACTGCGGCGGACATGGCCTACGTTCTCGGGGCCGGAGATGCCGGCGTCCAGCAGGCGGTGCGCACCGGAGAAGGCGATGTAGCCGCCGCAGGAGCCGCCCAGGATGGTAGTCAGGGCGGTGAACATGCCGGTTTCAGTGTTCAGCAGCTTGTCAAAGCTGCCCAGGCCCTTGACGACCTCGCCCATGGGGGGCTGGGACTTGACGGCCACCACCAGCACGGTGAGGAGGATGACGGCGGCCAGCACGGTAGCCACCTTGTCCATGATGGTCTTGGCGTTCTTATTGACAAAGATAAGGATGCCCAGACAGCCGGCGATAATCGCGCCGATCTTCTGGTCCAGGCCCAGCATGGCATTGAAGCCCAGGGCCACGCCGCCCACATTGCCCACGTTGAAGGCCAGGCCGCCGATTGCCACCAGAATGGCGATGATCACGCCCAGGCCAGGCAGCAGCTTGTTGGCCACGTCCTGAGCCCGCATGCCGGATACGGAAACCACAGACCAGATGTTCATCTGGGCGGTGATGTCCATCAGAATGACCAGCACGATAACCAGGGCCAGGGCCGCGCCGTGCTGGGCGGTGAAGGTGGAAGTCTGGGTCAGGAAGCCGGGGCCGATGGCGGATGTAGCCATCAGGAAGGCCGCACCGAACAGTACGGAACGGCTGGGCTTCGCGCCGCTGTTTGCGAGATTATTACTCATTTAAGTACCTCCAAAATAGTCAGTTTTCCTCTCTCTTGCAAAACGAACCGTTGTCATTTGCCCTGCAAATGATGTCTCCTTTGTCAAAGGAGACTGATTTCCCTTTCCTTCTTCAACCAAAATATTCCAAATTACACGATGTCAGCAATGGGGGCGATGGTGACCCCCTCGGTCTCCAGCCGGGCCCGGATGTTCTTGACGAACTCCACCGCGGAGGGGTTGTCGCCGTGGACGCAGATGGAGTGGGCGTCAATGGAGACCTCCTCGCCGGTGATGGCGGTGACCTTGCCCTCAGTGACCATGCGGATGGTGCGGGCGATGGCCTCGTCCTTGTCGTGAATCACCGCGCCGGGCTTGGAGCGGGGCACCAGAGAGCCGTCGGCCTGATAGGCCCGGTCGGCGAAGACTTCGCTGGCGATCTTCAGGCCCACCTGCTTGCCGGCCTCCAGCATCTTGCTGCCGGCCAGACCCAGCAGGATCACGTCCTTGTCCACGCTGGCGATGCCCTCGGCGATGGCCAGGGCCAGGTCCATATCCTTGCCGGCCATGTTGTACAGGGCCCCGTGTGGCTTCACGTGCTGGAGCTTCACGCCGTTGGCGGCGGTGAAGGCCAGGAGCGCGCCCATCTGGTACTGGATGTAGGCCTTGGCCTCCTTGGGGGAGCAGACCATGTTCCGGCGGCCGAAGCCCATCAGGTCAGGGAAGCCGGGGTGCGCACCCACCGCCACGCCGGCAGCCTTACAGGCGGCCACCGTCTTGTCCATCACCAGCGGGTCGCCGGCGTGATAGCCGCAGGCCACGTTGGCGGAGGAGACATGGGCGATGACCGCTTCGTCCATACCGATGGTATAGGCGCCGAAGCTTTCGCCCAGGTCGCTGTTGAGATCTACTTTGTACATAACAAAGACCTCCTTCAAATTTTTTGCACATTTTTTAAAAGCAAGTTTTGTGCCAATTTAAAAAACAGAAGAAACGGGAAGGAAGGCAGGGATATTCCCGGGGATTTTGCATTTTTTAACTTGTTTTTTGGCGTGCCAGTCAAAAGCAAACGCTCCGGTGTGCGATTTTGCACATCAGAGCGTTCAATTTCGCACAGTACTTTGCTAAACATCTTCGCCGCTCTCCGATTCCAGCCGGCGCTTCAGGGTAAAGCGGGTACAGCCCAGCAGTTCTGCCGCCCTGGACAGGTTGCCCCCGGACAGTTCCATAGCCCGGTCGATATAGACCCGCTCAAAGGCGTCCATCTCGTGGCGCAGGTCGATGGCCCCCTGTTCCAAATCATACATGGGAAAGCTGGGGCCCGGAGCCGGCCGGCGGGGAGACAGGGCCAAACCGGTCTCGTCTCCGGTGAGAATATCCCCTTTGCTGAACAGGGTGCACCGCTCCATCACATTGCGCAGCTCCCGGACATTGCCCTGCCAGTGGTATCGCTTAAGCACGGCCAGGAAGTCAGGGTCAATCCCCTGAATGGACTTGTTGAATTTCCGGTTGAAGTGCTCCAGATAGAATTGGCACAGCACAGGGACGTCCTCCGGCCGTTCCCGCAGGGGCGGGATGCTGATCTGCATCACATTCAGCCGGTAGTACAGGTCCTCACGAAAGCTTCCCTTGCGTACCTCCTCCTCCAGATTGCGGTTGGTGGCGGCAACAACCCGGATGTTAACCTCGATATCCCGCAGGCCGCCTACCCGCTTGAAGGTACGGTCCTCTAAAAAGGTGAGCAGCTTGGCCTGCATGGCCAGGGGCATTTCGCCAATCTCGTCCAAAAAGACGGTGCCTCCGTTTGCCAGCTCCATCAGGCCCTTTTTGGTCTTGGCTGCGCCGGTAAAGGCCCCCTTCTCATAGCCGAACAGCTCTGACTCCAGCAGATTGGGGGGAATGGCCCCGCAGTTAATTTTAACAAGGGGCTTGTTCCGGCGGGCGCTGTTGTCATGAATGTTGTGGACCACAACCTCCTTACCTGTTCCGGTTTCGCCGCAGATGAGCAGGTCCACAGTGTCGTTCTCGGCCAGTACCTGAATATTGCCGCGGATCTGCTGCATGGCGGGGCTGACGCCCAGCAGACACCGGGGACGCAGCTTCATCAGCTCCAGACTGCGACGGCTGGTCAGCTGTTCCATCCCCCGCCGGATAATCAGGTCTACCTGCTCCAGGTCGAAGGGCTTTTGAACATAGTGGCTGACCCCCAGCTTCATGGCTTCCACCGCCTGGGAAACAGAACCGTAGGCAGTCATCAGGATGACCTGAACGTCCTCATCCAGCCGCTTAAAGTCAGAGATATGGTCCAGACCCGTCTCGTCCCCCAGTCGGTTGTCCAGCAGCACCACGTCGGGGCGGAAGGCCTCGGCCCGTGTCAGCCCCTCCGAAATGCTCCCCGCAGTATTCACCTGATAGCCCAGGTCGGACAGGCCGCCCTCCAGGGTCATGCGAATCAAAAATTCGTCGTCTACTACCAATACTTTGTATTTCATAACGTCCCTCCTGTTCCGTGGAAGGTTAAAATTACCTCGGTGCCCCCTCCGGGGACGCTGTGAATGGCCAGGCTTCCGCCGTTTTGCTCCAGCAGCCGCCGGACAATAGACAGCCCCAGACCGCCGTCCTTCCCGCTTAAGGCCCGCTCCAGCGTCTGGGGAGACATGCCGGACCCACTGTCTGACACGGTGACCGACACTGTGTCCTGGACTGCCCGGCCCGTCAGAGTTACCCTGCCCCCGTCTGGCATGGCCTTAATGCTGTTGTTGATAAGATTGATAAGTATTTGCCGCAGCTCCTGCTCATCGGCAAAGAGCCAGAGCTTGCCGTCCATCTCCACCGAAAAGGTGATTCCTTTGTTCTCCATCACCTTAAAATACAGCATCATCAGCTCGTCGCACAGGGCATTCAGGCTGACGGTGGTCTTTTCGCTCTCCCGTTTTCGGGAGAGGTTGAGCAGGTTTTCGATCAGCAGGTTGACCCGGTCCACCTCCTTGACCATCTCCCGGCACAGCAGGATATCCCGCTCCTCAGACAGCTTTCTTCCCACCACCTGGAGCCCGGCCCGGATACCGGCCAGAGGGTTGCGGGCTTCATGGGCCACATCGGCGGCCAGCTGGCCAGTATAGGCCAGCTTCTCATCCCGGCTGATCTTCTCCTCCATATGCTTTTTATAGGTCACATCATCAATGGTGCACAGGGTTCCCCAGCTGGAGCCATCCTGGTTGCGCAGACGCCAGGCCCCGAACTCGTAGTCCCGGATCTTGCCGCCGGTGTCCCGCATCCGGGCGGGGGCGGGCAGCACATCGTCCCGCTGGACCATCTCGGCCAGGAGGGTCCGCAGGTCCCGATTCAGATGGTCCCATTCCCCCTCCAGGCTGAGCATGGCGCCGGCGCGGACATTTTGAAAGATAATCCGGTTCTCGTGGTCGTACACCACCACCCCCAGGGGGAGATTTTCCACGATGCTCTCGTTCAGCGTTTTTACCCGTGTCAGCTCCTGGGTATAGCCCCGCAGGCTCTCCATCATGGACTGGAAGGCTGCGGCCAGTTGTCCTGTCTCGTCCCGGCGGCGGGTGTACTCCACCGCCAGGTCCTCCGCACGGTCGGGAGTCCGGCTGACCTGAGTACACACCTCGCTGAGCTTGCGCAGGGGAGCGGATATGTTGTTGGCGATGAGTACACTGGCCTGAACAATAATGAGCAGCATGGCGATGGCGGCCAGAATCATGTACCGCTGTTCCTCTATAAACTCCGCGCGCAGTTCCCGCTGGTCCAGACAATACAGTACCCGCCAGTTCAGGCGGTTGGAGGTGCTGTCCTCCAGCACCAGCTCTTCGTTTCCGGGGGTTCTGCGGCCAAAGAGGAGCTGCCCGTTGGCGTCATACAGAAACAGGCTGTTTCCCTGGTAGGTGCGCTCATATTTTTTCAGCAGGTCGTTTGGGTTCAGCCAGTAGTTGCCTGCGTCGATGTCGGAGTTGATATAGGCCGCCAGGGCCTTGGCGTTTACCGACTCGGTTTCAATTTTCACATTGTATTCCGTCTGGTACAAAATGCAGCAGAAGCAGACTACGGTAATCAGGCTGATGCAGACGAAGGGCGCCAGAATCTTGTTCTCAATGGTGACGGTCAAATGCCGTTTCATTATCTCCCCTCCCCCGCACGCCGCTCTGCGGCGGAGACCAAGAGCATGGCTGCTGTGGAGAGCGGCACGCCGAACATGGCCGGGTGGGCGGTCAGCGCCCCGGTATAGTACAGGGGGTACAGAATCGAAATTGACCCGCAGCCCACAAGAATACAGGCCCATATTCCGTATTTGGTCAGTCTCATATTCAGCAGCGTGCCGTACAGGGGCGGAAAGAGGAGAATGCTGACAATCCCCCATATATCGCCGCCGTAGGACAGGGTAAAATTGGGCGGGTTCAGGGTGAGGAGCATGGAAAAGGTCCCCCCGCCGAACACGGCCAGTCTCCCCAGGGTCACCGTCTGCTTAGCGGAGATGTCCCGGAAAAAGATTCCGGGCAGTACGTCGTAGGAGAAGGAGGAAGCGATGAGCAGAAGCTGGGAGTTGGCGGTAGAGACGCAGGCTCCAATTACGGAGAAGAGGAAGAATCCGCTCCAGGGGCCGTACAGCTCGTTGTTAATCAGGCGGATGAGAATTCCGTCGGTGGTCTCGGCGACGGGGAGAGAGGGAATTAAAACCCGCATGCCGAGGGCGATGTTGGTGAGGAGAAAGTAGATGACGGCCAAGAGAAGCAGGGAATAGACCACGGTGCGCTGGGCGGTTTTCCGGTCCTTAGCTCCCAGCAGCCGGACCAGGTATTGGGGATTTGCCGCCAGTCCCAGCCCCCAGCCCCAGAACATGCTCAGGCTGACCAGCGGGGTGTACCGGCCGCCGAACAGGGCCAGAAGGTCCCCGGGCTGGTTGGGCGAGACAACAGCGGCGTGGGCGCGGCCCGAGATCTGTCCGGCCTGGCTATACAGCGTCCCCAATCCGCCCGTCTGGGAGACAACTGAGAAAAACAGCACAATCAGGCTGATTGTGAGCAGAATCAGGTTGAACATGTCGGTGCGCACCACCGAACGGTAGCCGCCGAAGGTGGTATAGATGATAAACAGATATACCATGACCACCGCCACGGGGTAGGGGATGTCAAACAAAGCGGAGGCCACCATGCCAAATCCCTTGTACTGGGCCACCAGGTAAAAAATATACACCAAAATAAAAATGATGCCGTAGACGATTTGCAGGGCGCGGGAGCTGTAGCGGATACGGAACAGCTCCGGAACGGTGATAATACTGTTTTGATACAGTCTCCGGGTCACAAGACCCAGCAAAAACGCCCCCAAAAACCAGGGAACCACCGAAAAAATCAGGGCCGGCAGGCCGTCCTCATACACACTGCCGGTCAGGCTGAGGATGGTGATTGCGGAAATCCAGGTTCCCGTAAAGGTACATACGCACAGGGGCAGGTTCACCTTCCGCTCACAGATAAAATAGTCCTCCGGCGTGTTCGCGTCCCGCAGACTGCTCTTTCCGATAATCAGCAAAACAATCGAGTAGACGCAAAAGTAACATAGATACAGTACGGTTCTGCTCACAGTGTTCTTCCTCCGATATATCCAATGATGCGTTTCAACAAAATCATACCATATCCCCCAGGGGAATTGCAACCGAAATTCAATCGCCCGCCCCGGATTAAAACACCGGAGAGCATCAAAAAAAGGGCGCATTGCGCCCTCATTTCCATTAAATGTATACAAACGTACCACTTTGGTGGGATTTTCCAGTATGGGTGGGGGGCACCCTCTCAGTCAGCCTTGCGGCTGACAGCTCCCCCAAAGGGGGGAGCTTTTGGGTAGTTTCCGGGAAGGCTCCTACCTCCCCCTTTGGGGGAGGTGGCACGGCGAAGCCGTGACGGAGAGGGCGTCCCCCACAACACACAAAGGAGGAAACTAACATGCCAACCAGTCGAACACCCAACTACCAGCTCAGCCAGTGGGCGCGGGACGACCGCATCCTGATGGAGGATTTCAACGCCGACAACGCCAAAATCGACAGAGCGCTGGCGGGGTTCACCACCGCTCTGACGAAAAAGGGCAACTGCCAGATTGTGACTGGGCAGTACACCGGAACCGGCCTGCGCGGGTCCGGCGCACCGAACAAGCTCACCTTCAGCCACAAACCCCTGGTCCTGCTGGTCTCCGGCGGGAATGTGATGATCTCCGCCCGGGACGGTAACGGTTATATCCTGAGCAACGGCACAAGCAATGATCTCAAGGTCCAATGGGGGGACAAAAACGTCTCCTGGTACTGCGACACCATCGACGCCAAGCCATCCCGGCAGATGAACACATCGGGGGTGGTCTATACCTACGTCGTTCTGCTGCAAATCTGAGCCTATAAAGCGCCCCCCGGGCCGAAGCCCGGGGGTAATTTCTGACGTTCAAAACCGGTCCTTTTGTTGACATATCCTGTCGAATCCTGTATAATATTACCGAGTTCCGCAGGGAGGACCCAGCGGCGGCAGGCGGTTGGCTACACTGCCCGAAAGGGGGTGTACTTATGTCTCTTACTATCACATTTCATGTGTTCGGTCCTACCGTCACTGTGAGAATTAAGAGCGACAACCGCCACTCGGCCAAGTGACGGTTGTCTGTTTGTTAGATAACCACAGCTTTGTTTGAGCTAACCGCCTGCCCGGGTTTACGAACTGCGGAACTCATTGTAATGATTATACCTGTTTTCGCCCTTTTTGTCAAGGTTAACGGTCAAAATTCAGAATCCCCCAGTCACCGCCTGCGGCGGCGACAGCCCCCTTTGGCAAGGGGGCCTTTGGAGGAAAAACCAACCAGATCGCGCCATAAAGCCCCCCTTGCTAAAGGGGGGAGGGCCGCCGGGTGAAACCCGGTGGCGGGGGGATTCTTCCGCTTTGGTGTACTTTATTTCTTCCAGGTCAATAGCACCCCCGGACCGAAGCCCGGGGGTTTATTCCACTGCCTGTCTTATTTAAGCATCAGGCTACTTCGAAAGTATAGGTTACCTCATTACCAGCCGGGGCAATAGCGGTCACGGTCTTATCAGCGGACCAATTCGTCCCGTCATATGTCAGGGTGACCTCAATTGTCTCTTCGCCAGCATCAGGGTTTTTAAGGGAAACACCTGTACCATTAGCAGAAACAGTGAACTTAATGGTATTGCCATTAGCGGCGTTATCATCGTTCGAAAGGGTTACAGTTACGTCAGCGGCTCCGTTGGTAACAGCCCCCACGGCGGCAGTCGCGCTAGCCGCTCCACCGGCTCCAGCCGGGACGTTCAAAGTCGCGGTGCCCGGAGTGATGTCGGCAGTTGTGGTGGTAACCTCAGTCACCTTCACAGTATAGGTAGCGGTGGTGGTGCCGTCCTCGGCAGTCACAGCCACGGTGGCATTGGTCCAAGAACCGCTATTCTTGGTCAGGGTCACCGCGCCGGCCACGGTCACGGTGGCGTTAGCGGTGTCACTGGCGGTGATGGTAGCGCCGGTAGCCGCAGTCAGAGTAAACTCAATTGTGTCGTTATCCGCAATGGTCTTGCCGCCGGACTTCAGGGTCACGGTGATGTCAGCAGCCTGGGGATCGCCAGTCAGCGTTCCAACAGTGACAGCAGCAGAGGCAGCCACCTTGCCGCCAGTCGCGTCAGTATCGGCAACAGTTACGGTGGGGTTGCCGCTGTAGGACACAGAGGCGTCGTCACCGGCACCGCCACCGCCGCCCTCGACGGGCTTAATGACGTAGATCACAGCGACATCGGCCTTGGCGTCGTCCTCTTCACGGACCAGGATAGCGGTGGTAAAGCCGTCGGCAACAGTCTTGGTACCCAGGGAGGAGGGGGACACAGTCTTAACGGTCTCCTCGTCGATGGTGTAGACCTTGACGTCGTCGGTCAGGCGATAGCGGTCGCTGTCCACGGACAGCACGGAGCCGCTGAAGCTGTACTTGGCGACGTTGTTCGCAACCACGAACTTGTCGGGTTCGCTGGCAGTGATGGGGTCGTCCAGGTCGGCGCGGCCGTCGGTGTAGGTGTCGACCTCATACAGGCCAACATCCTTGTCCTCGCTGTTGGTGTCCAGCTCGACCTTCTTGCCGTTCTGCCACACGGTGTAGGTGTAGATGTCGCCGTTGTCGTCCTTGCCCACGGCGGCCTTGGCGTTCAGGATGTAAACCAGGTCCTCAACGCTGGTGGTCACGGAACCGGCCTGAGTGCAGTAGACCCACAGCAGGAGGTTCGCGTTGTCGGTCTCAGCGCCAATCAAGCTGTACACGTCGTTCTGCTTGGTGGTGGTAACAGAGGCAACCTTGGGGGCGTTCTTCACGCCGGTGGTAGCCTTGTCCTTGGCGACAAACAGGGTGTCGTCATTGGCATAATTGGTGGTGTCGCCCTCGATGGGGTTGAGCTTGCTCTCCAGCTCCGCGTCGGTGTCAGCCTTCTGAATGACCTTGATGCCATCCCCAGCGACGGTGGCAACGGAGGTCAGCTTGTAGTTGTCGCCGCTGACGCTGAACTTGTAGAACTTATCTTCGTCAACGTCGGCCTCATCATCAACGTCCTCGTCGTCGAGCTTGGTCACGTTGATGGTCTTGGAGGTGCCGTCGGAGAACACGGCCTTGGCAATGATGTCGAAACCGCTGTTGCTGACGTCCTTGATGAACAGGTAGTTGCCCATGTTCACGCCGCCGTCGTAGCTCTCAACGCCCAGCACATAGCCGTTGGGGTCCAGATACAGGTTGTAGCCGTTGCCCTTCAGGTCGTAGCCGCTGGCGTCGTTCATCAGGTCCTGGCCCAGAGCGCCGCTGTCTTCCTTCTTGGAGATGTCGCTGTACACATACTTCTCTCCGGCCATGACATAGTCGTCGGCACGGGCGGAGGTAACGGTAACGTTCTCAATCAGCTCGGCGGGAGCAACGGTCTTGATGTCGTAGTCGCTGCCATTCTTGGCGATGGTCACGACCAGATACTCGCCCTTCTTCACGCCAGCGATGTTGGGGAAGTCCTCCAGCTTCAGGGTGTCCCCATTCTCGTTCAGGTCCCGAACGTCGCTCTTGAGCTCCACATCCAGCTCCTCGTCGTCGGCATTGTAGTCGGCAACGGCCTTGGCCAGATAGTACTCGGTCACGGAGATGGTAACCTTGATGTGGTTGGCGGTGGGCTCCTCAGAGTACACCTTGACCACGGCGCCCTTGCCGCCAACCTTGCCGTCGTTGGTCTTGATCGCGGTGACAGCATCGCCGTCATTGTCAGTGGCGGAGATGTCGCCGTTCACAGCAAAGACAAGCTCGTCAGGCTCGGCGCTCAGGCTCAGATCCTTGTAGATGTCCTTCAGCTTGACCTCGTCAAGATAGGTCAGGTCGGCGGACTTGGCATAGATGCCGATCTCCTTGGTCTTGTAGGTCCACTTCACGGCAGGGTCCTGGAAATCGTTGGTGGTCTCCCGCTTCACCAGGTCGCCGTTGTACAGCTGCTCGCCCAGCTCGATGGTGTAGCCGTTGCGGCCGGTGGTGGAGGTGTTGCCCTGGTCCTTATTGTTGATGGCCTTGGCAAAGTCCTCTTGGCTGGTGCGGACCACATACTCCACAGCGCCGGTGATGGTCACGGCAGTGTCGCCGGAACCCACGGTGATGTCAGCGGAGGACTTCTTGGCCTCCACCACGGCGTTCTCCAGGGTGTTCAGCGCCAGCTGAGCCACCTGGTTGCGGGTCATGGGGGCGCTGGTATCGGCGTTCACGTCGGCGAACAGGCCGATCTTGCTGGCCTGGCGCACGGTGGACAGCACGAAGCCGTCAGCGTAGTCGCTGGGATACTTGAAGTAGCCCAGGGCGCGCATCATCATGCTGGCGGCCTCAACGGCAGTCACGCTGGCGTTGGGGTCGTAAGTGGTGGCGGTGCGGCCGGACACGATGCCGTTGGCATAGCAGGCGCCCACACAGCCCTGCGCCCAGGTGGGCACGTCAGTGAAGGGGCAGGAAGTTGCGTAGTAGTTGTAGTCCAGGTTCAGCAGGTTGGCCATGACAACGGCCATCTCGGCACGGCTGACAGGAGCGTCGGGACGGAAGTTCCCGGTGTCCTTGTCGCCGACCATTACCTTAACGGTCTGCAGAACGTCAATGGCCTCGACGTTGTCCTTCTCGTCAACGTCGGGGAAGCCCGCAGCGCTGG
>CANPFP010000043.1 GCA_947573385.1 uncultured Bacillota bacterium | reverse complement strand
GCCGCCGCACCAGCGGGGAATATTCCCCCATTGGGTCAACGATAACGATGCGGTCTTGGGTCGCCAAAAATACGTTTATCAATTCCCGCTTGGCGGCAAAGCTCTTGCCGGAGCCTGTGGAGCCGAGGTACATACCATTGGCGGATTTCAGCTTTTTCCGGTCTGCCATGATGACATTGTGGGAAAGGGCGTTCATGCCGTAGTAGAGGGCCTGCCCACCCATGCGGAGCTCCCTCGTCATAAAGGGAATGAAAATCGCTGTCAAGCTTACACAGCTGATACCAGAGCTGTCCGTCATCCTAGAGGATACCCCAAAGCAGCTCAACCTTGTTTGTGCCGACCTGATTGCCGACTATGATACTGAGTCTCAGAAGGCCTTCATAGAGATATGCTCCATTGAAGGCTATCAACTCAATAAAGCCGCTATGCAGCACATCACCCGCAAATGTCCCCCACCTACCGCTGACCGTCAAGCTGTTTTCGCTGCCTGGCGGGAAGCCCGGGACGCGGCAGAAAAACGGCTGGCGGCTCCACCTCGAAAAATCTCCTTTGACCGAAAACAGTTTGCCCCCTATCTGGATAAGTTTAGCAATGACCGGGAAATTGAAAAGTTATTCCTTGAGTTCTTGCGGGAACGAGCTGGATAACGTATAATGAACAAAACTAGGATTGCGAGGGTTACATATGAATGAGCAGGACAAAATCCAGCTGTTTGAAAATCAGACAATTCGTACTGCTTGGGATGCTGAGCAGGAAGAATGGTATTTCTCTGTGACAGATGTTGTTCATGCGCTGACGGACAGTGCAGACCCCAAACAATATATCAAAAAGATGCGCAGCCGTGACTCTGAGCTTGGCAGCAAGTGGGGTACAATTTGTACCCCTGTTGAAATGGTTGCGGCGGACGGAAAGAAACGAAAGATTCAAGCTGCTAACATTGAAGGTTTGCTCCGCATTATCCAATCTATTCCGTCTCCAAAAGCTGAACCCTTTAAGCTGTGGTTAGCCCAAGTCGGCCGGGAACGGATTGAGGAAACTATTGACCCGGAACAGGCCATTGACCGGGCTCTGGAAACCTACCAGCGAAAGGGGTACTCTCCTGATTGGATTCACCAGAGAATCCTGGCTATCCGTGTCCGCAACGAGTTGACGGCTGAGTGGCAGGCCCGAGGTGTAGAACAGGGTCGGGAATACGCTATTCTCACGGACGAAATCACTCGTGCATGGTCCGGTATGACTACAAAGCAGTATAAGCAGTTGAAAGGCTTGAAAAAACAAAACCTGCGGGATAACATGAGCACCGCTGAAATCGTCTTGAATATGCTGGCTGAGGTTTCCACAACGGAGATATCCAAAAGAGAAGAACCAGAGGGCTTTGCTGAAAACTTGGAGATAGCCCGCTCTGGCGGCGAGATAGCCGGGGATGCCCGTAGGGCTATAGAAAAACGCACAGGTAAACCCGTAATCACATCCCAGAACGCTGCCCAGCTGAACGCTGTGGTTACACAGGTGATAGAGACGATAGCTGCTTCTCAGCCCGATGAACTGCCGCCACCCACACAGGACAGAACAACTGAAGATTGAACCAAGCTATACAGCCTGGTGCCGCATTTGCGGCCCAGGCGTTTTTTATGCTTCGAAGGAGGTGACAACAACATGAACAACTACCAACGCCCCCGCAGTCCTTTTGAGGACACCGCCGCCCAGCGGCTGCGGCGGATGGGGCTGACCACAGAGGACGACACACCGGAACAGGACGCTATGTCCGTGTTCGGCACTGTTTTCGCCGGCCAGTTCTTTGACGACCTGTGCGACTACTATCAGGATGATGAACAGGTCCGGGAAGTGGTGGCTCAGCTCCTGCACACAGCGGAGCAGGCCGACCCTGCGCAGAAATTTCTCCTGATCTGCCTGCAATATGACAGCATTTATCGCGACCTGCCCGACCCGGTCTGGTGGATCAGCGGCAGCCCGGACTTTGCGGCCCTGTTCGCCGAGGGCTTCCTGGCCCACCTGAAGCGGCTGGCAGAAAATACACAATGAGAGGTTGAAAACATGAAGCATATCAAAATCTACAAGCCCCCGGACGGCCCCGCCCAGGCGGCGGAGTTCATTGAGGGGCTGGAGCCCAGACTGCGGGACAAGGTGGTCCGGCAGATTCTCTATCTGTCCCGAACACCCCTCCCGGAGCTGAAAGAGCCCCACTATAAGCACTTCTCCATCGAGAAGTATCAAAGTCTCTACGAGCTCCGGGAGAGGGGGCGGGCGGCGGTGCGGATCATCTTCACCCCCTGCCCCAACGGGGACTATCTGCTGCTCCACGCCTTTGTGAAGCGCCAAAAGCGGGACACGGAAAAGGCGCTGGAGCACTCACTCAGACTGCTGGCGTCACTCTGGAACCACCCGGAGTACGCAGTAGAATATACAGTCAAGGAGGAAAACCGCAAATGAAAACCATTGTACCCATCACCCTGGCGGTCGCGCTGGCATTGTCCAGTGCGGTATTTTTCTGGAAAAGGAGGACAAAGACATGAAAAGACTGCTTACCTGTCTGCTGCTGGCGGCGGCCCTGGTGACCAACGCCTGCGCCCTGGAGGTGCCCACGGACACCACCATTCAGAACCTTAACGGAAGTCAGCAGCTCATCAAGACCTACACCCTGCCCCCCGGCGCAGACCCCCGGCAGCTCGTTGAGGAGCCCTTTGAGCTGGAGGGCTGGCACTACACCTTCGCCGACATCGTGAAGGAGGAAAACCAGGTGTCGGACCGCAAATACCACACCGAGACGGTGACCCTGGAGACCGATACCAAAGACTTGGGTAAGATTCTGGAGCAGCTGGCCGCCACACTGGACTATGACGACGGCACCTATTCCGGCGTCCTGAACCTGGACCACACCGCCATCCGCACCGAGGCCGCCGGCTACACCAGCCAGGCCAAAAACGTCAGCGTCACCAAGACCATCGGGCCGCTGGACCGTAACGATATGTCCTATGTCCCGGCCACTACCGTCAAGGACGGGGTCACACTGAGCTTGTCCGGCGTGGACTGGCAGATCATCGGTACTGATCTGGTGGGGGACGCCCTGGCCCCGGCTTCCTATCAGGCCGTGGCTACCTACTCCGGCAAGTCCTACCACAGGGTCGCCACCGGATATGTCACCTCCGCCAACTATGTGGGCGAGGTTTCCCGGAACGACGTGGAGAGTGTCACCTATAAGGTGACCTACCTGGGGACAGAGAGCGACAACTCCACGCATGTCCCTAAGCGGGGCAGCATCCGCGCGGCTGGCCTGCCCGAGAAGGTATTCCCCTATGCTCTGGGCGTCCTGGCAGCGGGGACTGTTGCCGTGCTGGGCGTGCTGCTGTTCCGCTCCCGCCGGACGCTGCGGCAGCTCCAGGAGGAAGATTTAGAAGATGAAACGGAGGAGGAACCGAAATGAAAACCTGGAAAAACCTGAACAAAGCAATCCTGCCTGTCCTGGCTGTGCTGGCGCTGACCCCCTCCGCCTATGCGGCAGCGGACTACTCCTTTGAGACAACCGCCCCCCAGGACTACTACAAGAGCACCAGCTATGAGGATGTCCACGGCAGCCAGTACAACTACGGCGGCAGGAATGTGGTGGACTATCAGATTCCTGAGCTGGAGTACGGTGTCCAGAGCACCACCATGACCGGCATCATGGAGCGCACCACCCTTCCCGGTCTCCAGCAGACAGTGGCCACAGGCGGGGGCGGCTACGGCGTGGCTGGCGGCGGGCCCATTACGGAGCTGGTGGAACCTGGGAAGCCGGGCTCCGCCGTTACTCCCGCGCCCGGCATCCCCACCTACCGGCCGCCTGCCTACACCAGCGCGGAGGGTATGGCCTACAAGGACGGTCATATCGGCATTATCAAGATTCCCTCGCTGAAAATCGACATGAAGCTGTGGGAGGGCGAGACCAACGCCAGCATGAAGAAGGGCCTGGGGCATTACAGTTTCACCTCCGCCTGGGATGGAAACATCGGAGTGTGTGGCCACAACCGGGGGACCAAGTACGCCATTGGCTCCATCAAAAATCTGGAGAAGGGCGACACCATTACTTATACCACCATCTATGGGACCAGGACCTATGCTGTCACTCAGGTCAGAATCATCTCCAGCACCGACTGGAGCTACCTCCAGGGCACCTCTGACAACCGGCTCACCCTCACCACCTGTCTGGCCGATCACCCCGAAAGCCGGGTCATGGTACAGGCAGTGGAGGTCCGTTCATAAAAAATTAACAAATAACAATTCCAGGCTAAAAATTGTAATAATTAGGTGGTGAATGCAGGATTACCAAACAATTCAAGCAAAGTAAAAAGTATCGGCGCTGATGTTTAAAATAATCCTTTGACAATACGCAAAGTCTGTACTATGCTCGAAACAGAAGCAGAAACCGAAGGAAAAAACAGAGTTTATGTACATGAAAGGAGCGTAGCATGATGAAGCAGAGGATTATGGTTTTTACAGTCGGGGTAGTTACTGGCGCACTTCTGTGCGGCGGGACAGTGGCTTATGCCGCCGGGCTTATGGCAGAGCCGTCCAACCAAAAAATCTATGTGGACGGTGCTTCTGTTCAGTTGGAAGCCTACTCCATCAACGGCAGTAACTATGTCAAGCTCCGCGACATCGGAGAGGCTGTGGGCTTCAATGTGTACTGGGATGGCCAGTCCGTCCAGGTAGACAGCGACGCCCCCTACACCGGTGCCGGGCCCCAAAGCCAGCCGGCCGGCCAAATCCCCGGCCAGGCGGATAAGTTAAGCTACAATGCGGACGGCTCCATCAACGTTCCAACAGACGGCTCCAAGTATGTTCCCAAGGCTGGAGACCGTGTCCGGTGCGACGATGGCTACATTTACGAGATCAAGGACGTCAGTCGCTACGACAATAACGTGTTTGCCGAAGGCCCGGTGGGACCGCTGCCCGCCCCCACCTGTGACTGGAGTGCTTTCCCGGACCTGGAGACTCCGAAAGCGGAAGTCAGGCACTTCGCCCACGACGACGGAGATTCCATGTTTATCCGCAATCTTTATGAGACCCGGCGGATGGAGTACACCATCTACAACGCTCTGGGCAAAGAGCCCAGCGCATGGCGGGACGGCAGGCCGCTGGCGTCCGTCCAGCTGACCATCCGTGCCGAGGACGACGCCTATACCCGCTCCTTCTGGCCCTGGCGGAGCTCGGAGCTGGAGAAGCTGGTTCACAGCCGCCCCAACAGCCGCTACTATGTGGAAGCCTGGGACTACTATCATAAAGGCATCTTCCAGTATACCCGATATTGTGTGGTATCCGAATAATTTCCTATATTCCCGCGCCCCTTCTGGCGACAGAAGGGGCATTTTCATACCCAAAATTCTTTTAGGAGGTAGACCTGTGAAAAAAAGAATGATTTCGCTCCTGCTGGTTCTCGTTACCCTGCTGGGTATCCTGCCTGTGACCTCCTTCGCCGCTCCCACTCTGGAGGAAGCGATGGCGGAGGTAGATATCTACGCCAGGAATGAGACCCTGGACTGGCTGACTATGAACGGCAGCGTCAAGGAACAGCACTACACTTATTACAAATACGAATCAGTCCAGACCGGGCAGTTAAAGGAGATTCCCGCTTACTGTGTGGACCCCCGTCTGTATGGCGTTCCGGCCCTGGTGCCAGAAGGGACGCCCATCAAGTATACCGCCCCGGATACTGTCTCCGACCCCAAGGTCTGCGGCATCATCGCCAACGGCTATCCCCATGAGTCGCTCTCCGTGCTGAAGGTGAATACCCCGGAGGAAGCCTACTACGCCACCAAGACTGCTCTGTGGATCTATCTGCTGGGCAACTGGTCTGTCAACGGCCTGGGCATCAACCCAAACGCTGACCAGGCGGCGGCTAAGCGGGTGCTGGAGGCTACCAGGACCATCTACACCAGGGGCATGGGCTGGAGCAGCATCCCCACGCCCAAACTTACCGCCACCGCTGACAAGGACGTGGCCTACCCCGTGACCATCAACGGCCAGCCCTATTACCAGCAGGTCATTACAATTTCCAGCGACACATGGTCCATTGAGGACGTTAAGGTCAGCCTGGCCGACGGAGCGCCCGCCGGGGCCAGGATTCTGGATATGAACGACCAGGAGATTACCCGTGTGCCCATGAGCACCTTTACCTTTGCAGACGGGCACAAGGGCCAGTGCAAGATCGTCTACCCCGCCACCAGCGTGGAGGGACAGACCGGCACCGTCCAGCTGAATATGCGCAGCGTGGTGGTGCAGTATGAAATCTATTACGCCAAGTCCCTCCAGGCGGATCAGTACGGCAACATCCAGGACTATATGCTGGACACCGACCCCCACCTGCCTGTGGAGGGCTCCTTTATCAGCCGCTACTCTGACAGCACCGAAGACTTTGAGGAAGGGGAAACAGGCATAAAAATCATCAAGCTGGAGACCGGCACACAGATTCCGCTGGAGGGCGCTGTGTTCAAGGTCACCGGCCCCGAGGGGACCACTGTCGGCTCCTTCTCTACCAGACAGAACGGGACCGTTACCATCCCAGTGACCCAAACCGGCCACTACACAGTGGAGGAGCTGTCCCCGCCCAAGTGGCACCTTATTTCAGGCAACGCCACCCAGCATGTCCAGGCTGTCCACGGTAAGATTGCGGAAGTCACCTTTTACAACGATCCCTACGGCAATCTGCGGGTGGAAAAGTACAGCAACACCGGCGACCCGCTGGAGGGTGTTACCATCCAAATCAAGCACATCGTCTCCGGCGAGACCAAATCCGGCCAGACCGGACCCGGCGGAGCGATCCAGTTTACCCAGCTCAAGCCCGGCGGCTGGGAGGTGCGGGAGACTGCCGGCATCGAGGGCTGGATTGCCGACACCGACACAGTCCAGACCGTGAGCGTGGTCAGCGGCGAGACCTCCACTGTCACCCTCACCAACAAGGAACTGCCCGGCCTGCGCATCATCAAGTATGACCGGACCACCCTAAAGGTCATGACCGACATCCTCTTTGAAATCTGGCGGGACGGAGAAAGCCTGGGCCAGTACAGCACCAATCAACAGGGCGAAATCCTGATTACGAACGCCCAACCCGGCACCTACCTGGTGCGGGAAGTACAGAGCGACGACGAACATGTCACCGACACCACGCCCCAGCAGATAGAGCTTCACGCCGGCGACGGTATCAAGGACCTGGTTTTCTTCAACGGCAGGAAACCCGGCATCCACCTGGTCAAGGTGGACAGCGCCAACCTGTCCAAGCCCATCCCCAACGTCAAATTCAGCATCCGGGCGGTGGACGGCACCTTCGGCCCCAAGGAGTTTACCACTGACCAGAACGGCGAAATTGACCTTAGCAAGCTGTCCCCGGGTGCTTACGAGGTCCTGGAGCTGGAGTGCCCCGGCTATGTGATTGACAAGGCCCAGCGCATCATCCAGCTGGAAGCCGACCAGAATGCTGAGTTTGTGTTTACCAACAGCAAGCTACCCTCCCTCCACCTGCTGAAAACCAGCTCAGACGGCTCCCCCCTGGCGGGCGTCTCCTTCCGACTGGCGAAAATCGAGGATGGAAGCCGGTATCTGGACCGCACCACCTCGGCAACAGGTGAAATTCTGTGGGAGGGTCTGGAGCCCGGGGTCTACTCTCTGAAAGAGATCGCCACACTGGCAGACCACATTATCGACCTGCGGGAATACCATGTGGAATTATTCCCCGGCAAGACCAGCGAAATCGTGCTGGAGAACCACAAGCGGCCGAATTTGACCGTCTATAAGCGCGACGCGGACACCGGGGAACTTATACCGAATACAGTTTTCACCGTCCGGGCGGCGGACGGCCATAGTGTGGATGAAATCAAGACCGGGCCGGACGGGAAAGCCGAGCTAAAGAATCTGCTGCCCGGGGTGTACGAAATTGCCGAGAAGTCCGTCCCCTCCCCCTGGCTCATGGACGCTCCCAGCCAGCTCGTCACCCTCTATCCCAACCGAGACCACACAGTATACTTTGAAAACCACAAGCGGCCCATTATAGAGATCATCAAAGAAAACGCGGTCACCTTTGAGCCGCTGGCTAATGTGCCTTTCCGGGTCTGGTACAGCTCCAACCACACCAGCACCGGCGAAATCAACGACCTGGGAACGTTCTATACCGACGAGGATGGCCGCATTGAGTTGAACGGTCCGGAGATGGGTGAGCTGGGCCTGCGGGACGGCTGGTTCCGGGTGCAGGAGCTGGCGCCGCTGAAAGGCTTTGCCAAGGCCGACCCCGACACACAGGAAGCGTTTGTGGCCGCTGGTCAGGCGCACACCTTCCGCTTCCGTAACCAGCCCTTATCCGCAATCTGCGTCTGGAAGTATGACCGGCAGCACCCAAACCAGGCCATTGAGGGAGCGGTGTTCCAAATCAGGTATCTCTCCGGCAACACCTCCGGCACAGGGGGCACGGTTATCGGCACCTTCCGCACCTCGGCCAATGGCAGCTTCACGGTAACCGGTCTCCAGAAAGGCACCTATATCATCGAGGAGCTGTCCAGCGATGGGAACCATGTGGTCGATACACCGCCCCAGACCGTCTACCTCTCCGGCGAGGAGCAGGAGGTGGTGCAGGTCTATTTTGGCAACAGCGCCAAGGGCAGTCTGCTGGTGAAAAAGGTATCGGCCAGCGACGGCGCCCCCCTCAGTGACGTGGAATTTTTCGTAACCACCAGCGACGGCTCGGTGGTTGGCGACGCCAACGGCAAGTTTGTGACAGACAGCGCAGGAACCTTCCTGGTAGAGGGCATCGAGCCCAATACAACGCTGGTTGTGAAGGAAACCAGGGCAAAGCCGGGGTATCTCCTTGACGATACCCCCCAGACAGTCCAGATCAAGGCCGGTCAGACCGTCACGCTGGAGTTCCGCAATAAGCCCCTGGGAAATCTCATCATCCACAAGCTGTCCAGCGCCGACAAAAAGACTCCCCTGGCTGGGGTACAATTTAAAATCACCTATGCGGATGGCAAGGTGGTGGACGCTGAGGGCGGCAAGCTGTCCTCCAACGGGCTGTACTGGACGGACAAAAATGGGCAGATCGTTCTCTTCGGTATCACTGGAACGCTTATCGTCACCGAGGTGGCCAGCATCGACGGCTACACCATCGACCCGGATACCCGCACTCAGACGGTGGTTGTCAACCCGGATGATACCCAGGAGCTCTATTTTTATAACGCGCCTGTCGTAGGTCTGGACCTGATCAAGGTCAGCGAGAGCGATAAAACCAGGCGCATCCCCGATGTCACCTTTGAAATCCGCAAGATGGACGGCGCTCTGGTGGACACCATCACCACCGATAAGCAGGGCCGCGCCCACCTGGACCTGGAGGCTGGGGCTTACTATGCCGTAGAGATCGACTGTCCCAGCAATTTCAAGCTGGATTCTACGCCCCACTACTTCACCATTCAGGATGGAAAAGGCACCACGCTGACCGTGACCAACGCCCCCTTCAGCGGAATTATCCTGCACAAAATTGACAGCGTCACCGGCGAGGGAATTTATGATGTAAAATTCTTGGTCTATGACCAGAATAAGAACCCCATCGGGGAGTATTCCACCGATAACGAGGGATATATTTACATCGACGACCTCACCGTCCAGGGCAAGGGTAAGCTGTTCATCCGTGAATTGGAAGCCGCCCCCGGCTATGAGCTGGACAAGCAGTACAAGACGGTCTATGTTCAGCCGGGAAAGACGATTGAAGTGGAATGGGAGAACACCCCCATCACCGGCCAGTTCCAGATTTACAAGTATGCTGCCGAGTACAATGAAGTCACCGGCACACCCGCCGGCGCTCCCCTCCAGGGGGCTGTGTATGAGATCAGCGAGGCCCGCAGCGGAAAAGTGGTGGATTACATCACCACCGACGCCCGAGGGGTGGCCGCCTCCAAGCCCCTGCCGCTGGGCAGGTACAAAATCGTTGAGGTGACCGCCCCCACCTACTGGCAGCTCAGCGGCAAGACCTTCGATGAAACTTTGGAATATTCAGGGCAAATCATCAAGGTGAGCGACTACGACAAGCCCTCCAACTTGGGCGTGACCATCACCAAGCGGAGCAATGCCGGGGTGCTGGCTGGGAGCCAGATGCGCTACGACTTTACCGTCGCCAATACCAGCAATGTACCGCTCTCTGAGTTTCACTGGCATGATCGCATTCCCACCGATGCGGCCAGGGCTACGGTATTCACAACGGGAACCTACAGCGCCCGACTGAATTACCGGATTCTCTACAAGACCAACTATTCTGGGGTGTATCAGGTGCTGGCATCCAATCTCATCACCAGCAGCAATTACTCCTTCAGCCTGAACGCTATTCCCACTCAGGCGGGCGAATATGTCACCGATGTGTATGTTGATTTTGGCAAGGTGCCTGTGGGCTTCCAGTCGGTCGTCAATCCCACTTTGACGGTCACGGTCAGCGGGACAGCGGCTAATGGCTACCAGCTAATTAACCGGGCTGACGCAGGCGGCAAATACCAGGGAACCTGGCAGACCGCTCAGACCAGTTGGGTCACGATTATCCGCAAACTGATACCCACCATAGTTCCCACACTCCCCAAAACCGGCTACTAAATCGAAAAGCGGGACGGTCCATCCGGGCCGTCCCCACACATTTAATTGAGGTAGAGGTGAAGCAAAATTGGACATTGAATCTACATTTACCGTCCTGCGCCTGGAGTAGCCTCTCATGGACCATGCTCTCCATAGCGTGCAGTTTGAAAGCCGACAGAGCGGCTCCTGCGCACCTTCTCCGCCGCTACCACCATGAGCGTTGGGACGGCAGCGGTTACCCGGACCAGCTGGCCAGGGAAGAAATCACTCCTTTGGTCCAAGTGGTAGGGCTGGCGGATGCTTTTGATGCTCTCATTTACCCTCGGCTCTACAAGCCGCCTATCCAAAAAACAGGCCAACGACATGATTGTATCCAGGGCCTGCGGGATATTTAATCCGCTGTTTCTAGCCTGCTTTGCCCAGCATATTGGGGCAATCTCCCGGGCGGTCTATGTCTAGTCCTGAAATTCTTTCAGGTGTTCCTCATACTCCTGCCGCTCCGCTTCATTTGCCGGACGGACGGCATATTTCCCGCAGTCGGGGCACTGCTCCGGCTCGTCGGCTCGGCTGAAAAGGAAATGGCACTTATCGCAAACAAAAATCATTTTAATCACCGAGAGATAACTATACCACGTTCTCCTCGGTTTGCAAAGGGGGATTTTCGTTGAAGAAACAAAACTTTTGGGACCGCTTTGGCCCCCGGCTTCCCAGGTACTATGTTCAGACAATGGCGGTGATCGCGCTGTGCGCCTGCATGATGACGCCCGCCCTTGCCCTGGATGATATGTGGACGGTCGCCAACCGGATCATCGTGGACGTCTACGGCAAGATTGCCAGCGTCAGCACCGTCCTGGCCGGCCTGATGTCCGCCGTGGCAGTGGTAGGAGCCAAGCTGTCCAACAACCAGCACAAGGTCGATCAGGCCTGGGACTGGCTCAAACGTATCTGGATCGCCTGGATGATTATTAACGGCATCGGGGCCTTCATCGCCTATGTCACTCCGCTGTTCAGCGGGCTGGCTACCCTGACGCCCTAGCCGGCAAGCTCCGGCAGAAAGGAGGTGTTTGCTCTGCTGGAGTTTATTTTTCAAGGCTTTTTCGAGTGGGTCTACAGCCTGATTCTGGACATATGGAATTACTTTTCCTCATCCCTGCTCAACGTAATGAGCCTGGATTTCGCCTACATCAAGACCCACATCCCCGTCATGGGGGACATACAGCAAATCATTCTGGCCATAGGCTGGGCGCTGCTGCTGGGGAATCTGGTATTCCAGGCCCTGCGGAGTATGGCCTCTGGGCTGGGTTTCGAGGGGGAGGACCCTAAGCTGCTCTTTGCCCGGACCTTTGTGTTTGGCTTTCTGCTCCTGGCCAGCCCGCAGATCTGTGAGACTGTTCTGGGCATGACCAGCAAGGTGATCGCACTGATTGAAATTCCCGACGCCATCAATGTCCAGCTGGTGGACGGCAGCGTGATCGGCGTGTTCACCGCCTCCTGGATATTGGTCATCATCTTCGACCTCATAACCATGTTTATGGTGTTCTCCTTATTATTAGAGGTGGCGGAGCGGTACATGGTGTTGGCTATGCTCACCGTCATGGCTCCGCTGGCCTTCGCTATGGGTGGGAGCAAGAGCACATCAGAGATTTTCGCCGGCTGGTGCCGGATGTTCGGCAGTATGTGTTTCCTCATGGCCACCAATATCGTCTTTTTCAAGATGCTGCTGTCGGTAGTGTCCACGGTCCCCAGTTTTCCGGACGTGTTTCTCTGGATGGTGCTCATTGTCAGCATCGTCAAGGTAGCGAAAAAGGCGGATGAAATTATCACCAGAATCGGCCTGAATCCGGCCATTACCGGCAGCAGGTCCGGTCTCCCCGGTATGATTGCCTATACGGTATTCAAGACCGCTCTGTCTATGATGACGAAGGGAGCAGCGAACGGGATCGGCGGCGCACTGGGCTTTACAGGCAGGGCGGCGGCAGGGATTGGCAAGAGTGCCGGCCTTGGCAAGGGCGCCGGGGCTGCAGCCGGCGCTGTTGGCGGAGCGGCCTTGGGCGGTATCGGCGGCGTTGCGGGCCAGGCAGCGGCCGGTCCCCGCTACGGCGGCGGCAGGACACAGACCAGCCAGACCGACACCCGGCAGGAACAGCAGTCCAACACCCAGCAGAATACCTCCCAAGCACAGACCGGCGGCCAGCGTCAGACGGCAGCGCAGGAACGTACCTCAGCGCAGGAACGTACCTCGGGCGGTCAAAGGACAGGCCCTGGGGGTATGTTCCGTCCAGACCGGCCCAGCAGGAAAACATCCACACAGCCCGGTATCAGCCGGGGCTCCAGCTATGTCACACCGCCCGACAGTCAGAGCAAGCCAGAGAAAAAGGCTGCTTCCTCCAGCGGATTTACCGGATTCCATGGCCCGCAGGGCGGCGGTTTTACTGGCAGCGCCCCTAGCCGTGGCGGTGGTTTTACCAAGGGCCATGGCGGCGGTTTCAGCGGTAGTTTCAAAGGTGACGGCTTCACTGGCGAGAGCATTCCCCGTAGCGGTGGTTTTACCGGGGGCCGTGGCGGTGGCTTCGGCGGTAGTTTCGAGGGCGGCGGTTTCACCGGCAAAGGTGTTCCCCGTGGCGGCGGCACTTTTGGCGGCAAGCCCAGCGGTACGACCCACAGCACTGGCTGTGGCG
Organism: uncultured Bacillota bacterium; assembly: GCA_947573385.1. Classification (GTDB taxonomy): domain Bacteria; phylum Bacillota; class Clostridia; order Oscillospirales; family Oscillospiraceae; genus Lawsonibacter. The sequence continues at coordinate 4,191 of CANPFP010000043.1, read as the reverse complement.
GCAGTTTCTCTAAGGAGAGCAGCAGTACATCTGAAAGCTCTGTCTCCAGCGGCACAGCCAAGGGCGGCGGGTTTGGCGGCGCTGGAACGAAGCCCATACCTCGTGGTGGCGGCACTTTCGGTGGCAAGCCCAGCGGTACATTCTCCAAAGATTCTCAAAACACGGAAATATCTCAATCCGGCACAGCAGGAACGGGGACTCGCAGCACCCAGCGGCCCCCGTCTGTTGAATCCCGGCCCGGCAGGAACGCGCCTCCGACACCAGCTACGCCCACATCGGGGGCACAGAGTCCCAGACCGGCACAGCAGGAACGCCGCCGGATTTCCGGGAAGGACAGGCCCCCATTGAAGGACGGCGGCTCTATTCCCCGACCCGGCCCAGCAGGAACCGCGCCAGGCTATCGTACACCACCGGGCCAGAAGCTGGGCGGCGGGCCTTCCAAACAAAAACCAACGAGACAGACCAAACGGGAAGGAGGTCCCACCAGTGAATAACACAAAAACTTCATCTATCCTGCCCAACGTGATTGCGGGCGTTCTGGCCGCTCTTTTACTTCTGCCCATGCTGATTTTTACGGCTCTGCCCAATACCGTCTTCGGTTACAGCAGCGCCACAAATCAGGGGGTGGCGGACTTTACCGCTTCCGCCCAACGGCTGGCCGACGCATACCGGAACATTGCACAGAAGAATCAATCGGCGCTGGAGCGCCTGGTCAACAGCATCCTCCCCACCTTCTGGACCAACGGAGTGGCGGACTATGATGAATACAAGGTGTCCGATTCTTCGGGCGCGATCAACCAAAACTGGCTTATCGCCATCGGCTCCGTCCGGTATAAGCAGGACCTCAACATCATGGACGACAACGCCCTGGAGGACTTGCTCTTTGGCAAGCTGGACTACTCCGCATCTATAACCAATGGGGTGCTGAACATCTCCGTCTGGGACCTGAGCCCGGAGGCCTATATGGACCGGCTGGGCTTCACCTCCGAGGAGAAGAAGTGGGCCGAGCTGATCTACTCCGTTATGGCAGAGGAAGAACAGGTGACGGTGGATGGCACCGACAGCGCCGGAAACTATACCACGGACTACGGTGACATCACCTTTTCCAACGCTGAAATTCCTGTGGTCTATTACAACCAGACCGACGCCCGGTGGGGGAATAAGATGTATGGAAAATCCGGCACCATTGGAGCTGCTGGCTGCGGCCCCACAGCCCTGGCTATCGCTGTGGCTTCCCTGACCGACAACAAGGTCACACCCTATGATGTGGCCCAGTGGTCAGTGGCAAATGGGCACCGCTATGAGGGTGGCGGGAGCTACCACAGTCTCATCCCAAGCGGCGGGCGGCACTACGGGCTCACCGTCACCAGCATTGGCCGGGATGGGAAAAAGCTGGTGGAGGCCCTGCAAGAGGGCAAGCTGGTCATTGCCATCATGGCGAAAGGCCACTTTACCACCAGCGGGCACTTTATCGTCCTGCGGGGCGTCACCGAGGATGGGAAGCTCCTGGTGGCCGATCCGGCCAGCGTCAAGAGAAGCAATAAAGAATGGGACCTGAGAATCGTCACTAACGAAGCCAGCCGCACACTTGGCGCCGCCGGCGGGCCGTTCTGGGTCCTGTCTGCTTGAGGAGGGAGTGCTTGTGGAACAAAACATGAATCTGCGGATACTGCGTCTGCGGTATTCGATTCCCTTATCGGAGCTGGCTGCGGCTTCCGGGCTGTCCAGACAGTATATCAGCCAGGTGGAGCTGGGAGAAACCGCTCCCACCGCACTGATGGAGGAGAAGCTGGAGACAGCTATAGATGCGATTATCGTTCAGCGGAGTGCTCGGCTGAACTCATTAAAACGGAGCTTCGCGGCCTGCAAAGGCCGCCTGCTCCAGCCAACAGAGGGGGATTACAATGAATGAAACCTACTACATCCCCACCAACTTTACCGACGCCGGCCGGGTCATGGGCTTGTTTGAGATCAGGAACATGGTTGAAGCGGTGCTGCTTACCCTGCCCACCCTATACCTGTGTATCGTCCTGCTGCCGCTGTCTCTGACGCCCAAAATTATGGTCACCCTGACTATCATCGTGCCCATCGGCGGCTTTGGGCTCATCGGGATCAGCGATGACAGCCTGACCCGCTGGCTGGGCTGCTGGTGGCGCTGGCGGAAAAACCGCCGCCTGATTTTTTACCGAGGGGAGTATGGAATTAAATGAACATCAAAGAACTGATTTTCGGCGGCGGCGTCAAGACCGCCGGGGGTGGGGCCTGGCGGGACAGCATCCAGGCCTGGCTGCCCATTAAAAATATCATCAACGGGGTGGTCATCACCCGGGATAACCGATTTGTCAAGATTTTAGAGGTGCTGCCGGTGAACATCTACCTCAAGTCCCCCAATGACCGGCAAAATATCATTGCAAGCTATGCGGCCTATTTGAAGATTGCCCCGGACAGCTTTCAGCTGGAGGCCCGCACTCTCCCCGCCGACACCGCCGCCTATGTGGACCGGATGCGGGAGTATGGGGAGACGGAGGAAAACGAGTGCTGCCGGGAGATGATTGAGGACAACATCGCTCAGATTGGCGAGGGAGTAGCCAGCGATGCTATCCGCCACCGCTTTTTCCTCATTTTCCAGTACGAAGCCCAGATGAAGTCCAAGGGCCACAGTGTTTCCGCGATCATCCAGCGGCTGAACGAGGAGGCGGACACCGCCCGGCGCTACCTGGACCTGTGCGAGTTAGAGGTGCTGGAGCCGCGCTTCACTGACGATTTTATTCTGAAGCTGTTATACGAGATTATCAACAAGCGCACCAGCCAGCGGGTCAAGCTGCCCGAGGGCGTTTTTGACATGACCACCGCTATCCACGGGATTTATGAGTAGCGGGGACCATCCTTTTAAAGACAGCCCCCGATGATGGTTGACTATTTAATATGGAATACCCGATTTTCCTTCCGGGCTGGCGCTTGGGGCAGTTTTCCATCGGCATAGCCCAGGGCACAGTGGCCGATTCCCTCATATTCCCCTTCGATACCGAGGGATGTCAGAAGGTCTTTCCCCCACTGAGAATCAAATTCCTCCTTTGCTCGGTGAATCCAGCAACTGCCAATTCCAAGGTCGTGGGCGGCCAGCATGAGATTCCCCATAACCAGGCTGCCGTCATACACATGGGTCGGCCAGTCTTTTCGGCCTAGGACAATCAGAATAACGGGCGCGCCATAGAAGGGGTCAAAGCCGTCCTCCCAGCCGCCGATTTTCTGATTCATCTTCGCAATCTCATCCCGGAGTTCCTTGTTTGTCACCTGGATGATGATGGTCGCCTGTTCGCCCTTGCCGCTCGCCGCATAGAGGCCAGCCTCGATAATCTGGTCGATGATATCCTGCGGCACCATGTCCAGCTTATATTTGCGGATACTTCTCCGCTCTTTCATGCGTGCCAATACTTCGCTCATTGTTGAACCCCCTTAATAGTTTTAGATTATTTTACCACACCACACAACCTCTCGCAAGTACGATTAGGAGTGAAAACATGCAGAAGAAAACGAAAAAAGCGCCTATAAAGTCCAAGAAAAAGGGGCAGGCCGCCAAAAAGAAGAACGGCCAGCCCTTTTCCCTCAAACACCTGATTTTCGGTGAGGAGAAGCCCGACCTTACTGAGCTGGAGGCCGGGTCCACCACCATTCTGGACATTCTCTCTCCCACTACCATAGACACCAAGAGCCGGGACTACATCGTAGTGGACGGCATTTTTCATGCCTACCTCTATGTGGCTGGCTATGGCTACTCCACCACGGTCGGCTCCTGCTGGCTGGCCCCGTTGGTGGAGGCCGGGGAGGGTGTCAACCTCAGCTTTACGTTCAAGCGCCAGCCAAAAGAAAAGATTCTGTCCAAGATCGCCCAGACCACCATGGTCAACCGTTCACGGATGCGGGATGTGGGGGACACCCGCCAGGACTTCGAGGAGCTGGACAGCGCCATCAGCTCCGGCCTCTACCTGAAGGACGCTATCAACCGGCAAGGTGAGGATTTTTACTATATGCACACACTGATCGAGGTCACAGCGGAGGATGCGGAGACGCTGGAACAGCGGGTGACGGCGGTGGAGAAGCTGTGTGTCTCCATCGACATGATCGCCCGGCGGTGTGACTACAAAAATGAACAGGCGTTCCTCTCCATGCTCCCGCTGCTGGCTCTGGACC
>CANPFP010000042.1 GCA_947573385.1 uncultured Bacillota bacterium | reverse complement strand
ACATCACCTCCGACCTGGAGAAGGTGGCCGACTACATCGCCTACATCCACCAGGGACAGGTGGTGCTGTCCGACGCCAAGGACAACATCCTGGACTCCTACGGCCGGGTGGGCTGTACCGCCGCCCAGCTGGAGACCATCGACCCCCGGGACATACTGCGTACCCGGAAGGGGACCTTCGGCTGCGAGGCCCTGGTGGGCGACCGGGCGGCCTTCAGCCGCAAGTACCCCATGCTCCTGGTGGAGCGGACTACCTTGGAAGACATCATGCTCTTTGTGGGGAAAGGAGAAACAAAATGACCGGATTGATTACGAAGGACTTTCTTGTGATGCGCAAGATGCTGCGATCTTATCTGCTTATGATTGTCGTTTACACCATTCTCGCCTACCTGGACTTCTTTGACTACAGCTTTATCATCACCTTTGTTCAGGTAGCCCTGTCCGTATTGCCTATCTCCGCCGTCGCCTACGACGAACAGTCCAAGTGGGACCGGTACGCCATGTCCCTACCCCTGGGGCGGAGCCGGGTGGTGGGGGCCCGGTATCTCTTCGTGCTGCTGCTGACCCTGCTCACCGTGGCCATAGGCTTGGCGGGCACCGCCCTGCTGTATCTGGTCCAACAGGCCGACCCCCTGGAGATGTTCGTCACCCTGATGGTGTCCACCGCCATCGGCCTGCTCATCCCCACCATCCTCCTGCCGCTGAGCTACAAGCTGGGGGCGGAGCGGGCCCGGCCCTATCTGTACGCCATTATTTTCATCCCTGTCATCGCCGTGGTGCTGCTGGCCAAGGCCGGGGTGCTGGATATGTCCATGCTGAAGGGGATGGACCTCCTCGCCCCCACCGCCCTGGCGGGTGGAGCGGCCCTGCTCCCCCTGGCCGGACTGGCCCTGCTGTTCGTCTCCTACCTCATCTCCTGCCGCATCGCGGCCGGTAAGGAGTATTGATATGCGGGCCGCCATTCTCCTCCTCTGGGCAAGCTGCCTGTATATGCTGGCCCGGTCGGTACTCTGTCTTCTTCTGACGGCCAGCCCCTGGCGGCGGCTGGCGGTGCTGGCTGCGCTGGCGCTGGCCCTCGCCTGCTGCCGCAGCCCGGAAGAAATGAGTGGAAATCACCAATAAACCTCTTGCATTCCGCCCCTGTGTTGTGGTAAAATAACAACAGTAAAGGAGTGTGACCGCTATGCGTCTGAAGGACATGACCACAAAGGAGGCCATCCGCCAGCTTCAGGACATGAAGCAGTACTGCACCGCCAAATCCATCCCCGCTCTGGACTACGCCATCAAGGCGCTGAAGGAAAAGGCGGCCGCCGAAGAAGCAGCAACATAACGTCAAAGACCCCCGGCTCAGCCGGGGGTCTTGCATATCCGTACCAGATTTCGGGTGATCCGCCCGGTGAGCCCCCAGATGGCCCGCCCCTGCCAGGGATAGACAGGGACGTTTTCCCATCCGTGCTGCCATTTGTAGTTCCGGGGGATACCGATGACCTCATAGGGGAAATTCTCCGCCGGGGTAGGGATCAGTTCGTACTCGTACTCAATGGGAGCCGTCTCCAGCAGATGGGACAGGGGGACGAAAAAAACCCCGTCAACCTCCGCCGGGCTGGGGACCATCCGCTCCAGCGCCCCGCTGTCCACCACCCCCAGCACAGGCTGCATCAGGAAATTGGCCCGGTGGGCAATGAAGTCCAGCCGGCCCAGCAGTTTCACGCAGCCGGAGGGGATGGCCAGCTCCTCCCAGGTCTCCCGCAGGGCGCACGCTTCCGGGGTCTCTCCCGGCTCCATCAGCCCCCCGGGGAAGCAGACCTCCCCCGGCTGACGGCGCAGCGTCCGCGCCCGCACCTCGTAGAGCAGGCACAGCTCCCCCTCCCGCTCCACCAGGGGCACCAGCACCGCGTAGGACCGGCGGGCATCCATCAGGCCAGGTGTGCGGGTTTGCAGCGTGTGCGCCAGGGCGGTCAAATCAAATTCCATCTACATCTTCTCCGGCGCGGTGACTCCCAACAGGTTCAGGCCGTTAGCCAGGACGGAGCGCACGGTGTCGGCCAGCTTGAGCCGGGCGGACAGGACCGCGGGCTCCTCTCCCTTCAGGCGGCAGGCGTTGTAGAAGCGGTGAAAGTCACCGGCCAGGGCGGTGAGGTAGCGGTTGATGCGGCTGGGGTCGTAGTCCCGGGCGGCCAGGTGGAGCTCCTCGGGGTACTGGGCCAGGGCCTTCACCAGGGCCAGCTCCTCGGGGGCGGTGAGCAGGGCGGCATCCACCGACGCGGCGGCGGGGACAACGGCCCCGTCCTCCCCGGCCAGCCGGGCAACGAGAGAACAGATGCGGGCGTGGGCGTACTGGACGTAGTAGACCGGGTTTTCGCTGTCCTGCCGGACAGCCAGATTCAGGTCGAAGTCCAGGGGGCTGGAGAAAGCCCGGTTGTTGAAATAGTACCGGGCAGCGTCCACGGAGATTTCATCCAGGAGGTCATGGAGGGCGATGGCCTTACCGGTCCGCTTGGACATGCGCACCGGCTTGCCGTCCTGGAGCAGGTTCACCAGCTGCATGAGGACGATCACCAGCCGGCGGGAACCGTCCAGCCCCAGACCGTCCAGAGCCGCCTGGAGCCGGGCCACATGGCCGTGGTGGTCCGCCCCCCAGATGTTAATGACCAGGTCGAACTTCCGCTCCTCCAGCTTGTTCCGGTGGTAGGCGATGTCGGCGGCAAAGTAGGTGTAAAAGCCGTTGGCCCGGCGGAGCACGTCGTCCTTCAAGTCCAGCTTGTCCACCTGCTCCTGACTTTTGCCCTCGGCCATGTACTTTTTCTTCAGCAGCTCGGTGGTGTTCAGCCACAGGGCCCCGTCCTTCTCATAGGTCCAGCCCTTGTCTGTCAGCAGGGAGACAGTGTCCTCCACATAACCGGAGCTGTGGAGGGAAGACTCCAGGAACCACTGGTCGTAGACGATACCGTATTTCTTCAAGTCGGTCTCCATTTTGGGAATATTCACCGACAGGCCGTACTCTGCCAATTTGTCCAGCCGCTCCCGGTCGGGCAGGTCCTTCCAGCTCTCGCCGTGGGCGTCGTACACCGCCTGAGCCAGGTCTTTGATGTCGTCGCCGTGGTAGCCGTCCTCGGGGAAGGGAAAGCTGTCCTCCCCCAGGATCAGCTGCATATACCGGGCGTTGATGGAGTTGGCAAATTTGGCAATCTGGTTGCCCGCATCGTTGACATAAAACTCTTTCCAGGTGTCCCAGCCGTCCCGGGCGAGCACATTGGCCAGGGTGTCTCCCAGCACGCCGCCCCGGGCGTTGCCCATGTGCATGGGGCCGGTTGGGTTGGCGGAGACAAACTCCACCATCACCTTTTTTCCAGCGCCTTCGGCACCGGAGCCGTAAATGGGCCCCTCGGTCTCTATAGCGGAAAGGACCTCCCCATACCACTTGGGACCCAAGGTAAAATTGAGGAAGCCGGGGCCGGCAATCTCCACCTTGTTGAAGTAGCTGCCCTCCAGCGCCAGGTGGTCCACAATGACCTGAGCAATCTGCCGGGGGGCCATGTGGAGGGCCTTGGCCCCTGCCATGGCGAAGGAGGAGGCATAGTCCCCATGGGCGGTGTCCTTGGGAATTTCGATGGTGGCCTTTACCACCGTTCCGGCGGGCAGGACCCCAGCGGCGGCGGCCTTCTCATAAGCCGCCTGGGTCAGAGCGGCCACCTGGTCCTTGGCGGCCTGGATCATGTTTATCATTGTTCGCACCTCGTTCTCTGTATTCCGTGTATTAGGGGCGGACATTGTCCGCCCGCCTGTCTGTATCCGATTTTTTGATAGCGCCGGGCGCACATTGTGCGCCCCGTAGACATCCTCTTACTGCTTCAAGCTCCCCAGGCCCTCCTCCGACTCCCGTACGCTGATCCGGAAGACGTTGCGGCCTGCCAGGGCATGGTCCACCTCTACCGAGTAGTCCACCTCAATATCGCCCCCCTGGTCGGTGAGCTGCGCCAGCAGATGCCGGGTATTCACCCCGATGGTCATTGCGCCATATGGTGTATTATACATGGAGAAGTGACGCCGCCCCTCCTGAAACACCAGCTGGGAGTTAAACTCCCCCACCCGCATCAGGGTAACCTGTTCCCTGTCCACCTGGATGGTGGTAAGGGTGCCCTCCAGCCCGGTGAGCTCGCTCTCCTGATAGGACAGGGTGTAGCTCTCCCCGTCCCGGACCAGGCGGCCCTCGGTGACCAGCTCAATGACATCCGGGAGGGCGCCTTCGTATTTCTGCATTCCTCTGATCGAGATAATGACTTCCTTTTCCATAGGGCCTCCATTGCTTGGAAAGATTTCGTTCAACAGGCAAAAATCCCCAGGGATTTTTGTCAGTCTGAGGTATTATACACAGTTTGGAGCGCTATGTAAAGTATCTACTTTATTGTATGTCATTTTACCTGAAAAAACAAGTGAAATTGCCGTGTTTCTCCATTTGACAAATTTAAAATGGAGACTATAATGCTATATGAATAGCTTTTTGTCCGGAGAGGAGGGACCCTCCATGAATTTGGAGCTGAGCAAAAAGCAGTTTCGGCGGCTGCTGGACCTGGTGTATATCGGAAACTGGATTTTAAATTCCACCCGGGGGGACCAGCGTTTTACTGATTACGACGAGGTAGAAAGTCTTCTGTTCAGCCGGGCCGCCTTGGATGGCATGCCCCAGCTGGCCGAGCTGTATCAGGGGGAGGTAATTCCTTCCCGGGCCTTTGTGGAGGGCGGTATCCACGAGGCCATTGTGGAGTATGAGAACAACGTGTTTTTTGAGATTCTGGCCGAGGACCTGGCCCGTCGGGACATGGACGATGCCCCCATCGACGAGACCAACTATGCCGAGCTCACCAGCCGCATCGACGCCTACATCGCCGAGTTCGAGGAACATGGAACGGACAACATTTTAGTGGACATTGAGGATTAAAAATTCCCCGCCTCCGGCGGGGAATTTTTATTTTTTTCTCACCAAAAAGGTCAGCGCAAACCACACCGCCAGATACAGCGTAATGGCCGCGCCGGCGGAGCCTCCGGCATAGTAGGAGGTCATCAGCCCGGCCACCCCGGACAGCACCGCCCCCAGCAGGGAAAACAGGTGGTATTGCCGCATATTCCGGGCCACATTCCGGGCAGAGGCGGCGGGGAGAACCAGCAGGGAATTGATCACCAGCAGGCCCACCCAGGTCATGGACAGGGTCACCACCACGGCGATGGCCATGGAGAACACCGTCTCCTGCCAGAAGACCCGCACCCCCCGGCTGTCGGCCAGGGCGGGGTGGACGGCGGAGAGCATAAGCTGGTTAAAGCTCACCGCCCACAGCAGGACCACCAGCAGCAGAATCAGGGCCAGCAGGCCCACCTTGGCGGGCTCCACCGACAGGATGTCCCCCACCAGCAGGGCATTGAATCGGGTGAAGGACCGGCCGTTTAAGGTGGACAAAAAGATGCCCAGAGCCACGGCGGTAGAGGAAAACACCCCAATCACCGTATCGCTGGCCAGGGCGGAGCGGCGGCGCACCACGTTAAAGAGCAGGGCAAAGAGAACGGCAAAGGCAACAGCCGCCCAGGTAGGCTCGCGGAAGCCGCACAGAGCCCCGATGGCCATGCCGGTGAAGGCGGAGTGGCCCAGGGCGTCAGAGAAGAAAGACATGCGGCTGTGGACCACCATGGTAGATAAAATCCCGAACAGGGGGGTAATCACCAGCACTGCCAGCAGAGCATTTTTCATAAAGAACATCATTCCCGGCTGGGCCCACGCAAAGGGCAGCAGGTCCACCAGGGCGTACCAGAGGTCCATCAGGCTCCCCCCTTTCCCATCCGCAGGTGGAAGGTCTCGTAAAATTCCGGGGAGGACAGTACCTCCTCCGGCGGGCCCAGCTTCAGCACCCGGCGGTTGAGGAGGATCACCTTGTCGGCGAACTGGCTCAGGGTGGCAAAGTCGTGGGTGGACAGGAAAATGGACAGGTCATATTGGGTGCGCAGCTCGTCCAGCATATCCAGGAGCTGGTGCTCCCCCTCAATGTCCACCCCGGACAGGGGCTCGTCCAGGATAAGGATGTGGGGCACGGGCTCCAGGGCCAGGGCCAGCAGCACCCGCTGGAGCTGTCCCCCGGACAAGCCGCCCATGGGCCGGGCCAGGAGGTCCTCCCCGTGAACCCGGGCCAGACAGGCGGCGGCCCGCTCCCGGTACTTGGCCGGGATGGGCAGCCACACCGGCCACTTCGCTGTGGCGGCGGTGAAGAAGTCCAGCACCGACACCGGGTCTCCCCGGTCAAAGTGGGGTGCCTGGGGGACGTACCCCACCAGGGGCCTGGCCCCGCCGGTAATTTCCCCGTCGGCCAGCCGGATAGCCGGTCCCCCGGCGGGTGAGAAGGTGATCTTCCCCTTGTAGCCCATCTGCCCCAAAATGCTCCGGAAGAGGGTGGATTTGCCCGCCCCGTTGGGGCCAATCAGGGCCATGATCTCCCCGCAGTGGAGGTGGAAGGACACATCCTCCAGAATGGAGTCCCCCTCCAGCTTTACGGACAGCCCCTCTAATTTCAGGCAGCAGCTGTCGGCGCACCCGGCGGACAGCTTTCCGTGCTTGATTTTTCTCACTTCAGTACCTCCGCAACTGTCCGCAAATTTTGGTCAATGGCCCGTTCATAGTCCTCAACACCCCTTCCCTCGCCGCTCATCACCATATCCAGCTGATACACACCGCAGCCCGTCTCCCGGCCGATAGCTTTGGCAGTGGCGTCGGAGCCGCTGACCTCGGTGAAAATGGCCGGGATGTGATACTCTCGCACCAGTTCCGTAATCTCCACAATCTCGTGGGCGCTGGCTTCGCTGCCCGCCTCCTCCTCAATGGAGGCAAGGAGCTCCATGTCAAAGGCCCTGGCAAAGTATTGAAACCCATCATGAAAGGTAATCAACCTGGGCCGTTCTTCCAGCTGAGACGAATATTCATCCCATACATCCTGTATTCTCCCCTGGCAAGAACGCAGCGTCTCATCGCTCAGCCGGGCGTTTTTCTCATATTCCGCCGCATAGTCTGCGTCCATAATCACCAGATGATTGCGCAGATTTTCCAACATGATCCTCGCATTTTCCGGGTCCATCCAGTAGTGGGGGTCCCAGTGGCCGTGGTCGTGGCCGTCCTCCCCGTCCTCATCGTGGTGGTGGGAGAGATTTTCCAGCAGCTCCACTCCCAGGGAGCAGTCAATCACCCGGGCGTCCGTGGCGGCCAGGGCGTCCTCCAGAAACTCCTCCAGTCCTGCACCGTTGACGGCGATGATGTTGGCCCGCTCCAGCTTCTTCATGTCCGCCATAGAAAGGGTGTAGTCGTGGAGACAGCTGGTACTCCCGGTGTCCAGCCGCTCCACCGCCACACCGTCCACCCCCTGAGTCAGGGAGGAGGTAAACAGGTAGATGGGGTAGGTGGTGCACACCACAGTGAGACGGGCCGTCTCCTCCCGGGTCGGGGCACAGGCGGGGAGGGTGAGGAGGAGGGATAAAATGCCAATGAGAACAGTTCTTTTCATTCAGAATCTCCTAACTTTCAGGAAAGCGTCAAAAGCCTCCTTTTGAAAGGAGGTGGCACGGCGAAGCCGTGACGGAAGATTGCATTTCGCGAAGCGAAATATACGAAGTAAAACAGGTCTGGAAACCCCTGTTTATTTCATACATTTCGCCTTCGGCGAAATCAATCCTCAGTCAGCCTTGCGGCTGACAGCCCCTTTCAAAAGGGGCCTTATTTCGTCCCCTCCAGCAGCTCCAGCAGCAGCCGTTCGTTTTCCCCTGCGGCCTGGGTAAGCTGGGCGGACTTCTCCCGCAGGCGGGCGAGAACATTGTCGTAATTGGCCATAAGCTCGTCGGCACGGCGGATGGCCTCATCGCCGTCGAAGGTCTCCACATCTCCGGCGGCGGGCAGGTCCAGCTCCTTCAGGTAGCTGGCCACCTTGGGGTCGTAGACCAGCCCCATGGCGGGCACCGCCATCCGGGCGGCAAAAATGAGGGTGTGCAGCCGCATGGCCAGGCACAGCCGGGCCTGCCCCAGCACCCCCATCAGCTCTCTGGGGGTAACGGAAGCGTCCAGCACATAGGAGGGTTCCTCCATCCGAGCCCGTACCTGAGCGGTAGCCTGCCGGTCCCGTCCGGGTTGCATCAGAAGAAACAGCACCTCCAGCCCGTGGACCCGGCGCAGATGGTCGCACAGTCTGGCCAGCTGAGCAAAGAAGCCGTCCACCTTCTGCCAGTCCCGCACCGACACCGCCGTAAAGGGCCGCCCCTGGGGCAGGCCAGAGGTCTGAAGCAGCTCCAGCGACCGGCTCTCCCCGGCGGGCTCCAAATGGAATACCGGGTCGGCGGTAACCTGGGCGGGACGGGTAATTCCCATCCGCTCCAGCTCCAGGGCGGAGGCGTGGTCCCGGAGGGTAACCAGCGCCGCCCGCTCCACCACCCGCTTTACCCGGCGGCGGTTGGCCGGCTTGCGCACCGGGCCGATGCCGTTGGCATAGAGCATCACCGGCTTGCGCAGCAACTGGGCGCATCGGATGACCGACAGATAGTACAGCAGCGACCGGGTGGAGGTGGTGTCCTGAAGCAGGCTGCCTCCGCCGGAGAGCAGCACATCCCCCCGCCGCAGGGCGCGGAGCACCCGCAGCATCCGAAAGCGGGGAATGGCGTCCAGGCCGTACTGCCTGCGGGTCAGCTCCGGGTCGTTGGACAGCACCGTCACCGACACATCGTCGCTGGCCGCCCGGACGGCCTGCTGAATGGAATCCAGAATAGCGTCGTCCCCGGCGTTGCCGAAACCATAGTAGCCGCTCATTACCACCTGGTATTTTTTCCGTCTCACCGCAGTGTAGACCGACAGGCAGTCCTCCGCCATACGGCTGACGGAATACCGCTCCATAACCACCTGTCGGCCGTAGTCGCCCAGCTCCTTCCGCCGCTCCGCGGGCAGGGCAAGGGCGGCGGAAATCTCGGCAAAAAGCTGGTCCCCAGTGGATACCGGGTCGGTACGGCAGCAGAAATTGGTGTCCACCGCCTTCTCCAACAGCTCCGGCGTAAACAGGCCGGTATGGCCCTGGGCACCGGACAGCACCGCAGGCTTGCCGGCAGCCATGGCTTCCAGCGCCGCCCGGGACACTCCGACAAACAGGTCGCAGACAGCCACCAGACGGTTCACATCGGTACGGGGACCGGTAAGGATCAGGCAGTCTCTGCCCAGTGTCTCATTCACCTGTCTGGCCCGGGCGGCAAGCTCGCTGTAAACGTCGCCGCCGCCGATCATCAGAATGCGCAGCCCTGGCACCTGGCCGCACAGCTGCGGAGCCAGCTCGATGAGCTGCCGCGCCGTGTAGGAGCTGGCCTGATCCAGCCGGCTGACATGGGCCACCACTGGGTCGTCTCCCAGGCCCAGCTCTGCCCGGACCTCCCCGCCGGACACCTCCGGAGAAAACTTGTCCGTGTCGATACCGTTGATGGTCAGGGTAATCCGGGACTCCGGGATATTGTACTGCTTCATCAGATAGTCCCGGATGTCCTCAGAGACAGCCAGGCTGTGCTCTCCCCAGTTGGACAACAGCTTCAGCGCCCCGCTCACCTGATATACTCCGTGGCAGGAGGTGACAAAGGCAAATTTGTTCCTGCGGCGCAGCTGACCGCATAAAAAGGCCGGAATTCTGGCGTGGGCATGGACAATATCCGGTCTTTCCCGGTCGATAACCTGGCGCAGAATCCGGCGGGCCCGGCTCATAGATGCCACGCTGCGCTGATTGAGCGGAGCCTGGCAGTGCCGGATGCCCGCCGCTTCCACCTCCCGGACATAGACGCCGCCGTTGGAAACAATCAATACGTCATGGCCCCGATGCTTCAGCTCCTTGGCCAGCTCCACAATGTGGGTCTCCGCCCCGCCGATGTCCAGGCCCATGGTCGCCATCATAATTTTCACAGCTGTCCCTCCCAATTGTGGCTTCAGGGGATACGCCCTGCGCATCCCCCTGTCCGTCAGCCCTCGGTGGACGATGCCCCCTGCGAGGTGAAAATCTCTTTCACCGTTCCGGTAAAGCTTGCCCGGCTGGTCTGGTAGCTCCGGGAGGAATTCACCCCCAGGTCGTAGATCCGGTTAATGGAGTAGCTCTTACCGGTAATCAGGCCCCAACCCTCCACCGTGACAAGCAGGTCCACAGTGTCCTCCGCTTCCAGCAGGGCGGCGGTGCCGTCGGTGAGCCGGTCGGCCAGCTTGGTCCCGGGGTCCCGCTCCACTTGAACGTCGGTAATCTTCCCCAGGGCCCGGCCTCCGCTGGAATAATTCTGGTCATAGAGGTAATCTTCCGTTTTGATGGCGTCAGCCACATAGCTGTCAATTCCCCGGGCCCGCACCACAAAGGTAATGGGCTGTTCTGTCACCGCGCTGCCGGTGTGGGCCTGGTGGTTTTTAATGTACAGGGCGGCCGCCATGACCAGCACCACTGCAATAACCAGCACGTCGATTACGCTGATTTTGCCGAACAGCCGGCCGTTTCTGTCGATGATCTTCATCCCCGCACCTCCTCAACTGCAACAATGGGACCGCTGCCCATATAGCCTTCACCCCGGAAGTAGCCGCTGGTACCCACCCGTATCTCGTAACCGCCGCCCACAGTAATGGCGGCATTGGTGACGGTACAGGGCGTCTCTATCGTAACCAGCACATCCTCCATACCCTCCAGCTCGGTCCAGACCCAGCGGCGCTCCTCCTCGTCGACCACCTGGACCCGTGAGGGCACCGTCTCAACAGACACCACCTTGCCCACCTCATAGTTCTTAATATTGTCGGCAATCTGGTCATCGGGCTGGACAACGCTACTGGTGCCCGGAAGCCACCGCTGAAAACGGACGGTATACCGGACGGTGGATGTGGCGGCAGGATCGGCCTGAATTGGGGCATCCTGCTTTGCCGTTCGCCACAGCAGGAATGCTGCCGCAGCCAGGGCCAACGCCAGAACGATCCCATCAAAAAGGTTCAGTCGAAGACGAAAGTTAGGCTTGTTCATGATTTGGCTCCCTTCAGGATATCCAGGTAAATATCCTCAATTTTTTTCGCAAATATTTCTCCTGTAAAACGGGCCCGGTAGATTTCTCCGGCCCGGCGGCCCATTTGGCTCAGCTCCTCCGGGGCGTCCATCAGCCGGGCCACCGCCCTGGCCAGAGCCTGAGCGTCCCGGGTGGGGAAGAGCAGCCCGTCCTCCCCGTCGTCAATCAGCCAGGGGTTGCCGCCGTAATCGCTGACCACCGCAGGCAGGCCCATGCTCATCCCCTCCAGAATGGACAGGCTGGAGGTCTCGGTGCCGTAGGAGGCGTTTAATTGCAGGTCCAGCACCGACAGCAGGGGGGCCACATCGGGCACAAAGCCCAGAAAACGGACGCTGTCCTCCAGCCCCAGCCGGGCGGTCTCTGCCCGCAGGGCGCCCTCATAGGGGCCCACCCCGGCAATGAGCAGCTTGACGGGCCGGCTCTCCTCCCTCAGCGTGTGCAGGGCACTCAGAATGTCCATATGGCCCTTGTAGTCCTCCAGACGGGCCAGGATACCCAGCACAAAATCCCCCGCTCCCAGTCCCCAACGGGCCCGCAGGGCGTCGGTCTCCTCTTTGGGCCGCCGGACCGCCGGGGCCACTCCGTTCATCATGACGGTGATCTTTTTTTCGGAGACGCCGCCGTCGGTGAGGTTTTTGGCCGCCGCCGGGCTAACGGCGATAATCCGGTCAGCGTAGTGCTCGTTGACCAGCTTGTTGACCCACCGCCCCGGGGGATAGCGCAGCTTGGCCGGGACAGGAAAGGCGGAGTGGCGGCTGTACACCACCGGGATTTTGCACCGCTTGGCGGCGATGCGGCCGGACAGGCAGCCGTGGGTATGGACGATATCCGGCCGCAGGCTGCCCATCAACTCCCGGAGACGCTTCACATCCGCTCCGTCATAGGAGCGGTCCGCAATGCCCGCCACCTCATGGACCTGCGCTCCAGTCTCCCGCAGCGGCGGGGCCAGCAGGCTGTCCCGGGGCAGGGCCACATGGGTCTCAAAGCGCTCCCGGTTGGAGCAGCCCATATAGTTCAGCAGCACACGGCCTGCGCCGCCGATGTTGGTGTCGCTGATAACATTCAGTACCTTTATCAAGCAAGCAGCCTCCCTTCAGGGAGCAGCTGCCGCTTGACGCACAGCGCTCCCAGAGCCAGATAGACCCAAAAAATAAACAGCACCCGATAGTTGTAAAAAGAGAAGTCGGTCATGGCCTGGACCATAAAGCCGCACACGCCGGAGGTAATGGCAATCTGATAGACGCGGCTTGTCCAGTCCTTCTCACGGCTGACAGCGGTGCACATCATACGGAAAAAGACAAAAATCAGAATCAGGAAAACGCCCAGGGCGGCAATGCCCACATCGCAGACAATCTGCAAAAACAGGTTGTGGGAGTGGGGCGCGGAGATACCGTTGAGACTGTAGGCGGGGTAGACCATGTTAAAGGCGTCCGGACCCGGGCCGATGCCGCACAGCCAGTAGTCCTTCAGCATAGCCAGCGTGCCCATCCAGATGTACACCCGGTAGGAGGTGGAGGCGTCGGACAGGTTTCCAATGCTGGCAAACCGGGCGGTGACGGTATCGGGCAGGATCAGCCACAGCCCCGCCAGCACCACGGGGATCAACAGGATAAGCCGGGGGTTGAGCAGAATCACAAAGGCCGCCCCGGCAAAGAGCAGGCCCAGCCACGCCCCCCGGGAGAAGGTGAGCAGCATACAGATGCACATCACACCGCAGCAGCCGAAGTAAAATATCCGGCTGGACCAATTCCTGGCAGACAGCAGCTTGGCCCCGCCGATGGGGATGGCCAGAATCAGATACTGCCCCAGCATATTGGGGTTGTCCAGGGTGGCGGAGACCCGGAACTGAATGGAGGAGAACATGTCGCTGTCCACCCAGGCCTCCGACTGGTAACCCCAGCGGAACACATACTGCAACATGCCGTAGACCGACAGGAGGGCCGCCGTCACAACCATAAAGGTGAGCAGGGTGTCCAGCTGGCTCCGGTTGGTGACGGCGTTATACAGCACCACCGAGAAGAGGATAAAGGCCACCGTGAGCAGGCCCGGGTTTAAGCTGGAGTCCAGGTTGACTGAGAAGAAGGTCCCCGCCATGTAGACGGCGGCGTAGAGCATCACATAGCGGTTGATGGGGGCCCAGGCCAGCCTGCGCTCCCGGTCCCGCACCAGGTTCAGCAGCAGGGAGCAGAGACCAACCGCAGCCATTCCCAGCACCGCCATGGTAGGAAACACAGGCGCAAAAACCGCCGGCATCATACACCAGAACCAGGTTTTGGTGAAGACGCTGCCGGCAAAGAGCCTGTCCAGTCTCAGCTTTTCATACAGCCAGCACAGCACGCCCCGAACGGCGGACCACAGCTTGAAAAATATGCTGCTCTCCGACACTCCGGCAGTCCACCCCTGGGGGTGGAGAAACCACTGAACCACTCCGCTGGACTGCCACTGCCTTCCGCACCAGGTGCACAGGGCCATCAATGCCTGCCAGAGCAGGCTGGCATTTAAAATATTTTTTGCCCGTTCCATAGCTTAACCTCGCTTCAGCGTCTTTTTTATCAGAGATACGCACAGCCCGGCCTCTTCCACCCGCAAAATCAGCGCCAGCAAAAAATAGAGGACGACGCCCAGCGCCGCGCAGGCGCCCAGGGCAAACAGCTCCCCCAGCTTGCCGCCGGGGAGAAGGGCTGAAAGCCCGCCCAGCGCCCTGTACACGCACAGCCCCATCGCAGCGGATGCCAATGTCATTTTCAACAGGTCTGTCAGGGCTCCGCCGTCCAAAATTCTCCCCTCTCCCCGCTGGAGGGGCAGAAAGAGGAGCAGGGCATACACCGCAGCAGAGACCGCAGAGGTCAGTGCCAGTCCGGCCACCAAAAACCGGCCGGTGAGGAGCCGGCACAGCACAAGATTCACCAGGATAGACACTCCTCCAGCCACCAGGGGCACCCGCCCCTGCTGCTTGGCGAAGTAGGCCCGGCTGAGGATATTCTGAACTGCGTAGCCCGCCATGCCCAGGGACATCCAGCTCAGGGCCGTGGATGTGATGCCGATGGAAAAGGCATCGAACTCTCCGCCGCCGTAGACAAGGGCGATCAGGGGCCGGGCTACCGCCATCAGCCCCGCCGACATGGGCAGCACAAAAAACAGGCAGACCCGCAGAGTCTGGCGTATGGTGTTCTGAAACTCGCCCTCCCGCCCTCCGGCGGTAAGCCGGGAAAGCTTTGGGAAAATCACATTGGTCACAGACAGGATAAAGGTTCCGGAGATGACCAGATACAGGTTGGAGGCATATTCCAGGGCAGACATGCCCGCCCCTTCGTAAAGCTGGGAGCCAAACCGGCCGTTGATGGCCTGGTTAATGGGCTGCACCCAGGTGGACACCATCACTGGCCCCATGAGGGCAAAAACCTTCTTCATCCCCTCGGACCTCACGTCCAGTCCGGGCCGGTATCGGTAGCCCAGCCGGAACAGGGGCGGAACGAGAATCGCCCCCTGGAGGAACCAGCCCAGCAGATAGGCCCCGGCCAGGCCGAAGATGCCCAGCCGGACATCCAGCGTGAAGAAGTAGAGGATAATCACCATGTTAGACACCGCCGACATAAGGGCAGGGGCGGTAAAATGGTCCTGGGCCTGAAGCACTCCCACCAGAGAGAAGGCTACGCCGGAGAAAAACACGGTGGGGAACATCACACGGGTGAGGGAGACGGCCAATTCGGTGGTGGCGGGGTCTGGGTAATCGGTAAAGAGGGCCACCAGGGGCTGGGGAAACGCCATCCCCACCAGGGAGAGGACCCCGGTGAGCAGGGCGATGCCAGTAATAAAGCTGCCGGCAAACCGGAAGGCTTCCCGCTTTCCCTTTTTGGTCAAATATTCGCTGAATACCGGGATAAAACAGGCGGCAATGGCAGAAGCGAACACCGCGTCGAAAAATACCCGGGGGATACGGCTGGCGGTAAAAAAGGCGTTGGCGGCGGGGCCTGTGCTGTAGTGGACGGCCAGCAAACGGTCCCGGTACAGGCCCAGCACCTTGCCGATGAGGGTGACCGCCATCATAAAGCTGATGGTTTTTGCCGCGTTGTTTTGTTCCTCCAGAGTGCCCACCTCCCCACAAGAAAAATTTGGTGCAAGGACCGAATTAGTATATTTTACATCATGTGCACACTTTTTTCAACCGGAGATTCCTTAATGTTTTGTGAACATCATATTCAGCGGCCGCAGTCCCCCGCCCCGTTTTTTCCCATTGAAACTCCATGACCGCTCTGCTATAATGTAAAGCGTACGTTTTGACACATATACGCAAAGGAGTCTACCCATGAGACATACCACATCCTTCCCCCGCCGTGCGGCGGCATTTTTCCTGGCATTTCTTCTCCTCCTGCCCACGGCCTACGCCACCGCGGGAGAGCGGAAAATACAGACCTCCACCCAGATCGTGGACGGACTGACCTATAAAAATACCGTCACTGAAAACGGCGGCAGCCGGGTAGAGAGCTTTTCCCTGGAGCTGTCCCCCAACAGCGCAGCCCGTCCCATCCTGGTCCAAGGCTCGGGCACCATTTACGCCGGGGCCAGCATCAACAAGGCGGTATCCAGCGCCCAGGAAGCCGGTTACCATGTGCTGGGCGCCATCAACACCGACTTCTTCTCCATGTCCACCGGCGTGCCCATCGGAATGGTTATTGAGAACGGCATCTACAAGTCCAGCAACGACGGCGAAAACGCCATGGCCATCAGCGACAGCGGCATCTCTATTGTGGAACGCCCCCAGGTTACTCTGTCTCTGTATGATCAGAATACCGGTCTCACCGTAATTCCGAACAACTTCAACAAGGCCCGCCACGAGATTGGCGGCATCTACCTGCTGAACGGATACTTTTCCACCGTCTCCACCCGCAGCGACGGCAGCGGCTGGTACGTCCGCATGAAAGCCCTCCCCGACGCCCGCACCGGAAAAGCTCCCGAGCTCACAGTCAACTCCTCCCTCACCCTGCAAGTGACGGAGCTGCTCCTCTCCGACCAGTCCATCGTCATCGGCCCGGACGAGTACATTCTCACCGCCGCCGACCCCTCTAACCGCAGCGATGCCTTTTCTGCTTTTCAGGTGGGAGATACCGTCACCCTGTCCACCTCCTGCCTTGACCCCGTCCTGTCCGAAGCCCAGTGGGCCTGCGGCGTGGGGGATATTATGGTACGCGGCGGCGCTATCACCGACTCCTCCTCCTGGACCTACGCCAAGGACGGCCGGCAGCCCCGCTCCGCCATGGGCATACGCCCTGACGGCACCGCGGTTTTCTATGCTGTGGACGGCCGGCAGTCGGGCTATTCCGTGGGGCTCAGCCAGTACAACCTGGCCGACGAGCTGCTCAGCCAGGGCTGCACCACCGCCGTCAACCTGGACGGTGGCGGCTCCACCTCCCTGTCCGTCTGGGTGCCCGGACAGACCGGCCCCGCCATGCAGAACAAGCCCTCTGACAGCCGGCCCCGGAGCTGCGCCACCTACCTGCTGCTGGTCACCGACCAGCAGGGAGACGGCACGCCCCAGCGGCTGGCCCCCAAGGAAAACGGCATGACCGTTCTCGCCGGCTCCTCCCTCTCCCTGCCCCAGGCCACCGCCCTTGACGCGGGACTCAATCCCGTCTCCGCCAACCTGGACGGATTGACTTACACCTCCCTGAGCGGTCTGGGAACCGTGTCCGGCGGGGTCTACACCGCCGGAGGGTACGCCGGAACCGACACCCTGCGCATCACCGCCGGCAGTCTGGAGGGCTCTGCCCAGGTCCATGTGGTAAACCAGCTCACCGAGTTTAAAATCACCCGGGCGGGCAGTTCCTCCGCCCTCACTTCTCTGTCCGTCAAGCCGGGGCAGCAGATTCAGCTGGCCGCTTCCGGCGCCTACTGGGACCGCACCGCCCTGCGGGACTTCACCGGTGTGAGCGTCAGCGTTCAGGGCGGCGTGGGCACGGTGGACCAAAACGGCCTGTTTACCGTCGCCCAAACCTTGAGCGGCAGCGGCTCCATTACCTTCTCCGCCGGCGGACTGAGTCAAACCATACAAGTTTCCTCCAGCTACATCCACAACGACGTGCAGCCCGGTCACTGGGCCTACAACGCAGTGGAGTACTGCTACCAGAAGGGGGTATGCAGCGGCATCAGCTCCACCCAGTTCGGCCCGGACAACTCCATGATCCGGGGGGACTTTATGCTCATGCTCTACAACGCCGCCGGCCGGCCGGCCGTCAGCACCCCCTGTACCTTTACCGACGTATCCCAGAGCGACTACTACTACACCGCCCTGGCCTGGGCCCAAGGTAAGGGCCTGGCTTCGGGCACAGGGGGCGGCGGCTTCTCTCCCAGGGACAAAATCACCCGGGAACAGGCCTTCTCCCTCCTCCACCGCTACCTGCCCATCATCGGCAAGGCCTGTCCTGACGGAGACCTGTCTGTACTGAACCAGTTCAAGGACAGTAAGAGCATTGCCGGCTACGCCAAGACGGCGGCCGCCACCCTGGTGTCTCAGGGCCTGGCTTCGGGCAGCGGCGGAAATCTGGACCCCAAGGGCACCCTGACCCGGGCCCAGATGG
>CANPFP010000041.1 GCA_947573385.1 uncultured Bacillota bacterium | reverse complement strand
AAGGTGGAGTGCTCCGTGGGCCAGTCCGTCAACGCCGGCGATGTGCTGGTGGTGCTGGAGGCCATGAAGATGGAGATCGAGGTGTCCGCCCCCGTGGCCGGCACTGTCAAGGCCGTGTCCGCCTCCGTGGGCACCGCCGTCAACACCGACGACCTGTTGGTTACCCTGGGCTGATAAGGGGGAATTTCGACTATGCCGAGTGTAGATAAAGCGATTATCCACCCCTTTGACCCGCTGAGCCTGCCTGAGGCTCTGCTGGTTGCCGTCTCCGGTCTGCTGGTGGTGTTCGTCATGCTGACCATGCTCATGGTGGTGATTATCGTCACCTCCAAGGTCGTGGCCGCGATTGAGGGCAAGAAGAAGCCCGCCGCCGCTCCCGCCAAGAAGGCGGCTCCCGCCCCTGCGGCCAAGCCGGCTGCGGCTCCCGCCGCCCCCGCCCAGGACGAGGGCGAGCTGGTGGCCGTGATGATGGCCGCCGTGGCCGAGGAGTCCGGCATGCCCATGGGCTCCTTCCAGATTACCAACATCGCCTCCGTTCCCGTAATGGCGGCTCCTGTTGCACCTGCGGCTGCTCCCGCCCCCGCGCCTGTGGCAGCAGCTCCCGCCGCCGCCCCGGCTCCCGCGCCTGCTGCGGCTCCTGCCGCCGGTGAGACCGCCGTGCGCAGCCCCATGCCGGGCAACATCTTCAAGGTGGAGTGCTCCGTGGGCCAGTCCGTCAACGCCGGCGATGTGCTGGTGGTGCTGGAGGCCATGAAGATGGAGATCGAGGTGTCCGCCCCCGTGGCCGGCACTGTCAAGGCTGTGGCCGCTTCTGTGGGCACTGCCGTCAACACCGATGACCTGCTGGTCACCATCGGTTGAAAGGAGGGGTAAAGTATGGAATTCTTAAAAGATGTAATTTTTGCGATTGCCAACGGTTCCGGCTTTGCTGCTATCCTTTCTCACCCTGAGACGGGACTGTTTGACTGGCGGACCCTTGTGATGCTGTTCATCGCCTGTGTGCTGCTGTACATGGGCATCGGCAAGGGCTATGAGCCTCTGCTGATGGTTCCCATCGCCTTCGGTATGCTGCTGGCAAACCTGCCCATCACCGGCCTGTTTGCCGAGCCTGTCTATGACGCCGCTACCCACAGTGGTACCGTCGGCTTCATGTGGGTGCTCTATCAGGGCGTCCAGTGGGCCATCTATCCATCTATTATCTTCATGGGAATTGGCGCAATGACCGACTTTGGCCCTCTGCTGGCCAACCCCATGTCCCTGCTGCTGGGCGCTGCCGCTCAGCTGGGCATCTTTGCCGCCTTCCTGATGGCTCTGGTCCTGGGCTTCACACCCGCTGAGGCCGCCGCCATCGGCGTCATCGGCGGCGCCGACGGCCCGACCGCTATTCTGACGGCTTCCAAGCTGGCTGTGGGGTTGCTGCCCGCCATCGCCATCGCGGCATACTCCTATATGGCGCTGATCCCCATGATCCAGCCTCCTCTGATGAAGGCCCTGACCTCCAAGAAGGCCCGTCAGGTGAAGATGGGTCAGCTGCGCCAGGTGTCCAAGACCGAGAAGATCATCTTCCCCATCGCCGTGACCATCTTCGTCGTTCTGCTGGTGCCCGACACCGCCCCCCTGATCGGTATGCTCATGCTGGGCAACCTGTTCCGTGAGAGCGGCGTCACCGAGCGCCTGTCTGACACCGCCCAGAACGCCCTGATCAACATCGTCACCATCCCCCTGGGCCTGTCCGTGGGCTTCAAGGCCGTGGGTAGCACCTTCCTGACTCCCAAGACTCTGGGCATCATTGTGCTGGGCCTGACCGCCTTCCTGCTGTCTACCGCCGGCGGTCTGATTCTGGGCAACGTGATGTACGCTGTCACCGGCGGCAAGGTCAATCCTCTGATCGGCTCCGCCGGCGTGTCCGCCGTGCCTATGGCCGCCCGTGTGGCCCAGACCGTGGGCCAGAAGGAGAACCCCTCCAACTTCCTGCTCATGCACGCCATGGGTCCCAACGTGGCCGGCGTGATCGGCTCCGCCTGTGCGGCCGGTTTCATGATTAAGGTGTTTGGCGGCTAAGTTCCGAATTTTTCCGTGTGTCAACCGGCGCGTCAGGGATGACGCGCCGGTTTTTGCAGATTAAGAGGGAGTTATTCAAAAAAATAAAGGAAATTTTTATAAAATCACTTGCAATTCTGGTTCTGCGGTGGTATACTTCGTTGGTCTGAATAACGGGTGGTCCTCTGCGGTGTCTCATGAAGAGACGGAAAGGCCGGAATGAACGCCTATACAACAGGAGGAAAAAGAACCATGGATCTGATGAAAGCATTTACCGAGAAGTACACAAAGGAAGAGCCCCCCAAGGTAAACGTCGGCGATACCGTCCGCGTTCATCTGCGGGTAAAAGAGGGCAACCGTGAGCGTATCCAGGTCTTCGAGGGCACCGTCATCGCCAAGAAGCACGGCGGCATCGAGGAGAGCTTCACTGTCCGCCGCATCTCCTACGGCATCGGCGTAGAGAAGGTGTTCCCGCTCCATGCTCCTTCCGTGGAGAAGGTAGAGGTGGTCCGCCGGGGCAAGGTGCGCCGCGCCAAGCTGTACTACCTGCGCGACCGCGTGGGCAAGGCCGCCAAGGTCAAGGAACTGCTGTGATTCAAAAAAAGGAGCGGCTTTGCCGCTCCTTTTTCTTAAATTACGTCTTGCTGTTGATTAAATTGAGAGAACGGCGCGGGGAGGAGGAGCGGTGTGGCCAGAAAGAAAAAGCAGGGCGGCATCACGCTGGCGGATATCGCCAAGGGCGCTTTTATGCTGGCCACCGCGGCGAAGCTCAAAACTAAACAGGAGGTGGAGACCGGGCTGAGGGAGGCCCTGCCCGGCGCGTCCGTCCTCAGCGTGGAGAGCGGCACGCGGGCTAAGGGCCGCAAGTTCAAAATCTTTGCCATAGCCTATCAGGACATCCAATTTACCTGTGAGAGCTACCAGTCGGGCAACTTTTTCTTCGCCGGAAAATCCGCCATGTCTCATGACGACTACTGCAAGCAGCTCTTTCAGCATTTCTCCGGAGAGATTGGAGAGATCGGGGAGCGGTATGGGGTAAGAATCGACGGGGGGTGCGGCATCAGCATTTGCAATGATGTTGCCGCCATGGAGGACCAGACCACCGCCTATCAGATCGGACCGGACCGCTTTCAGGTCCAGCGGGGGCGGAACAGCCTGACCTTTCGGAAAAACGGCCAAAAGCTGCCAATCCGGTACTATCACGAGCGGTCCGGCACCCACACCGGTGCGGAGTACTTTTACTGGGTCACTGTTGAGGATTTCGCCATGCTGATGGGCATGTCGGTGGACAGGGTGGAGCCGGAGGGGGTCTATCTCCGCCTACCATAGGCCCTGTATTTTCGCGTTGGCCAGCCCCAGCACCAGCAGATGGGCGGGGTAAAAGACGTACCACAGGTATTTGTCCCCCGGAAAGGAGGGACCCTTCTTTCCATTGTAGAAGAAGGTGAACGCCACCCCCAGCAGAGACCCCACCGCGTTGATGCACAGCATATGGAGCCAGCGATAGGTAAACAGCTGTTCAGAGAAAAGCATCCAGACCAGCCTGTACCGGGACAGGGGCATGAGAAACAGCCACAGCAGGGCCTTTTTGCGGAGCGGCCAGCTTTCTGTCCCGTAAAAGACCAGAATGAACAGGATATAGGACCCATTGCCCTCCGTCAGGCTAAGGTACTGAGCGGCAATTACCACCCCGGCGGCCAGGACGTACCCCAGCCCCGCCCGCTTTTCGTTGCCCCAGTCCATCAGCCGCAGGGTGAGCAGGCCCAGCAGCAGGGTGAACATGATGTTGCCGTGAAAGCCGAACAGGAGGTAGTAGGGATACTCCGCCAGACAGGCGAAGATCAGCAGCCGCAGGGCGTACCGTTTCAAATTCCGAGTGTGCCGGTAGCCATTGGCGATGGAGAACAAGAAGATGGGGGCGGCGATGCGGCCGATGTAGTCGGTGGCCCGCTGGAGAACCAGCAGGGCCGGGATGGTCTCGGCAGCGTCGGGGAAGAACAGGACCTCCACCGTCAGAGCCAGGGGCCAGACATAGGTGACGTGGTCCCACAGCATGGACAGCAGGGCGATGATTTTTAACGCGAAAAAACTCAATGTGGTTCCCTCCTTAAAAAATTACAGGGAGAGGATACCAGATATTTCTTACAAAAAAGCGGACAGGTTTCTTACAAATTTCTGAATTTCAGGAGGTCCCCTATGAACATCCAATGGTATCCCGGCCACATGACCAAAACCCGGCGGCAGATTGAGGCCGATTTAAAGCTGGTGGACGTGGTGGTGGAGATCATCGACGCCCGCATCCCGGCCTCCAGCCGAAACCCGGACATCGACGCCATCTGCGCCGGCAAGCCCCGGCTCATCGTCCTCAACCGGGCGGACCAGGCCGACCCCGCCCAGAACAAGGCCTGGGGCGCTTATTTCCGGGGCCAGGGCCACTCCGTGCTGGAGACCGACGCCCGGTCCGGCCGGGGGATCAACCAGTTTTCCACAGTGGTCCAGGGGGTGCTCCGCGACCAGATCGCCAAATGGCGGGAGAAGGGCCAGGTGGGCCGGCCGGTCCGGGCCATGGTGGTGGGGGTGCCCAACGTGGGCAAGTCCACCTTTATCAATAAGGTAGCCAAAAAGAAGTCCGCCAAGGCCAGCGACCGCCCCGGCGTCACCCGGGGCAAGCAGTGGGTCCACGTGGACCAGGGGCTGGACCTGCTGGACACCCCCGGCATCCTCTGGCCCAAGTTTGAGGACGAGGTCACCGGCATGAACCTGGCCTTTACCGGGGCGGTGAAGGACGAGATTATGGACGTGGAGACCCTGGGCTGCCACTTCATGGCCCTTCTCGGGGAGCGCTACCCCCAGGCGCTGACGGACGGCTACAAGCTCACCGAAGTCCCCGGCCGGGAGGAGGGGGAGAACGACGTAGCCTGGGGCTACCGTCTCCTTCAGGCCTGCGCCGCGCGCCGGGGGATGCGCGTCTCCGGCAACGAGCTGGACACCGAGCGCATGGCCCGGGTCCTGCTGGACGAGTACCGGGGGAGCAAGCTGGGCCGGTTCACCCTGGAGAGGCCGGAGGGGGTGTAACAATGGATTTTTGGCAGTATGAAAGAGAGGCAGCCGCGGAGGGTCATACCTTCGTCTGCGGCTGTGATGAAGCGGGGGCGGGACCTCTGGCCGGGCCGGTATACGCGGCGGCGGTGATTCTGCCCCTGGGGGAGGATATCCCCGGCCTGGATGATTCCAAGAAGCTGACCGAGAAGAAGCGGGAGGCGCTTTTCCCAGTCATCCAGGAGAAAGCTCTGGCCTGGTCGGTGGCCTGGGTGGATGCGGAAGAGATTGACGCCACCGACATCCTCAGCGCCCGGATGAGGGCCATGCAGCTGGCCATCGACGGTTTGACCCGGAAGGCGGATTTTGCCCTCATCGACGGTAACCGGGACAGGGGGCGGAGCGCCGCCATTATCACACCGCACCGCTGTCTGGTGAAGGGGGACAGCCTGTCCGCGTCCATCGCGGCGGCGTCCATCCTGGCCAAGGTGAGCCGGGACCGTTATATGGTGGAGATGGCGGAAAAGTACCCGGAATACCGCTTTGACCAGCATAAGGGCTATGGGACGAGACTCCACTATGAGCTGCTGGCCCAGCACGGCCCCAGCCCCATCCACCGCAAAACCTTTCTGAAAAAGGAGACGGAGAAATGAGCGGTCAGGAGAGCCGGCTGCTGGGCCGGTGGGGAGAGGACCGGGCGGCGGACTATCTGCGCGGCAAGGGTTTCCATATTGTGGCGGCCAATTGGAAGTGCCGGTTTGGGGAGCTTGACCTGATCGCCGCTGACAATACATATCTCTGTTTTGTAGAGGTCAAGCTGCGCAAAAGCGCCGCCTATGGCTCTGCGGCCGCCTTTGTGGACCGGCACAAGCAGGACAGGCTGCGCACCGCTGCCACGCTGTACCTGTCCCAGCACCCCACAGCCCTCCAGCCCCGGTTTGATGTGATCGAAATTTACGCCCCCCGGGGGATTGATACCTCCCGGCCTGAACTGATTCATCTGGAAAATGTGTTTTAGGATAAAAAACTTGACCTCCCGGCAAAAAACTGGCATAATAAGAGCCATCAATACTGAAGTAAGGAAGGATCGACATGCGGTATATCAGCACGCGGGACAACACTATCCAATATTCTGCCTCCCAGGCGATTGCCCAGGGGCTGGCCAAGGACGGGGGACTGCTGACCCCCTTCTATATCCCCAAGCTGCCCGGAAAGGCGCTGGAGGATATGAGGGACATGGCCTACCAGCAGCGGGCGGTGTACATCATGAAGCAGTTTTTGGAGGAGTTCTCCGTCAAGGAGCTCACCGACTACGCCAACGCCGCCTACGGCCCGGACCGGTTTGACTCCCCGGCGGTGGCTCCCGTCCATACGGTGGACGGCAATACCCACTGTCTGGAGCTGTGGCACGGTCCCACCTGTGCCTTTAAGGACATGGCTCTGCAAATGCTGCCCCACCTGCTCACCGCTTCCCTGTCGAAGACGGAGGAGGACAAGACGGTGTGCATCCTGGTGGCCACCTCGGGGGACACGGGAAAGGGAGCCCTGGAGGGCTTTAAGAACGTGCCCCGCACCAAAATTCTGGTGTTCTACCCCAAGGACGGGGTGTCTGAGGTGCAGGAGCTGCAAATGGTCACCCAGGAGGGGGGCAATGTGGGAGTGTGCGCCGTGGTGGGCAACTTCGACGACGCCCAGACCGGCGTGAAGAAGCTGTTTTCTGACGGGACGGTCCGCCAGGAACTGGAGCGCCGGGGCTATTTCTTCTCCTCCGCCAACTCCATCAACTGGGGCCGGGTTCTGCCCCAGATCGTCTACTACATCTCCGCCTACTGCGACCTGCTCCGGGATGAGAAGATCGCCCCGGGCGAGACGGTAAATGTCTGCGTCCCCACCGGCAACTTCGGCAACATCCTGGCCGCCTACTACGCCCGGGAGATGGGCCTGCCCATCGACCAGTTCATCTGCGCCTCCAACAGCAACAACGTGCTCACCGACTTCCTCCGGGAGGGGATATACGACCGGAACCGACCCTTCTACAACACCATGTCTCCCTCTATGGACATCCTAATTTCCTCCAACCTGGAGCGGCTGCTTCTGGCTGTCACCCAGGACCCGGAGGAGGTAAAGCGATATATGGCCCAACTGTCTGAAACAGGCCGGTATCAGGTGAGCGACCGCATCCGAGACCGGCTGCAAAAGTGCTTCAAGGGATATTTCTGTGACGATAAGGAGACCCAGCGGACTATCCGCACCATGTTTGACAAGTACGGCTACCTCATCGACACCCACACCGCCGTGGCCTTCTCTGCCTTGAAGCAGTACCGGCAGGAGACGGGGGACAACACCCCTGCCATCGTAGCATCCACCGCCAGTCCCTTTAAGTTCTGCGGCAGTGTGCTGGAAGCCCTGGGAGAGACCGGCATCGTCTCCGGCCTGGACGCCCTGGACCAGCTCACCGCCAAAACGGGCCAGCCCGCCCCCGCCCCGTTGGCCGGCCTGCGGGACAAGGCGGTCCGCTTCACCCGTGTGGTGGAGAAGGACCGCATGGTGGACGCGGTACTGTCCCTGCTGGAGTGAGCCCATGGCCCTGTACGCCATTGGAGATACCCATCTGTCCCTGGCATCCGACAAGCCTATGGACGTGTTCGGCGGGGGCTGGACGGGCTATGTGGACAAGCTGAGAGAGGGGTTTTCCATCGTGTCCCCGGAGGACACGGTGGTGATCTGCGGAGATGTATCCTGGGGTATGAGTCTGGGGGAGGCGAGAGATGATTTTGCTTTTCTGGACGCCCTGCCAGGAGGACGGAAGCTTCTGCTCAAAGGCAACCATGACTACTGGTGGACCACCGCCAGCAAAATGAAGGCCTTTTTTCGGGAAAACGGGTTTGATACGCTGGATATCCTCCACAACAACAGCCACCTCTACGGGGAGACTGCCCTGTGCGGCACCCGGGGGTGGTTCTACGAGGAGGACCGGGGGGAGCACTCCGCAAAAATCTTTAACCGGGAGCTGATCCGGCTGGAGACGTCGCTGAAGGAGGCAGGGGAGCGGGAAAAGCTGTGTTTCCTCCACTATCCGCCCCTGTATCAGGGCTACCGGTGCCAGGAGATTCTCGACCTGCTGGAGCGGTACGGAGTTAAGCTGTGCTGCTATGGCCACCTCCACGGGGGGAGCCACCGGCTGGCTGTTACCGGCCGGCAGGGTACGGTGGACTACCGCCTGGTGTCCGCAGATTATGTAGGCTTTCGGCCAGTATGTGTGCTGTAGGGGCGTATATTGTGCGCTGTTTGGGAGCGAATCATAACAGCGGGCGGATAATGTCCGTCCCTACATGCGTCCGATCCCCGTCAAAGTGCCAGATTAGGGATGCCCTCAGAGGTGAATTAGAAATATTTCGGGGAATTTTCAAAAAAAGACTGTTCAAACCGCCGCGTATCTGATAAAATATCGTGGCGAAAGTAAAAAGGCCCCCTGCCGGCCGTGCCGGGGCGGGACCGACAGGAGGAAATTGACAAATGAAGGTCATCAGTGTTGAGAAGAAAGAGAAGAGCACCGTAGAGCTCACTATCCAGGTGGAGGCCGACGTATTCGAGACCGCCATTCAGAAGGTCTATCTGAGAACACGGGGCAAGATCAACGTCCCCGGTTTCCGTAAGGGCAAGGCTCCCCGGAAGATTATCGAGGGCATGTACGGCTCCGGTGTCTTCTATGAAGACGCCATCAACGACGTCTACCCCGCCGCCTACGACGAGGCGGTAAAGGAGCAGGGCCTGGACGACGTGGGCTACCCCAAGATGGAGATTGTGGAGGTGGGCAAGGAGGGCTTTACCTTCAAAGCGCTGGTCTCTGTCCGTCCCGAAGCTAAGCTGGGCGAGTACAAGGGCCTGACCGCCCCCAAGGAGGAGGTCAAGGTCACAGATAAGGATGTCGACGAGGAGCTGAAGCCCTATATCGACCGGGCCACCCGTCTGGTCAGTGTGAAGCGCAAGGCCAAGAAGGGCGACACTGCCGTGATTGACTTTGAGGGCTTCGACAACGGCACCCCCTTCGATGGCGGCAAAGGCGAGAACTACGACCTGAAGCTGGGTGCGGGCATGTTCGTCCCCGGCTTTGAGGAGCAGGTGATCGGCATGAAGGCCGGGGAGGAGAAGGATATCGACATCACCTTCCCCGAGGACTACCACGCCGACCTGGCCGGCAAGGCGGTGGTCTTCCATGTGAAGGTCAACGAGGTGAAGGAGTCTCAGGCCCCCGAGGTGGACGACGAGTTTGCCAAGGACGTGTCTGAGTTCGAGACCCTGGCCGACTTCCGCAAGGACCTGGGGGAGAAGCTCCAGCAGCGCAAGGAGGCGCAGGCCAAGAGTGACTTTGAGAACGCCATTATGGAGCAGCTGGTGGAGAATATGGAGTGTGAGATCCCTGACGGCATGGTGGAGAGCCAGACCGACCGCCTGATGGATGACTATGCCATGCGTCTTCAAAGCCAGGGTATCGGCGTGGACCAGTACATGTCCATGATGGGGATGACCCCCGAGATGATGCGTGCCTCCGCCAAGCCTGCCGCTCTGAAGCAGGTGCAGATGGAACTGGCCCTCACCGCTGTGGCAAAGGCGGAGAATATCGAGGTCTCCGATGAGGAGTATGAAGCGGAGCTTGCCAAGCTGGCCGAGCAGTATAAAATGGAGACCGACCAGGTAAAAGCCATCATTCCCGCGGACGGGCTGAAGAAGGACCTGGCCCTCCAGAAGGCCCACAAGCTGGTGATGGACAGCGCCAAGGAGGGCAAGGCCAAGAAGAAGGCCGCCCCCAAGAAGGCCGCGAAGAAAGAGGATGAGGGCGAGGAGAAGCCCAAGCGCAGCCGGACCAAGAAGAAGGCCGAGGAGTCCGCCGAGGAGTAAAGTGTCATATGTCCCGGGGCGGTTTTAGCCGCCCCGGGCGAATGTGTTTAGCAAATGGAATGAATGTTCTGTCCAGTGGGTATAATCAGGTATCCCAACTAAAAAAGGAGTAGTATCATGAGTTTAGTTCCCTATGTAGTAGAACAGACCAACCGGGGCGAGCGGTCCTACGACATCTTCTCCCGTCTGCTCAATGACCGTATTGTTATGCTGTCGGAGGAGGTCAACGACACCACCGCTTCCCTCATCGTGGCCCAGCTGCTGTATCTGGAGGCCCAGGATCCGGATAAGGATATCCAGTTCTATATCAACAGCCCCGGCGGTTCCGTCACAGCCGGCATGGCGATCTATGACACCATGCAGTATATCAAGTGCGACGTGTCCACCATCTGCATCGGCATGGCCGCTTCTATGGGAGCTTTCCTGCTGTCCTCCGGCGCCAAGGGCAAGCGGCTGGCCCTGCCCAACGCTGAAATTATGATTCACCAGCCCTCCGCCGGCACCCAGGGCCAGATTACCGATATGGCCATCCATCTGCGCCGGCTGGAGATTATCAAAACTCGGACGAACCGCATTTTGTCTGAGAACACCGGCAAGTCCATTGAGGTGGTCACCGCCGACTGCGAGCGGGACAATTTTATGACCGCCCAGGAAGCGGCTGAGTACGGCCTTATCGACAAAGTGATTGATAAGCGGTAATTCCTGAAAAAATGAGGTGTATCCATGGCAAACAATGACGAGAGAAAGGTCCGCTGTTCCTTCTGCGGCAAGCACCCCGACCAGGTGAAGCGGATGATCGCCGGACCCGGTGTATACATCTGCAACGAGTGTGTCAACCTGTGTATGGAGGCCATGGGGGCGGAGCCCATGCTGCTGGATGATCTGGACCAGTTCCCCGGGGACATCCCCGACGCTATCCCCACCCCCAAGGAGATCCATGCTGTGTTGGACCAGTATATCATTGGCCAGGAGAAGGCCAAGGTGGCCCTGTCGGTGGCGGTGTACAACCACTATAAGCGCATCTACTTCGGCGGGGCGGAGGATGTGGAGCTGCAAAAGAGCAACATTCTGCTCATGGGCCCCACCGGCTGCGGCAAGACCCTGTTTGCCCAGACCCTGGCCCGGGTGCTGAAGGTACCCTTTGCCATCGCCGACGCCACCACCCTCACCGAGGCGGGCTATGTGGGTGACGATGTGGAGAACATCCTCCTGCGCCTGGTGCAGGCCGCCGACTACGATATCGAGCTGGCCGAGCGGGGCATCGTCTATATCGACGAGATGGATAAGATTGCCAGGAAGAGCGAGAATACCTCCATCACCCGGGACGTGTCCGGCGAGGGCGTGCAGCAGGCCCTGCTGAAAATTCTGGAGGGCACTGTGGCCAACGTCCCCCCCCAGGGTGGCCGGAAGCACCCCCATCAGGAGTTTATCCAGATCGACACCCACAACATCCTCTTTATCTGCGGCGGCGCCTTCGACGGCATCGACAAGATCATCGAGCACCGCCTGGATAAACGGTCGCTGGGCTTCGGCGCCGAGATCAAGAGCAAAAAGGAGCGCAATGTAGGCGAGCTGATGGCTGAGCTCCAGCCCCAGGACCTGCTCAAGTACGGTATCATCCCTGAGCTGGTGGGCCGTATGCCAGTGGTAACCACCCTGGAGTCCCTGGACCGGGACCAGATGGTGCGCATCCTCACCGAGCCTAAGAACGCTCTGGTGAAGCAGTATCAGGTGCTGCTCAGCTACGACGAGGTGGCGCTGGACTTTACCCACGAGGCGCTGGAAGCGGTGGCCGACCGGGCGGTGTCCCGGGAGATCGGTGCCCGCGGCCTGCGGGCCATTCTGGAGGAGATCATGAGCCAGATCATGTATGACATCCCCTCCGACCCCACCATCGTCAAGGTGGCCATCACTGGGGAGTGTGTTAAGGACGGTGCTCCTCCGGAGCTGACCCGGGACCCGGAGCGCACCCAGAGACCCAAGCTGGGTAAGGCCACCCTCCAGGTGGAGCAGCCCCGCCGCCGGGATCAAGGCCGGGCTGGCTGACATAACAATAAAACCGGACGCCCCGCCCCCAACCGAGCGGGGCGTCTGTCCTACCCCTTTGAGAGGAAGTGAACAAATTTATGCCGAAAGAATATGATATCCTCCACACCGCCACCATGCCGGTTATCGCCCTGCGGGGGCTGACGGTCTTTCCCAATGTGCTGATCCATTTTGAGGTGGCCCGGGAGAGCTCGGTACGGGCGCTGGAGACGGCCATGAGCGCCGGAAGTCCGGTGTTTTTGGTGGGTCAGAAAGACATCGCAGAGGAGGAGCCCGGTCTGGATGACTTGTACCGGGTGGGTACAATCTCTAACATCCGACAGATTCTCCGGATGCCGGGGGACAATGTGCGGGTGATGGTAGAGGGAGAGACCCGGGGCCGTCTTCTTCAGCTGCTGCGCAGCGACCCCCATTTGGAGGCGGAGGTGCAGGAGATTGATGTCCCCCAGGCCAGAGGGAGCGCCAGGACGGAAGCTCTGATTCGAGCCGCCTATGAGATGTTCCAAAACTATGCCGAGCTCTCCCCCAAGCTGTCCCCTGATTTGCTCATCCATGTGCTGGCCAGTCAGGACCCGGGGCACATCGCCGACTATATCGCCCAGAACATCCCCATGCGCAACAGCGACAAGCAGTCTATCCTGGAGGAACTGCGCCCCACCAGGCGGCTGGAGAAGCTCTGCCGCCTGCTGGAGCGGGAGGTGGAGATTCTCGCCCTGGACCAGGAGATTCAGGAGCGGGCCCGGGAGCAGATGAGCAGCCACCAGCGGGACTACTACCTGCGGGAGCAGATGAAGGCCATCCAGACCGAGCTGGGGGAGGAGACCGATGAAATCGAGGAGTACCGGGAGAAGATTGCCCAGGCCAAACTCTCCGACCCGGTGCGGGAGAAGCTGAACAAGGAGCTGGGCCGGCTGGCCAAGCAGTCCTACAGCTCCTCGGAGAGCACCGTCCTGCGCAACTATCTGGACATCTGCCTGGAGCTGCCCTGGGGCAAGACAACCAAGGAAAAAGTGAATGTCTCCGCCGTCCAGAAGGCGCTGGACCAGGACCACTTCGGCCTGGACAAGGTGAAGCGGCGGGTGCTGGAGTTTGTGGCTGTCCGCCAGCTGGCCCCTGAGCTGAAGGGGCAGATTATCTGTCTGGTGGGCCCGCCGGGGGTGGGCAAGACCTCCATCGCCATGTCCATGGCCCGGGCCATGAACCGGAAGCTGGCCCGCATCTCCCTGGGCGGCGTCAGCGACGAGGCCGAAATTCGTGGTCACCGGAAGACCTATGTAGGCGCCATGCCCGGCCGGATTATCTCCGCCATTAACCAGGCACAGAGCTGCAACCCTCTCATCCTGCTGGACGAGATCGACAAGCTGGGCCGGGACCACCGGGGGGATCCCTCCTCCGCTCTGCTGGAGGTGCTGGACGGAGAACAGAATGTCTCCTTCCGGGACAATTTCCTGGAGGTCCCCTTTGACCTGTCCCAGGTGATGTTTATCACCACCGCCAACACCACCGACACCATCCCCCGCCCCCTGCTGGACCGGATGGAGGTCATTGAGCTGTCCAGCTACACCGACGAGGAGAAGGTGCAGATCGCCAAAAAGCACCTGCTGCCTAAGGAGCTGAAGCGCCACGGTCTGACCAGACAGCAGCTCAAGGTGTCCGACGGCGCCCTGCGGGAGATCATCGCCGCCTACACCCGGGAGTCGGGAGTCCGCGTGTTGGAGCGCCGGCTGGCCGCCGTCTGCCGCAAGACTGCCATGAAGGTGGTGTCTGAGGGCGCTAAAACGATTAAGGTGACCGACAAGGACCTGGAGGAGTATCTGGGCGTGCCCAAGTACCACCCCGAGCGTCAGGCTCTGGAGGAGCGTGTAGGTGTGGTCAACGGCCTGGCCTGGACCTCCGTAGGCGGCGAGCTGCTGGAGGTGGAGGTCAATGTGGTCCCCGGCTCCGGCAAGGTGGAGCTCACCGGCAACCTGGGAGACGTGATGAAGGAGTCGGCCCACGCCGCCCTCAGCTTTATCCGCAGTCAGGCCGGCCGGCTGAACCTCCCCGCCGACTTCTACAAGGAGAAGGACATCCACGTCCACTTCCCCGAGGGGGCGGTGCCCAAGGACGGCCCCTCCGCCGGCATTGCCATCACCACCGCCATGGTGTCCGCCCTCACCGGGGTGTCGGTGCGCCGGGGGCTTGCCATGACCGGAGAGGTCACCCTCCGGGGCCGGGTGCTGCCCATCGGCGGACTGAAGGAGAAAACCATGGCCGCCTTCCGCAACGGAATTAAGACGGTTATCATCCCCGCCGACAATGCCAAGGACCTGGAGGAAATCGACCAGACAGTGCGCAAGGCCCTCCAGTTCGTGCTGGTGGAGCGGGCCGACCAGGTGCTGGCCCAGGCCCTGAACCGCCCTTTGGAGGTCCCCACGCCCCGTCGCCGGGGCCGCCCCAGAAAGAACGAGGCCCTGCCTGACCTGCCCCCCGCGCCCAAGGGAGAGGGCAGCTCCCGGCTGAGCCAGTAAAAGCCCCCCTTGTCAAAGGGGGGAGGGCCACGAAGTGGCGGGGGGATTCTTTTTTGCGGAATCCCCCAGTCACCGCCTTTGTCGGTGCCAGCCCCCTTTGGCAAGGGGGCCATAAGGAGGAGAACCGAATGGTTAATTTACAGAAGGCGGAGTTTGTTCTCTCTGCCGTCTCCCCGAAGAACTTCATTCAGGACGGCCGGCCCCAAGTGGCCTTCGCCGGACGGTCCAACGTGGGCAAGTCGTCGGTCATCAACCGTCTCCTCAACCGGAAGAACTTCGCCCGGGTGGGGGCCGCGCCGGGGAAGACCGTCCATGTGAACTACTTCAACATCGACGGGGCCTTCTACCTGGTGGACCTGCCGGGCTACGGCTACGCCAAGGTGTCCAAGGCGGAGCGGGACCGGTGGGGGCGGCTGATGGAGGACTACTTCGCCCGGCCCGACCTGCTTACCCTGGGGGTGATGATTGTGGATTCCCGCCACAAGCCCACCGCCGACGACTGCACCATGTTCCAGTGGTTTCGAGAGACGGGCTGTCCCCTGATTATCGTGGCCAACAAGCTGGATAAGCTGAAAAAGAGCGAGATTGAGCCCAACCTCCAGACCATCCGGGATACCCTGGGGCTGGGGGAGGGGGATATGCTGATTCCCTTCTCCGCCGAAAAGGGCACTGGCCGGGAGGAGCTGCTGTCGGCCATCTTTGCCGGGATAGAAAAATGACCGCATTGTGCTTGACTATATTAAGAGCATAAAAGGACACCGCAGTAAAAGCGGTCAATCCTTTATGGATGGGTTATTTTAAGTAACAACCGTCACTGGCCAGGGTGGCGGTTGTCCCTTTTTACCTTAATGGTCCAGATAAAGCCGAGCCAGTGCGATTTTATCTTGTCTTTTCCAGGACAAACTGTTATAATAACAAAAAAGATAATCCTAAAATGGGGAGGTGGGCCCTTGGAGGCTCCCATTTACCACCTGGAAGGGGTGGTGAAGGCAAAAGAGGAAAATATGGAGGACTTTGTGGGCCCTCTGGACCTGATCCTCCACCTGCTGAGCAAGAACAAGCTGGAAATCAAGGACATTCAAATTTCCCTCATTCTGGACCAGTACATGGAGTGGATGAACCAGCGGCGGGAGCTGGACCTGGAGGTTGCCAGCGATTTTGTCACCATGGCCTCCCATCTGGTGTATATCAAGACCCGGATGTTGCTGTCCATCAACGACGAGGAGGCCATGAGCGAGATGGAACAGCTCATCGCCACCCTGGAGGCCCATCAGCGCAACGAGAATTACTTGAAGGTCAAAGCGGTGGTCCCCGCTCTGGACAGCCGTTATCAAATTGGCCGGGACTACCTGACCAAGGTGCCCGAGGCGGTCCAGCCCGATAAGGTATACCGCTACGTCCATGACAGGGCCGATCTGCTCAAGGCCATGACCGACGTGCTGAGCCGGCTGGACAACAAGCTCCCCCCGCCGGTGTCCGCCTTCCAGGGCATCGTGGGCCGGGAGCCCTACCCCGTGGCCGACAAGGCGGGGGAGATCATCAAGCGGCTGATTACCTTCGGCGTTACCCGCTTCCGGGCCCTGTTCAAGGGCAGCCGCAGCCGGTCGGAGGTGGTGGCCACCTTCCTGGCTGTGCTGGAGCTGTGCAAGGCCCGCCGCCTGCTGCTGGCGGGCACCGAGTCGGACTGTACCGTCACCTGCACCCAGGAGGAGGGCAAGGTGGAGTTTACCTCGGAGAATTATTGAATCCCCCAGTCAGCGGCTTGCGCCGTTGCCAGCCCCCTTTCGCAAGGGGGCCATTAGGAGTAGGTAAGACACAGATTGCGTAAAAGCCCCCCTTGCCAAAGGGGGGAGGGCCACGAAGTGGCGGGGGGATTCACAGGAAAGGAGGTACCCCCAAATGGAAGTAAAAGAGTTAGAATCCGCCCTGGAGGGGGTGCTGTTCGCCGCCGGGGAGCCGGTGGCGGTGGAGCGGCTGTGCCTGGGGCTGGAGGTGGACCGGCCCACTCTGGACGCGGTGGCCCAGCGGCTGATGGACCAATACAGCTACGACCGCCGGGGCATCCGCCTGGTCAAGCTGGACACCAGCTATCAGCTGTGTTCCGCTCCGGAGTTTGCCGGCTACATCCGCAAGACGATGGAGAGCCGCAAGCCTGCCCGGCTGTCCCAGCCGGCGCTGGAGGTGCTGGCCATCATCGCCTACTACCAGCCCGTCACCCGGGCCTATGTGGACCAGGTGCGGGGGGTGGACAGCTCCTACACCATGGGCCTTCTTCTGGAGCGGGAGCTCATCGAGGAGGCGGGCCGTCTGGCTGTCCCCGGCCGGCCGGTGCAGTTTAAAACCACTAAAAATTTCCTGCGCTCCTTTGGTCTGTCCAGCCTGGAGGAGCTGCCCGAGCTGCCCAACCAGTCCCAGGAGGGCAGCCAGATGACCCTGGAGCTGGAGGCCAGCCTGGCCCGCCTCCGGGAGGCTGAGGTGCTGGAGGAGTCCGAAGCGCCGCCGGAGCCCCCGGCGGAGGGACCGTGAAGGCCCTGTTTGTCCTGGCCGTGCTTGTCCTGATCCTGCTCCTGCTGGGGCAGGTCCGGGTGGGCGGCCGGGCGGAGTTCAGCGCGGAGGGCTTTTTCCTCTGGATACGGCTGGGCAGATTTAAGCTTAAAATTCTCCCTGCCGGGCCGAAGGAAGAAAAAATCGGGAAGCCCAAGAAACCGAAAAAGGAAAAAGAGCCGAAGAAGCCCAAGAAGGAGAAGCCCCCCACTCCGCTCCCGGAAAAAATTGGCGGGGCACTGGAGTACGCCCAGGCCCTGCTCCCTGTGGCACTGGAGGCGGCAAAGGGCATGTGGCGGGGCCTGCGGGTGGACGTGCTGGAGCTGGAGCTCACCGCCGGCGGCGGCGACCCGGCGGACACGGCCATGCTCTACGGCCAGGCCAACGCCGCACTGGGGGCGCTGTGGTACCCCTTGACCAGGGCCTTCCATGTGAAGGACGGCACCGCCCGGGTGAAGCTGGACTTCGATGCCCCGGGGACGACGGTATACGGTCAGGCCGCCCTGTCCGTCAAAATCGGGACGTTGGTGTGGATCGGCCTGGGGGCGGGCTGGAAGGCCCTGTTTGGAGTACTCGCCGCAAGAAAGCGGCTGAAACGAAAACGGAGAAAGGCGG